>JBILUQ010000078.1:0-14534 GCA_044370935.1 Chthoniobacteraceae bacterium
AGTGTGTTTGCATACGCTCCTAAATGCCTTTCATATGCTGCAGCAGCCTCGCGCGGCCCATCTGAGAGCAGCTCTTTTAGCGTGAAATGGAGAGTGCTTTCCGCGCTCAACGCCTTTGAGTGCATTGAGCGTGATTCAAATACGGCTGCGATTTCACTTCCCACAATGCGCGACTTTAATTCCAAGATTCCCTCGTGAAAATGGGCCGCTAGCGACGCCTGCGCGCGGCCACGGATGAAGAACCGGAGGAGAGGGGTCCACTTTGAAAGGTCGTCCACAGTGGTATCGAAGAATAGATCTCCAGAGACGCGTTCCGCAGAAAATGGCAGGGCTCCAATTCGAATTGCTCCCCCAACGCTTAGCATTGAGTCCGCGAAGGAAGCACGCGCCGAAGAAATCCTGAGGTCTCCCGCGTCCAAGGTGGCTTTAATTTCTGAAACAATTTTCCGGCTGTCCGCCATCTGAGCTGCCATTTCAAGCGACATCGAACCATTCCAGCTTTGTGGTTCCGCCGGGTTACCTTCAGCGTGAATTTGAAGGAATTGAAGGCATGCTTCGTATCCGTGGGTGAATCCGAATCGTTCCAAAAGACCGCCCACCGGAAACTGTTTTCCAATGAGCTCAAGATGCCAAACCGCGTTGCGCTCCGAAAGCGCCATCGTGAGGGTGCCATCATCCGAGCGGATTGCTAAACTAACAGATTTTGTAGCCTCTCTGTCCGATCCTCCAAAACTGAGCGAGGTCAGTTCCAGCCCGCGGTCGAGTTCAACCGGGCCGAGGTCTAGTCTGCGGCTTGTGTAGGTGAGGGGTGACCGCATCGGGCCGAACTCTTGGCCTGTGGCAAGGACGACATGGTTAACGCTCAACTGTCCTGCTTGCCCTTCAATCGCGCTGAGACTGAGTTCACGAACTGAGCGGATGGCGCAGCCCTGGTCGACTTCAATCGTAATGTCCTTTAGTTCGACGCTGTCTGCAAATAATCCTGGGATATCGAGTGCATACCGTAGCGCGGCAGTAAATGTTAACCCTTCCGGACCGCCCTGCGGTTTGGGCCGCGTAGGCAATTGATGAAGGCTTAGGCGCGCGTCACTGACGCGAATGGATCTGATGGCCCGCCGGATATCCCCCGATATGATTTTTGCGAGATCATATTCAATGCTGGCCTCTCGGATTTCAGCGTTCTTGAGTGTCTCATTTTGCGCTGTTTTCGGGGTCAGACGCGTGTTTTTGAAGTCCAGTCTTGAGAAAATATTGCCGCTGATTTGGGTTTCGAGGGCAAGACCTGACTTGGCTGCGAGGCTCTTGGCGTAGACCAGCACCGAGAGACGTAAGATTTGTTTGAGCGAAATGGCGGCGCAAAGGATGAGTGCCAAGAGAAAACCAAGTAAGACCCGTGACCTGCCCCAAAGACGGCTCCGCTCTCGGTTGGCGGCGGAGGCTGCATCTGAATCAACAGGCATGGGTTTCCATTTAATCGGATTCAGCTGAGTCGGCAAGTCGGGTCGGACGCCAAACATTGGGCGTTGTGCGGATTGGTGAACGGGGATTTGCCTTGATTCAAATTCCCGCGTCACAAACCGAATGAGGGACTCCTGTTCAAATGCCGTCGGGTTTGGCAGCATTCACGCTGAATGAACGAGTCTTCCGCCGCGGCTTTGCGGCTACTGCTGGCGACCGCAGCCTGGGGAATGAGCTTCGCGACGGCGAAGGCCATCATGCTTTGTCAGGAGTCGCTCATGCCGGGCTTGCCTGCTTGGTTTCACGCGGCCTTTGTTTTGTTCAATCGTATGGCCATCTCCGCGATCTTGATGCAGCTGATCTGGCGTCCTTTTGGACCTGGGCTGCGCCGCAGCGAAGTCGTTCAGGGCTTCGAACTCGGCTTGTTCGGCGCGTTTGGCATGCTTCTGCAAACAGACGCCCAGAATCTGATTCCTGCGAGTAGTTCAGCTTTTTTTACTCAGTTCACCTGTGTTTTCGTGCCGGTTGTAGTTGCCCTGCGGCTCCGGGCTTGGCCCTCGCTCAGAGTGATCATCGCCTGTATTTTGGTGCTGGCGGGTTGCTTTCTGCTCAACGGGGCTGAACGCGGCGCCCTCGGGTTTGGGTTTGGTGAGCTTGAAACCATTCTGGGGGCCGCGCTTTTCACCGGGCAAATTCTGGCGATCGAGCGGGCAGGCTACGCAGGCAACAACATGCGGAGGGTAGCCTCAGTGATGTTTGCGGTGAAGGCTGTGGTGCTTGTCCCAGTGATGTGTGTTGGGGTGTTTAACCATCACTCGGATGCCGGATGGATCTGCACGCTGAGAGGTGTGTTTTCAGCTTACGGAAATGCGCCGCTCTTAGGCATGACCATGCTGATCACCCTCGTGTCGACCTTGTATGCCTATCTGGCGATGACCCGCTGGCAGGGCAGCGTGTCTTCGACCCAAGCGGGGCTCATCTACGCAACCGAACCGGTGTTCGCGACGGTATGGGCGCTTTTTTTACCCGGCTGGTTTTCTTCGCTTTCGGGCATTTCCTATGCAAACGAGGTGCTGTCCGGTGGATTTTTCAAGGGCGCGCTGCTCATGCTTGCCGCCAACGCGCTACTGCTGTTTCGTCCGCATTCATCGTTGGCAGTGAATGCGGACTCGCCTCCGGATGAGGCACAATGAATCCGCGTTTGATGGATCGAGCACGGAGCCCAATACTACTTGTTGAGTGCGGGCACGGGCCATTCATCCGTGCGGAAAGAAGTGGCTGGCAGGTCCGCTCCGTTGCGCAGATTGCCATCGGGCAGATCTGACCACGCGTAGCGTACTGCGACGGGCGATGGGATTTCCGGGTTGCCGACAATCACGCTGGTGCCGCTGATTCTGGCTGATGCCGGTTTCCATGCCTGATCCGCTCCGGCAATCACGAAGCCTTTGAGTTCACCCCCAGTTGTTTTCAGCCCACCATCCGTGTGCTTGAAAGAAATGGAGATCTCGTTTCCCTGAACCTTGTGCCCAGAGGGAAGGGGACCGCTAGTCGCGGCGACTTTCTTTGCGTAAACACTCCCAAGCGCCCATAGAGACAGCCGCTTGCCGACATCCTGCTTGTTTTTTGGATGAATATCTTCCGCATCGCCGATGTCCAGAGTGATGGCCATGCCGGTTTTCGGTAGGGCGAGTGTTTTCATCATCGACTCGCGTATCAACGGCCAACCTTCGGTTGACTTGTAATTTGGCAGCTGTACCCAGGCGAAAGGCACTTCCTCATTCCAGAGCTTGCGCCAGTCGGTGACTAATGCTGAGAGTTGGTGTACGTAGAGGGGGGCCTTCTGGACGCTCGCATTCGCCTCGCCCTGATACCAAAGCATCCCACGCAATGCGTAGGGCACAAGCGGTGCGACCTTCCCATTGAAAAGTTCGCCAGGACCTCCCTTACCCTTGCGGTTTTGCACGGGATCAGTCGGTTTGCGGGGTGGCTTTGCGCCGCTGGCCTTTGCCTCGGCATCTGCCTTTTTCCAGTGCTCAAGGGCTTTCTCGTAATCCGCCATCGCTTTTTCCGGGTTGAACGCGGTGTAGTTGGCGATATCGGCGGCATGTGCGTCCTTCAGCTTTGGGTCTTCCGCCTGAGTTTTTGCCGCGATCCACGACTCAATCGGCGTGCCTCCCACAGATGTGTTGATCAGGCCGACGGGCACCCCTAGTTCGCGCTGGATTTCGCGACCGAAGAAGTAGAGCGTTGCAGAGAAACCGCCGACGCTCTGGGCGGAGCTTACTTCCCATTTACCTTTGGTCTCTGCCTGCGGTGAAGTTCCCGGGCCCGACGAATCGCGGAAATGGCGTATCAGAGGAAGGTCAGCGGCATTTTTCTCCTGCTCAAAGTTGGCTGAGGACGAAACCGTCATGGCCATGTTCGACTGACCGGAGCCCAGCCAGACTTCGCCCACCAGAACATCATTGACCTCGATGCTCCGAGCGGAGCTTTTTGCGGCGATAACCATTTTACGCGACTCCGCGCTTGCGGCTAGCGGTTCGAGTTTGACCATCCATTTGCCGGCTGCATCGGCGCTTGCCGATTTGGTCTGCCCACCGAAGGTGACTGTCACTGTCTCCCCCGAGTCGCCAAAGCCCCAGATCGGCACAGGCTTGTCCCTCTGTAAAACCATGTGGTCGCACACTGGGGCTGCCAAACGGAACTCCGCGGCAAAAATGGATGCCGCGCTCAGCGGCAGGATGGTCAGTAGTCGGGTGAGGGCGGTGGAGTAGTTTAGTTTCATGGCTTGTTCTGGGGGTTGAATGGGGGGATTTTGCAGACTTTTGAGTCTTGGGTCCCCCTCTGGAGAATGATCACTGAGGGGCCCTCAATGCAAAGCCCTTTGCAAAACAGTTTATTAGCTCTGCATTCAAGATAACTCGCCCTCACAGAGTGGTTTTCTCGTTGGGGAGCTTCTTTCGGGGATTTCAAGGCGGAAGCAGGTTGAAGCGGGTGGGGGATCCCTTTACAAGAGAATGGCACTCGATTTCTAACCACCCTTATGTTGAATCCCGGAACCTTCGCCCCGCCCCTTTCTGCCAACGCAACCCGAGTGATGCTGCTGGGGTCAGGAGAACTCGGCAAGGAGGTCGTCATTGAGCTTCAGCGGCTTGGTTGTGAGGTGATTGCGTGCGACCGCTACGCTAATGCGCCCGCAATGCAGGTGGCTCATCGGAGTCACGTTTTTTCGATGCTCGACGGAAAGCGACTCAGGGAGGTCATTGCTGAGGAGAAGCCCGATCTGGTGGTGCCAGAAATCGAGGCGATCGCCACGGATGTTCTGGTCGATCTGGAGGCCGCGGGTCAGAGGGTTATTCCTACGGCGCGCGCCGCCCGCTTGACCATGAACCGCGAAGGGATCAGGCGGTTGGTCGCGGAGGAACTTGGTCTTCCAACCTCCCCATACCGCTTTGTTGGGAGTGAGGCTGAGGCCCTCGAAGCTGGAGGGCAGCTTGGATTTCCATGCGTCTTAAAGCCACTCATGTCTTCGAGCGGCCACGGCCAAAGCCTCGTTCGGGATGCTTCAGCGATGGCGGGTGCCTGGAAATATGCGCAGGAAGGCGCGCGTGCCGGGGCAGGGCGTTGCATTGTTGAGGGGTTCGTCACCTTTGACTATGAGATCACGGTGCTGACGGTCTCGTCGGTGAACGGCATCCAGTGTTGTGCGCCGGTGGGTCATGTTCAAATTGACGGAGATTACCGAGAAAGCTGGCAGCCTTGTCCGATGTCAGCGGCAGCGTGGGAGGAGGCGCAGCGCATCGCCAAAGCAGTTGTCGAGAATCTCGGTGGCCACGGACTTTTTGGTGTGGAGTGTTTTGTTTGCGGTGACGACGTGATTTTTAGCGAAGTGAGTCCGCGCCCGCATGACACGGGGCTCGTAACCATTGGCAGCCAGCAGCTTTCTGAGTTTGCTCTGCATGCGCGCGCAATTCTCGGCTTGCCGATCCCGAGCATTGAACTTCTAAGACCCGCCCACAGCGTCGCCCTGTTGGGGCATCTGGACGGCGTGCCCGTAATCTCTGGTGTCGCTGAGGCGCTGTCGGTTCCAGAGAGTCAGGTGCGGATTTTTGGCAAACCCGAATGCAAAGGACACCGACGCCTCGCTGTCGCCGTGGCGACCGGTGCGACTCCAGAGCAGGCGCAGGAGAGGGCGCGCAGGATGGCGAGCTTCATCAAGATCCAGAGCGCGTAAAACTGAATCTCGTGTGCCGCTAAGATGGTTTTTCTGTCGAACACTCTGAGGGTCGGAGTGCATGTCACAGAGATCCTTGAAATTCTCGGACTTCCGCCACATTCTTATTTTTTGCGATGCATCTGACGCTTCTTAAATCAAAAATCCACCGTGCGGCCGTGACTGGGGCGAGTCTTCATTATGAGGGAAGCCTCACGATCGCCGTTGATTTGGCTGAGAAAGTCGGGCTTCTGCCGTACGAAAAGATTTTGATTGGCAACATGGCGAACGGCGCCCGGTTCGAGACGTACGTCATCTACGGCGAGCGAGGCAGCGGCTCAATCCAACTCAACGGAGCTACGGCTCATCTGGGAAAGATTGGAGACCGCCTAACGATCATGAATTTCGCGCAGTTCACGCCTCAGGAGGCAGTCGGGCATCGGCCCCGGGTCATCCTGCTTAACGAGCGAAATGAAGTCGTGGCGAACGAGAGCGCGATCGCAGAGTACCGCGACGCATCGCGCTAACAGACCGCGTCGGCAGCCGGCCCTCTCGTTCTTCCAGCTTTTAATGGATCGCTGAGAATGCCACGTAACACAAAAAAGGCGGCTGGTAAGAACGAGTCGGCACTTTTGGTTGAGCCTAGAAGCCAGATGGCGCGTCCGCCATTGCGGCGGATTTGGGCAATCCACGCGCTGGTGCGGAAGGGCAATTATCCGAATTGCTCCACACTCGCAAAGGAGTTGGAAGTCACCTCCAAGACTGTGCAGCGCGACATCGTGTTCATGCGTGAACAGCTCTCGATGCCCCTTGAATACGATGGTAAGCGCTTTGGTTATTACTACACGCGTCCAGTGGAGTCTGTTCCGGGTCTTCAGGTTAGTCAGGGCGAGCTTGTTGCGCTTTTAATCGCTCAGAAAGCTCTCGATCAAAATCTAGGCAAGCCTTTTGAAGCGCCGCTTCGATCAGCCTGCATGAAGATCGCGGACAGCATGGGCGAATCCGTGTCGGTGGATTTGGGCGATATCGACGAGGCAATCTCATTCCGAAAGTCCGGTGCGATCGAAATCGATTCGAACGTATTTCAGCTCACATCCGAGGCTGTGACCACTTCGCGAGAATTGAGTTTCCTCTACTCGAAACTGACCTCGGATGCTCCCGAGAAGCGCAGAGTTCGCCCGTACCATCTGGCCTGCATCAGCCAGCAGTGGTACTTGTTCGCTTTCGACATACAGAGGGATGCGCTCCGCACTTTCGTGCTTGCTCGTATGGGAAAGACCGTGCTGGAGCGTGCCAAGTTTAAGCGGCCGCTGAATTTCTCGATCGACCGTCTGCTTTCAAACAGTCTCGACGTGTTTCAAGGCGGCGATGTGACCAGGAAAGTCCGGATACGCTTTGACGCGTGGGCGGCAAAGCTTGTACGAGAACGGGTCTGGCATGCCTCCCAGCGTCTCACTCAGCTGCCCGGCGGGCGCCTGGAGGTGACTTTTGATCTCGCAAACCTTGAGGAGGTCGAGCGCTGGGTGCTGGCGTATGGTTCGCGGGCGCAGGCGTTGGAGCCGCCCGAGTTGGTGGAGCGGCTGCGTCAGAACGCGGAGCGAATGCTGGGGCTTTATTCCGAGGCCGGTCGTTGAGCGGCGGTTTCACTGGGGGTGCTAAAGGGGAAAGCTAAGCCCGCCGTTTACTTTTGTTCCAAAAGGTCGTAATCCAAGAGGCCTTATGAATCCTACCGACGCCCCTTCTCAACCCGGAATGACATGGTTAGCCTTTGCAATGCTCACGGTGGTGAGCTGGGGCGTTTATGGGGTCTTCTTACACACGGGTCAGATGCAGATGCAGGATCCGGTGTTCGGACGCTACAAGGCCTTTCTGTTCGTCGGCCTCGCCTACTTTCTCACTGCGGTTTTAGCTCCGCTCATCCTGCTCTGGAGCAGTGGCGCGGATTGGAAATATCCGGCCGGAGGGATGGCTTGGTCGTTGATCGCGGGAATCGTTGGTGCGATTGGCGCTTTCGGCGTGTTGCTCGCGTTCGGAGCCAAGGGGACGCCTTCAGTGGTCATGGCGATCGTGTTCTCTGGTGCGCCGGTTGTGAACGCCATTGTTTCAATGGTAATGCATCCGCCGGCCGGTGGATTGGGTGGTGTGAAGCCTGGGTTCTGGCTCGGCATGCTGCTCGCGGCCGTTGGCGGCTGTCTGGTGAGCTACTACAAGCCTGCTCCCGGCAAGCCAGCGGCAAAGCCTGCTCCGGAAGTTCAGCCTTCCCAGCCGTAAAGCTTGCGTTGAATTTCTGCCCCCGTGGATTTCTCGCTCAAGGATAGGCAGTGGCAAAAGCTCAGGCGCATCCTTGAGCGACTGGCACGCTCCAATCATTTTCAAAAGGAGCGCCTACAGCGGGTTGGTTTTCTTCCAACCTCGCTCGAAGATTTCAGCGCACGCGTCCCTTTCACGCGAAAGAGCGAGCTCGTCGAGGATCAGTTGATTCATCCACCGATGGGCTCCAACCTCACGGCTGATCCAGGAGCGTACACACGCTTCAGCCAGACGAGTGGAACAACGGCACGACCCATTCAAGTTTGGGATACCATTGCGAGCTGGGGGTGGTTGCTCGAAAACTGGCAGGAGGGATTCCGACTGGCGGCACTGGAACGAGGGATGCTGACTTACTTCGCATTCTCTTTCGGTCCGTTTCTCGGATTTTGGACAGCTTTTGAAGCAGGTGTGCGTTACGGATTGCGCTGCATTCCCGGGGGAGGCTCAAGCACGCAGGCGCGAGTTCGAGCGATTATCGAGCATGGAGCTGAGGTCTTGTGCTGCACGCCCACCTATGCGCTTCACCTCGCTGACGTCGCTAAAAGCGAGGGGGTCCAGATGTCGGCTTCACGAGTGCGGAAAATTCTCGTGGCTGGAGAGCCCGGAGGCAGTCTTACGGGGGTGCGTGCAAGATTGGAGGAGGCTTGGCCGGGGGCAAAGGTGTACGACCATTACGGAATGACGGAGGTGGGTCCGGTTGCTTTCGCCAAAGAGGGAATGGACGGTGCGCTGAGAGTCCTTGAGGAGCGTTACTATGTTGAAGTGCTCACTCCGGGCGGAAATGAGCCCGTACCAGAATGGCACATTGGAGAATTGGTTTTAACGCCGCTGGGGCGCGAGGACTGGCCGCTTCTGCGATATCGCACGGGCGATATTGTCAGGGCTCGCCGCGACTCGGATGGCGCTCTCTGGTTCGAGGGCGGAGTGCTTGGCAGGACGGACGACATGGTGATTATCCGCGGGGTGAATGTGTATCCGGGCGCGGTTGAACATGCGGTTCGCTCGGTTCGCGGGGTTGGGGAGTACAGGGTCACGGTATCAAGCCGCGGTTCGATGTCGGAGTGCTCCGTGGAGATCGAGGTGGATGGAGACGTGAAAGGGGATACGGCGTCGCGGATCGTCGCTGAGTTGGAGGCTGCTTTCGAGAAGGCGTTTTCTTTGCGAATTCCGGTGAAACCTGTTCCTCTGCGTTCCCTTCCTCGTTTCGAACTGAAGGCGCGGCGCTGGGTTCGGGGTTAGTCATAGATGATCCTTAATCTTTCCGCTGCTGGGCTCATGCTGAGCTCTAATAAGCCTTGCTTCAGAAGAAGCACGCAATGTTGACCGCGGACCTCCACAGGACTAATCGTTCTCGCACGTTCTCTTCCAATATGAAAAACCTCACCTTGGCGCTCCTTGCGCTGCCCTCATTTACTTTCGCGCAACAACCGGCCCCTGCCGCATCCGGTGCAGCGACTGAACCGACCAACGCCAAGGAGGCTGCTGCAAAGAAAGCTGAAGCCGACGCGCGCGTCGACGAGAAGTATCAAGCGCTTGTCGCGACGCTTTCTCTCGAACAACAGGCGTGGGAAAGACAGCTTCAGGAGTATCTTGGTGGGTTCTATTTGCCCATTCACAAGCGGGACAAGCTGACTGGAAAGTCCAGCGCGTGGGATTTTGTACAGGACAAGCCCGGCCTGCCTCGCGTGCTGCTGATCGGTGACTCGGTTTCACGCGGGTACACGCAGGACGTGCGGAAGGCTTTGGAGGGCAAAGCTAATGTGCATCGCGCGCCGGAAAACTGCGGGCCGACTGCGAACGGAATCAAGAAGATCGACGCGTGGCTGGGTGAGTCCAAGTGGGACGTAATCCATTTTAATTTCGGGATCCACGACCGTGCAACGCCTTTGCCGGACTACACCCAGCGTCTTGAACAGTTGGTGGAGCGCATGAAAAAGACGGGGGCCAAGCTGGTGTGGGCGAGCACCACCCCAATCCCTGAGGACGCAGCCAAAAACCAAAAAGCGGAGTCAATCGTTGAGCGCAACACGGCCGCTGCATCCATCATGCAAAAACACAACGTTGTCATTGATGATCTTTTCGCAGCCATAACCCCGCACCTTGCGAAGCTTCAAAACCCAAATGACGTCCACTTCAACGCAGAAGGTTACGAGTTTCTCGGAAAACAGGTGGCCACGGTGTTGGAGACTCAGATCTCAAAGTAGGCTCACTCGCGCATCGTGGCTGTTCGTCTGAGGATCACTGTCCGAGCTCGCTTAGGTAGCGAACCAGATGTGCCAACTGCTGCTCTGACATTCCTGCCGTAAGTCCGTCAGGCATCACGGTGCCACCGACCTGCACGGCTCGAGCATCGGACTTCCGTATGCTCCGAAGTTCGCCAGAGGACATTTCACGCACTGTGATAGAATCAGCGGTGTCTGTGTGTTTGAATCCGCTTACAACGCTGCCGTCTTTCATCGTTACGGTTGCTGCCTCATATCCTTCCTTCACGTTGAGCGCGGGCCATACCACTTCCGCGATGATCATGTCGATGGGCATGCCACGGCTGATACTGCTCAAGTCCGGGCCAATCTTGCTTCCGCCCGGGCCGGGAACATGGCACGAAACGCATCCTGCTTGCTCATAGATTTTCTTGCCTTCGATCGCGCTTCCAAAAGATACAGCGGATTTTGCGATGCTAGAAACGTATTCTCTCGTGTAAGCGGGAAGCGATGCATTTATTCCTGCAAGCTTCATCAGCGGCTGAGAAATCCTGGCGTCACTACGTCCGAGGTTGTTGAGCGCCTTCATCGCAGCGCGCGCGCCAGCGGCACTCAACGCATCAGGTTGGCCCAGTGCTGAGATCAGCGCGGGCAAACCTTCGCTTCGCTCAAGAAGGGGACCCAGCAGCATCGCCGCGGCTTCAGGCGTTTGCGCCTGATTGACGTGAGAAAGCACAAATTTTGCAGCGATACCGGGGCTGTTTCCAACAAGCGTGTGTAATGCGATGCGTCCAATGGTTGGATCCTGCGCGAGCTTTTTGAGATCATCTGGATTGGATAGTGCTGAAATAGCCGCTTCTCTCACACCAGACACAGTGGTTTGATCAAATGCAATCGATCTTACGCGTTCCTCAAACGCTTTCACCCTCCATTGGCCTGCAAGTCGGAGCCCTTGTTCCCTCAAAGCCTCGATGTGTGAATTCAGAAGAGGCTCAAGCATGAATTCCGCCTGCGCTGGAGCGGCGCACTTCAATGCGGCGAGAACTTCGGGATCGTTGCCGGCGCGCTCGAAAATGTAAGGTAGCTCGGGAGGTGTCGCGGTCGCGGCCATCGCTTTGAGCCAGAGCGCAGCCCGCTTCGAATCGGAGGCATGTAGATCAGCGTTCCGGCGAACGATTTGTTTTGCCTTCATGTTGGTGCTTGGAGTGTAAGCGACCGGTGCGCCTGATAAGGCTTTGAAATCACCTGGATTGTTTTCAACCCATCCATTTTGCAGGGCAAAAATCAGGTGCTCATCCTTTTCAAATTCAAGCTTTCCCTCCGAGACGAGTGGCGCCCACATCGAATGCGTGGCGTTGAGCATCTTGGTGAGTGCGTGGTGGTGATAGCTGTTAAAAGGATGGTTCAACGCTTTAGATGCCACGATAGCGGTGCGCGGGTCGTTGACGTAACTGGCGGCGACAATGGCCTCCAGTCGCACAATAGTATCAGCGTCCTGGATCTGCCTTTCTATCAGTTCTAATGCCTCTGGAATCGCAGCGCTGCGTGCCCAAGTCGAGAGTGCACGCGTGGCGTAGGCTCGAATCCGGGGATCGGCTGCGCGCAAAAGTGCCTTGAGCAGCTTTAACCGCGGCATCTCATGCGCTTCAAATACCGACAGTGCCTGTAGTCTGCGGTAGTCGTTATCTGCGTTTTTGGACACCCAGGTGTCCAAGGCCTCGCTCACCTCTGAAGTGTCTTTTTCGAATAGCAACCTTTTGACCTGATACTGAACCCAGCGCTCTGGTGAATCCAATTGCTCGAGTAATTCGGGGACACGCTTGTTGATTAGATCGGCTTTCTTTACGAGAGGCCGATCCTTGCAGGTCACGCGCCAAATTCGGCCGTGTGATTTATCCCTGTCGGGATGCCGGTACGAGGCCTGATAATGTCCGATGATCGGGTTATACCAATCCGCGACATAGATCGCTCCGTCAGGACCGCCTCGCACCTCAACGGGACGGAAGACGGAGTTTTTGGTCTCGATGATGTTTGGCAGTTGTTTGGATTCATACATGCCGTCCCGAAGAATGAGTTCGTGCTGTTCCAAAACGTTCGCGTAGTAGCCCCCGATGATCGCGCGTCCCTGCATCTCATCCGGGAAATGAGCGCTACCCACAAAATCCATTCCCACCTGTTTGATGCGTGCGAGAAAAAGGTTCATTGCCTGGGAGTTCACAGCGAGACTCGACCGCACCAAGCCAGGAGTCGAGTAGTAGGCACCGATGTTGGCGCCGCTTTTATGGAAGGGTTGGCCGTAGTCTGTGGTGACCACGCCCCAGCAATTTGCCCCCGCGGAAGACCACTGAAAGAACGGATCGAGATGCCCTGTGCGAGGCCGGAACCGCCACACTCCCGCCCTGTTCAAGTTTTCCACGCCATAAGGGGTCTCTACCCGCGAGTAAATATGGTGCCCTTGCGTGAACCATAATTCTCCGCCGAACCCCCAGTTCAAGCAGTTGATCATTTGATGCGAATCCGCCGTTCCAAAACCGCCTAGAACGATACGGCGGGAGTCTGCTTTGCCGTCTCCATCGATGTCTTTTAAGTGCAGGAGTTCGGTGCCCTGCGCCACGTACAGTCCGCCATCGCCAAGCTCGATTCCGGAGGGCATGAATAGTCCATCCGCGAACTTTGTGAATGTGTCAGCGCGTCCATCGCCATTCGTATCCTCGCAAACCAGCACGTAGTCGTCCGGCTTTTCACCTGGTTTGATTTGCGGATAGCTCTTGGCGCATGCAACCCAGAGCCGTCCACGCGCGTCCCATCGCATTTGAATCGGCTTCACAATCCCGTCAGCTTCCGACGCGAACAAGTTTACTTCAAACCCTGGGAGGATGTTGAAGGAGGCCAGTTCCTCCTCCGGCGATTGGGCTGGGGAGGATGGGGCCTCTTTGGGGATTGAGGAACGTTCACGGATCGGGTGTGTGGGCTTGCCCTCCAGCGCAAGCCAGATGTTCTCGTCCGCTTGCTGCAGCAACGGACGGAAATCCTCCATTTCCTGCGGGAAAATACGCTTACTGCTGTCTTTCCAATCCTTCGAATAAGGCACATTGGTTCTGTCGCCCTGCAGAAATGCCCAGTTCATCGGACGCCAGTAGTCGAACCACAGTCTTTCCATTTGGACGACCTCCAAGCGTGCTACTTCCAGTTCGTTCTCGGATCGGACTTTCATGCCCAGCTTTGCTGTGATGGTTCTGGCGAAAACGGCCTGTCCGGTTTCATTCAACTGATATCCGTTCGAGGTCAGTCTTTGGGAATTGTCCGCGTTAGCAAGATCAACGAACAAAAGGCCAAGTTCCGCTGCGAGTTTTTCTATGGCTTTCGAGTAAGCGCCGAGGCTTTGATTCCGCAGACTCAGGTCCGGCCACAATGGATCCAATGGTTTCTCAAAGCTTGTTGGTGACAGAAGAACCACTTTGCGACCTCCACTTCCTAGCTCAGCGATCAGGCCCCGGTAAGATTCGATAAAACTCGCAAGGTTCTCAAATCCCGCGAGTGACTCCATTTGGCCAAACTGCGCAATCACCGTCGTGACTCCGGCGTCGCTCAACTGCTGCCCCCAATCGCGCTGCTGCCGCCAATTCTGATTCTGTTCGGCTCCGACCCCGGGCACGTGCTGTTTAGTAGGCTGCTGTTTTGAAACCCCTCCGTCCCGCCATTGCTCGAAAACCGTATCTCCCTCCCATCCAAAATTGCGCACACGAAGTTTTAAGTTGGCCTGTGACGCGATCAAGTGCGTCTGCAACCTTGCATCGAATCGTGTCCGCTCAATGTTTGATCCACCGACCAACGCGATAGTTTCGCCGGGTTTGAGTTGAAAGCTCTGGCCGGCCGGCTCTGCTTTGCGATTTGAATCATTGAGCTCTTCAATGAAAATATTCCGATACCGAATCTCGGTCGCACCTCCGTGGATTTGGATAGCGATCTTGCCAGTGACGGGGATGCCTGGGTCATCTTCGGTATAGTCTACTGTCTTTACATCATTGACCCAGAGTTGGATGTGAGAGCCCTCGACGCGGATCTTGTAGTGGTTCCATTCATCCAGCGTGAGTTTCTTCGCCGATTCCTGGCCCATTTGCATCGCGCGCTTGATTGCCTCGGATGTTCCCTCCGGCTTTGCAAGAGTTGGTCCCGTTTCGGGATCGTATATCGCCAGAAACCGCTTCCTTCTCGACTCGTCATAAAGAAAGCCATCAATACCGGGAGCGAAGTCCGCCTGATACCCGATCATCTCATGGTGATTTGGAACTCTTTCGCTGCGGAACTGCACTCCGCCGTTGTTCGCTCCACGCTTGTACTCCAGCGACAAC
>JBILUQ010000104.1:0-12451 GCA_044370935.1 Chthoniobacteraceae bacterium
ATGCTGACGGCTGATGGGCCGAAGGTCCTTGAGTTTAACTGCCGGTTCGGCGATCCAGAGACGCAGGTTCTTTTGGCGCGGATGGAGTCTGACTTGCTGGAATTGCTGGAGGCTGTTGTTGATGGGAATCTTTCAAAGTGCCGGCCGGTTTGGTCAGTCGGTTCTGCCGTGTGTATCATCGCGGCGTCCGGCGGGTATCCGGGTGATTACGCGGTCGGAAAGCCGATCAGCGGCTTGGAGGATGTGGGAGATACTGCGGTTGTTTTCCATGCGGGTACGCGGCGGGAGGGAGCGGGATTGTTCACCGCTGGGGGCCGGGTATTCGGTGTGACGAGTGTCGGTTCCTCATTAGGACAGGCGAGGGATGGCGCTTATGCGGCTTTGGCGAAGGTATCCTTCGAGGGAATGCACTTCAGGCGCGATATTGCTGAAAAGGGACTGCAGTTCGCCTAAGCGGAGAGCGGCTTTAATTTTCCGATGAACCCTAAACCGATGTTTTGTTCTCGATCTTACCGCGGTTTCGCCGCCCTGCTTATCATGGCGATGGTGGGCGGAGGGTTTGGTTCCTCGGATCTGATGCCTGCGCCGGTTGGCCGGGGATTGCCTTCGCCGAGTGCTTCACAGGTTGCGATTGATTCCCTGTCGGATTCAGAGGTGGACAAGGCTCTGGAGTCTATTTGGATACAGGGTTCGCGTGAAACCGTCCGCAGACCGGAAGCGGCACGCCGGGCAGCCCTTAATTCCTTTGTGCGGGATGGAGTGGCCGGCGCACGGTTGGTGTTTCGGGGAAATCCCCCGAGTTCAACGGCGTCTTCGGCGGCCGAGCAGTACTCGAAATTTCATTCGGAACTTTTGCAGGGTAAGGTGGGTTATGTGCGGATCGGTGCGTTTGAGACGGAGACCGAGGACCGTCTGGATCGTGCGCTGATGGATTTACGGCAGTTAAATGTGAGCCATTTGGTTTTGGATCTGCGCGCCAGCGCGGGGAGCACAAACTTGGATCAAGCGGGTCGGCTTGCCAGCCGGTTTGTGCCGAAGGGGACTGGGTTGTTTCGTGTGCGCGGGGGGGATGCTGGAGCGGAAGAAACGCTAGTCAGCGAGTTCGACGGGGTACGGGGACCGCTGAAGGTTTGGGTTTTGATTTCGAGCCTGACGGCGGGGTCGGGGGAGGTTCTCGCTGCATGCTTGAAGGTGCATGCGAAAGCGATGCTGGTTGGGGCTGCCACGAGGGCTGAGCCTTCCGAGTATCGTTCGATTGATCTCAACGAGCGGGTTTCGCTTAGGCTGTCGGTCAGGGATCCTATTTTTGCCGGAATTGGCCCGTTGTTTGCCGGCGGGCTTCAGCCTGATGTGCCGGTTAAAGTTGGATTCCAGGAGATGCTCGAGCTTCTTGCGAAGGAAGCGAAAGACCAGTGCTTGGCCGATTTTCTGAAGGAGCCGGTGTACCCCCGGATGAATGAAGCATCGCTCGTCTCGGGCGATAATCCCGAGTTGGAAGCCCAAATCCGGGCATCGCTCAGGCCCTCGCAGGAACCAGCGCCGATTCGGGACGCAGTTTTGCAGTGCGCACTTGACGCAATTGCCGCCCTAGAGATTATCCGTCCGGAGAATATAGCGGGCCGTTAGGCGGTTGCAGTTGGGCTGCGTCTGTGGGGGGGTAGATAAAAATCGCCTTATGTCAGAATCAAACTTGCCTGAAATTTACATCCAACTTTGCGAATCTCTGCGTCGTCGTCGTGAGGTGATCGCGGACAGAACCTGGTATGAGCGTGATGCCGCAGGCCACTTGGAGGAGTTGAAAAGTGTGTCTGAAAAGATAGTGCATCTGGGTTCGGGGCTGCCCGATCCGGTGCATCCGCAGTTACGTCATTTTTTGGAGCGGTGCAGTTATGACAAGGCCTTGGAGTTTATTGAAGCGGGTGGAAAATAGATTCAGATTGGACGCGGCTGTGCGTTAAGTGAGGCTTGGAATGCCGAGGAAATAATATGAATTTAAGCTACATCGTCGCCATCATAGCTGGGGCCGTAATGGCGCTCACAGTGAAGCACTATTCGGTCGTGACGGAGAACGCCAAGACCAAGCTTGAGATCTTTGGCTATCAGCAGGCGCTTGAGTCGGTGCAGACCAGGGTTCAGGCGAAGCGGGAGCTGTTGCAGACGCAGCAGGAGAAGCTCGCTAAAGGCTCCTCGATTTCCGATTCTGTCGGCCCAGCCATCGTGGCCGACATAGCGGCCGCCGCCGTCAAGGGGAACAACGCGAGGCTCCGAGATTTGCTGCAGAAACGTGGAATGGACCCGGCTCTTGCTGCGGCAGCCAAGGCTTACGCGCCGGAGCCGACGTCGAAGAAAGGGGGTAACTAATCATGGGTGAATCCAATGACAGAGGTGTCGTTCTGGCCCTGGGGTCGCTGGCAGTGGCCTCGTTCGTATTTGTGTTTGCCGAGATGCGCGTCGCCATCGACGAGAGGGTGATTTTAAAAGGCCAGATCATTCAAATGGGACAGCGCTTGAAGGATGTGAAAGTGACCTTGCAAAAAACCGAGGAAGCCATGGGCAGGCGTGATCAGCAGATCAAAAGAGCGGATGAGCTCGAGGCTCTCTACGCGGCGCTGCTGACGGATTTGATTGAGCTCGCCAATGTGGACGCTGCCGCAAGGTCCATTGTTCAGAAATGGAAAATTCAACACGATACCGCCGCCACTCAATCCGCAGGGCTGGATTCCAAGGGCAAGGCTCCGGCGAGCAAGGGCAAGTAGGTTGGAGGATTCAGAATCCTAAAACAGCGGGGCATTCCTACAGTTGCGTCGGGTCAGCGTCTAGCAATGCGCCTGTTAGCAGCACCCACTCCTGGTGGAGTAAGGCGAGCGCTTGGTCCTCAACGCCCGCTCGCTGCTGAGCAGCCTCGCACCTTGCGGTAATTTCTGCAGGAGTAAGCCCGTTCGGGAACGATATGTTACGCGGATTTCCGGCGCGGCGAAACCAGTAGTTGGCATTCCAGAAGTCACCCTCCCTGCGGTGCATCATCCCATGTCCGTAGGAACCGAAGAAGCCGTCTTCGTCTTGAAAGATGGAGTGCGCGGCGTGGATGTCGTCCAGTGCGTAAAGAATAAGGCCCTGCAAAAGCCGCCGTTTTACAGGGTGTTGCTCGCATGAGGATGCGGCTTTGGCTTGCGTGATTTTTGATTTGTGGGATTCGTTTGAGAGATCACGCACAACGATGCGTTCGAAGCTCCCAGCGTCGGCGATTTCGGTCCTGATGCTCGCCGGCCAATCGGAGGGAATCGCGTGGATGAGTGAAGCCATGTGCTTTTAAAAATGAGATTATTTTTGGATGCCGGCTGCGCTCAAAGAGTCGGAATTTCCTCTCGCGAATTCAAGCTGTTCTGAATTGATTTTCATGGGGCTCTTGCGCATCCTCCGCGTATCATGTTTCGCCAATTTTTTTCGATTTCGTTGCTGTGTTCTGTCCTGCTCTGCCTATCCGGTTGTGAGACGTATCCGGATGGTGCTTCCTACCCGCGCTCGATGCGCGGACAGGCGATGCAGGTGCATCGGGTGAGGATTATTTCAGTTCATCGCGTGGTTTTGCGTGGTGAGTCCTCCGTGGTCGGTGTCGGCGCAGGGGCGCTTACAGGCGGGATTGCGGGCTCGATGATTGGCCGTGGAAAAGGATCGGCTTTGGCCGCTGTCGGCGGTGCATTGGCAGGCGGTTTGATCGGGGACGCCGCGGAGCGTAAGATGACGACTAAGAATGGTGTCGAGATCACCGTTCAGATGAGTTCAGGGCGCGAGTACGTCATCGTTCAGGCTGATCATGGCGAGGGCTTCCGTCCCGGCGAATGGGTGCGCTTGCTGACCGATGGGGATAAAAACATTATTTCGCGGTAAGCAGTTTTACTCTGCATTGAACGGGCAGGCACTTGGTGTCGACAGCGATGACGTCACAGGCGTCTGTGTCTCCGCTGTGCGACTGTTTCGCGGTTGTCGGCAGGTTCTCGTCGGGCTTGCGTTTGGGGGTTGCACAAGTCTTGCTTCCTGAGTTGAGTAAGTCTCGTGTCCGCCCCAGCAAACAGCGCCGTAGAGCGAGTCCTCGCCATCGATCCATCCCTGCGGGGGACAGGTTACGCGGTGTTGGAGGGAGCTGTTTCTAGTGGAAAGCCGCGAGCCTTGATCTGGGGCGTTGTGAAGAATCCGCCGAGCATGCTTCAAACGGGTTGTCTGCTCGCGATCCATGAACGTATCCGCGCGGTTGTGAATGATTTCCAGCCCACGGTTGCAGCATTCGAATCTGTGATCTTTGTGCAGAGCTACAAGACTGCCATTATTCTTGGATGTGCGCGCGGGGCGGCGCTGCTGGCCGCGGCGAGCGCGGGATTGCCCGTTTTTGAGTATGCGCCAAAGCGGGTCAAACAGGCGGTGGTGGGTCGAGGTGCGGCGGATAAATCCCAAGTAGCATTTATGGTGAGGGCGCTGTTAGGGCTGAGCGAAACTCCGTCCCCGGATGCGGCGGATGCGCTGGCGGTGGGATTGACGCATTTTCAGGCATTGGCCGGCAGTCGGGTTCGCATGACGGAGCTGGAGCGCATCTGATGGCAATTGAACTGCTGAAAACTCGATGGCTTGGGCGGATCCAGTATGCGGAGGGTATCCGTCTGCAGGAGGATATTCTCGCAGCGAAAGTGGAGAAATTGGGCGGTGTGGATGAGCTCCTGCTCTTGGAGCATGAGCCGGTGTACACCATTGGCCGGGGCTCGGACCGTGCAAGTTTGGGGGAGCGGCAGGACGCACTCCCTTATCCGGTAGTGGAAACCAACCGCGGGGGGAAAGCCACTTATCATGGTCCCGGGCAGCTTGTCGGGTATGCACTGTTGGATTTGCGCGTCCGAGGGCAGGATTTGCACAGGCATTTGCGGATTCTGGAAGAGGGGCTGATTGAGTGCTGTGGGATTCTCGGGGTAAAGGCGGGAAGCCGCGAGGGGTTGACTGGCGTGTGGGTGGGCCGCAGAAAGCTTGCGTCCATCGGTGTGGGGGTGCGGCGCTGGATTACTATGCACGGGTTTGGATTGAATGTTTGCGGTCCGCTGGGCGGTTTTGAACACATCACCCCTTGCGGGTTGGAGGGGGTTGAAATGACCAGTCTCGAGGCCGAGGGTGCAAAGGGGGTCACGGTCGAATCCGTTTCCGCGTTGGCGTCCGAGGTGTTTAGCCGGATCCTGAGAAAGGGCGAATAGGAGCGGGAGGGCTGCGGGCGCTATCTTTGGAATTCGCCGATTGGAATCCGCGGCTTTTTTGCTTTGATGAAGTCCCTAAAAAGCTGCGGTTGAGTTTTTAAATAGATCGGCCAGTGTTAGGTATTACAGTTATGAAAGAACGAACCTTACGAACATTGTTTGTCCCCGCAATGGCGGTGGCGCTTGGGGGAGCGGCAGTCTCAGGGAATGCAGCACAGCCTGCAAAGAGCATCGATCTGAGCAAGTTTCCCAAGGAGGCTCAGATGGTCGAGCGCGTAGTCGTTCCTGTTCCGAGTGAAGTTTTTGGAGTCCTCGACAAACTGGGCAAGCCGAACTGGCCCGAGGTTTTGAAGGCGCAGAAATCCGCAGCCGAACCGGTGGGAAGCGAGCGGCAGATTTCGCTGCTGTTGGGCACGGTGATTGCGGAAGGTTTCATCGCAGTGGAGGCGGAAAGCGCGCCCGAGGTTAAAAACATTGGAAACAGCGTTCGGTTGCTGGCCAAGGCGATTGGGGTTGAAAAAGCGGTCAGCCGCAGGGCGACCTCGATCGTGGAGTACGCCGACAAGAAGCGCTGGGCGGACGTGCGGCGAGAATTGGATCTTGCGCTCTCCGATGTGCGTCAGGCGATGCTAGAGCTTAACAGCGAGCCGCTCGCCCAGCTCGTGAGCCTTGGCGGTTGGCTGCGGGGCACAGAGGCTCTTGCCCAGGTGGTCGGAAAGACCTTTTCCAAGGATGGTGCCGGGTTGCTGCACCAGCCAGTGTTGGTGGAGCACTTTGACCTACGATTGACGGAGATGCCCGAGGCGGCGCAGGCTGACCCGCTGATTGCAAAGATTCGCGCCGGACTTCGCGAAATACAGCCTCTCATGAACGAGGGGACTACAGGTATCTCTGAGAAGGCTGTCCGTAACATTGGTTCAATCTGCTCGGATCTGGTGGGGGTGATTAAATCGGGAACCAAATAAGCGGCGACGGATCAAATTCAAAACGAACAGCAAAAGCTCAAATTAAATCCAGTCGTGAAAAGATTTTTCATTTTCGTTGCAGCTCTACTGTCCTTCTCCCCCGGGCTCACTGTGCAGGGCGGGGCGATTGAAGACGCGCTTTCCTTCGCATTTGAGGCCAGCTCGTCTGCGGTGAAGGAGGGGTTCACCATCCGCGAGGAGTGGTGGGGAGGGGACCTTCCAGTAGGTCAGCCGAAGCCGATCCCGCACCAGCTCTTCAAGGGAAACGACTATTGGTTTTGGATGGGTACTTCGGTCAAGGGGGCGTCGATCTCTGTACACATCTACGACAGCGACGGAAAGCTTGCCGAGGACGAGGTGCTGAAGAAAACGCAGGGAGGCCAGAAGGCCGGTGCGCGGATCAAGCCAAAGCGCAGCGGTACGTATTATCTTTTGGTTGAGATTGAGAAGTCTCCCGACGACCGCACTGTTTGGGCTCTTGCATATGGTTTTAGGTAGGGCATAGTCAGTTCCCTTGCAGGGCGTTCCCCCAGACTTCCTGCATACTTATGAGTGAAGTTGAAACGCTTCAGTTTGAGAGTGGCCGAATCTTGCAGGCCCTCTACGGGAATGATCTGGGGTTGTTGAAGACCCTGGAGCAGGCCCTCGACGTGCGTCTTACGACTCGCGAGGGTTGGTTGCGGGTTGAGGGTGCGGTCGACAAGATCGCACAAGTGCGTAAGCTATTCCAGCAGCTCGAGAAGGCCCGTCAAAACGGGGTGCCCATCCGGCGTCAGGAGTTCCAGTACGCGATGCGGGCCTTGCAAGAGCCTCAGGGAATGGGCATCGACGAGCTTACCCAGACCCGGGTGAATGTTTCCTCTCGGCGCGCGCCTGTTACTCCGAAAACCGCCAACCAGCGCGCGTACATTGATTCCATAACGAAGCACGACATTGTGTTCGGCGTGGGACCGGCGGGGACGGGGAAAACCTACCTCGCGATGGCGATGGCCGTGGCCGCTCTCAAGCAGGACCAGGTCAACAGGATCGTGCTGACTCGGCCGGCGGTTGAGGCGGGGGAGGCTCTTGGTTTTTTGCCCGGGGATTTGCGCGAAAAAATCATGCCTTACCTGCGGCCCTTGTATGACGCCTTGCAGGACATGTTGGAGCCTGAGGAGCTGCAACGATGCATGGAGAGAAACATCATCGAGATTGCTCCGCTCGCTTATATGAGGGGTCGCACGCTGGCCCGCTCGTTCGTGGTTTTGGATGAGTCCCAAAACACAACCACCGAGCAGATGTTCATGTTTTTGACGCGGCTTGGGCTGGATTCAAAATGTGTGATCACCGGGGATCAGACCCAGATCGACCTGCCTTCAAATCGGCGCTCTGGGCTTGTTGAAGCGTTGCAGGCTCTGCGCAAGGTTCCGGGGGTGGGCTTTTGTCATTTCGACGATACGGACGTTGTGCGCCATGAGTTGGTGGCCTCAATTATTCGCGCGTACCGCCGGCACCGGGGCGCATCAGAACCGCAATCAGGCCGTTGAGGCGCAGTCACTTTTTATTTTCGTTCTATGATGACTGCCTCAATGCGCTCGTTGCTCTCAAGGCTTCTGGCATCGGTTCCAGGGGTGCGCGGAGCGCGGTCTTTCATCGCGCGACAGCGGTTGATTCGCCGCGGGATGGCCTCAGTGAAACTCAGGAGGAGGCTTACCAAGACTGAGTGGGTGGAAAGTCTCAGGCACGGAAAGGGGGTCAAGTGGCTGCTCCTTGTGTGCGCGGCCCTGCTGCTCTCATGGACCGCTGCGGGTTCGGTGTTGGAAGTGGAGAGGATTGTCATTGGGGGATTAATGACTTTCTTGGCGATGGCGTTGCTTTGGATGAATCACCCAAGGGTGTGGGCTGACAACTCCCGCTTGCTTTTGATCTTTGGAACTTTGATTGCTCACGTGCAGATGGTTCGTTGGGTCACGGGTAGCGCGATGGATTCAGGGGCGCCAGGTCCGCATTCTTTGAGTCAGGCGGATGTTAGTGAGTTCTGGGAGCTGGCCGTGCCGTATGCGCTGGCGCCGTTGGTGATCTCGGTCTTGTTGGGACAGCGCTTGGGGATCGTGGTGTCGATTTTCGCGAGCCTGTTTGGTTCGATGTTGCGTGGAGGAATCGATGCGCGGTTTTTGGTGATCAGTTTGTTAACGGGCTTTGTGGCGTCGATGGCCACTCGCGACGTGCGAAGACGCGGCGATTTGCTTAGGGCGGGCGCGATCGTGGGCCTTACAACGGTGATTTTGTCCGCTGTGATGGGGCACTTGGGACGGATTGATTTTCAGAATCTTTCTGAGCTGCGCTGGGAGTCTCTCGGCTGGAAATGCGCTGCGGCTTTCGGCAGCGGATTGGTGGCGGCGTTCGTGGTCTCCGGGCTTTTGCCGGTCATCGAGGGATTGTTTAGAATCACCACACCCGTTACTTGGCTTGAGTTGGCGGACTTAAATCATCCTCTCCTCAAGCGCATGACAATCGATGCTCCGGGAACCTACCATCACAGCCTGATGGTGGCGCAGCTCTCGGAGGCGGCAGCTGAGGCGATCGGGGCTAATGCCGCGATGGTGCGTGTGTGCTCTTATTTTCATGACATCGGGAAACTCGTGAAGCCCGAGTATTTTATTGAAAACGCGAGGCACGGCCGGAATGCACATGAGGATCTGGCCCCCACCATGAGCGCTTTGGTGATCATCGCACATGTGAAGGAGGGGGTTGATCTCGCGATTAAGCATCGGCTCAACCGCGAGATTATTGATGTGATCCAACAGCATCACGGAACCTCTCTTGTGTATTACTTTTACAAGCGGGCGCTCGACCAGCGGGAGCGGGAAATCCAGGAGACGGCTCATGAGGATGAGGCTGATGTTCCTCCGGTGGACGAGGACTCGTTTCGGTATCATGGTCCGAAGCCGCAGTCACGCGAGTGTGCGATCATTAGTCTCGCGGATTCCATTGAGAGCGCTTCTAGGTCGCTTGAGAAGGTGACTCCACAAAAAATTGATCAGTTGGTGGATGACATTTTGGAGCGTCGATTGATAGAGGGGCAGATGAAGGAGTGCGACTTGTTGATGACCGAGTACGAGGCGATCGGGGAGAGTTTCAAAAGGACTTTACGAAGCATGCTGCACACGCGGATCGCTTACCCGAAGGCGGTGGACAAGCGCGAATCCAGTGTGTTCTTAAAAACACCGCGTCCTGAGAAGACGGATCGCGCACATAAAATCGCTTAGCCGATGCATGGATCTACATTAAAAGGTGCGAATGCGGGCGGGGGGCGCCCTTCACTTGTCGTCTTAAACCGGCAGCGCGGGCACGCCTTGAACATCCTGTTTCTGCGGGAGGCTGCGGCCGTGGCCTTGGACTTGTGCGCGCGCGAAAAAGGCGAGGGAATCGCGGTCCTGCTGGAACTGGACGAGGTTGTGGTCACATGCGTGAGCGATAAGCGAATAGATAAGGTGCACCGTGACTTCATGGCGATTGAAGGAGCGACTGACGTTATCACTTTTCAGCATGGCGACATCTTGGTGAGCGCTGACACAGCCGCGAGGGCGGCGAGCGAGCACGGTCACGGCCTTGATGAAGAGCTTTTGATGTACATCGTGCACGGGTTCCTTCATCTCAATGGGTATGATGACGTCGAGGACCGGGAGCGTGCAGCCATGCATACGGTTCAGGATAAAGTTTGGCGGGCGGTCCTTGAGCAGATGTCCCAGCGCTAGGTTAGGCCTTGAGGATTTATGCAGATTCTCTGGAAAAGATCAGAAAATCTGATAACCCTTCGAAGTCGGCAACGCCACATGTCTCCGTAGTTTAATGGATAGAACGGTGGTTTCCTAAACCGCTAATCCGAGTTCGATTCTCGGCGGAGACGCTCTGAGCGTGGGAGAGTGTGGCGTATAACTAAAAAGAACTTCGTGGAGCGTGACTGCTCCAAAGGTGTTGCTTGAAAAAACACATTAAGACTGGGGCTCCTGAGCTTTCTGGTCGATCGTCTCGAGCAGTCATGGTATATTTTAAAGCCTTGAAGCAGCAGGGTCGGACGATTTTGCGGCAAACAGCGGTCAGTAGCGGTCAGAGAGGGGTAGGAAATCTCATTCAATTTCGCGCGTAAAGCGAATCGCAAACTCCAAAAGGCGTTCGCCTTTCTCGAGCCTGAGTTTCGCGCGGATATTGCTCCGGTGGACTTCGATTGTTTTTGTGCTCAAACACATTCGCTCCGAGATTTCCTGCGAACTCAGTCCCTCCGCGATCATTTTCAAGACTTCAACCTCCCTGTTGCTGAGTTCTGGGATCTCAGCGCTTCCAGTTCTGGATTTTGGGATCATCGTTCTTTTCAGCATCAGATCTTTAATTCGGGCGCTAAGGTAAATCTCGCCTCTAAGAACTGTCTGGATTGCTTCCAAGACGCGCTCCGTGGCGTTTGCTTTCATCACATACCCGTGGGCTCCGGTTTTGATTGCGCGCTCCGCGTAGATCATCTCGTCATGCATCGAGAGCACGAGGACCTTCGATCTTGCCGAGACTGCGAGTAGTTCTCGTGTGAGATCGAGAGCTATTCGCTTCTCTAGGGAAATGTCCAAAACAATCACTTCGGGACGGTGTTGGGCTGTGGCGCTGATCGCGCCTCCCCAGTCTCCCGCCTGAGCGCAGATATGAAAGTGAGGGTGAGCCGCGATGAGCTGGGATAATCCCTCTCGAACGATTGGGTGGTCGTCAACAATGAGTATGCTGTGCATTTTCGAGAAAAACGAAATGGCTGGAAGGCACATAAGCGTGCCTTGCTCATTTATCCGAGTCAGGCTGCAAATTCAGGAGAAGGTGAACTTTTGTGCCGGAAGGCTTGTTTCCATTGATTTGAAGCTTTGCCCCGATGCTTGAGGACCGGTAACTCATAATGCCCAGCCCGAAGCCACCGCTCTTCTGCCGGGCTCCAAGCCCAATGCCGTCGTCGATGATGAAGAATTCGAGTCTTGAACTCGATCTCTGCACCGAGATTTGGATGGTTTTGCATTTCGAATGCTTAACTGCATTTCGAATGGATTCTTGTACGATCCTGTAAATGTTGGTTGAGGTCTCCATTGGCATCGTAGGAATTTCTCCTCTTATCTGGATTTCACAGCGAATCCCTGTGGAGTTCGTCAGCGAGTCCGCAAGCTCCCTCAGTCCAACCTGCAGACCACCTAAATCGTCAGAGACTGGGTGCAGTCCGCGAATAACCATTCGTGTTTCCTCGATGCAGCCATTGATGAGCGCTACGATCGGTGAAAGGGCGCTTGGAATATCAGCTGGGGCTCCCGCCTGGATACTTTTCACCATAAGAGATACTCCGGTCAGCTGTTGGCAGATTCCATCATGCAGATCTTGCCCGATCCTGTGTTGCTCGCGCTCGCTTATTTCTAGGAGCGCGAGCTCGAGTTGTTGTCTCTTGATGAAAGATTTCTTGAGGGCGAAGAGGCTGACGAGCTGAAATGCAACTGCAGTCATGCTTCCGATCAGGATGCTGAAAGTTGTACGGGATGCGATGGATTCAAAATTGGAGCCCGCAACTTTCAGATTGGCGTTTTCAACCGTTTCGATTTCCTGTGCGATAGAGCGGATATCGTCCATCAGCCGTTTGCCAATTCCTGCGACGCCGACTACGCCGTCCAGTCCTGCAGATTCGCGAGCATCGAGCGTAATCTTTAAGCGTTCCAGTCGAGTGCTGATTTTTTTCTGCAGGGAAAGAATCCCAGCTCTGACATCTTTTGAAGTTTCGAGCACTGAGAGCTCTGCTAGATCCCGGTTTGTTTCCAGGGCAGCGGTCTGATAGAGACTTAGATATTCTGGTTTTCCCACGATTATATAACCTCGAGCTTCACTCTCTGCACTCACAAGGTCTGTGAGCAGGTTTTGGAGCTTTGTCTGTAGTTCGTGAGACACTGCGACGTTTCGCGCGCTTGCACGAAACTCAAGGATGCTCGTGTAAGAAACTGCGCCTATGATGATCAAAATGAGGACTGGGAGGGAGAGGCCGACAAGAATCTGCCCGCCGCCGGTAGTCTCTAAAGTGTGTTTAATGTTTCGCATACGCTCTCGACCTGGGTGTTGGATAATTCGGGAAACATCGGGAGACTCACCACTCGCTTGCCGAGGCTTTCCGCAACTGGAAATTTTTTTCCGCGTCCGTAAGCCTCGAAAGCTGGTTGGGTGTGAAGTGGTGGATAATGAATGCCGTATCCTACTCCGTGGTTGGTGAGG
>JBILUQ010000326.1:0-4023 GCA_044370935.1 Chthoniobacteraceae bacterium
TACGAGCATAAACAATGAATTAATGTTCGCAGAGACATTTCCAGTAAAAACTCTAGAATAATGCGTGACGGCACTCCCTGAACCCAGCCCCCTAACACCTCAGCTAACGACTTGGGCAAATCGTTTCCCGTAAAGTTTGCAATGCCTTTTCCCTCATGATTGCTCCCCTGAATCGACGAAATTTCCTGAAATGGGGTGGAGCTTGTTTGGGCCTCAACATGACGGCTCATGTTTCAAGCGGGCAGACTGAACTCAAAGAGGCTTCTGCGCCGCCCTCTCTCCGCCTGTATACGTGGACGGAGTATTTTAAGCCCCAGTTGGTCAAAATGTTCGAAAACGATCACGGGTGCCGCGTAGAGTTATCCACCTTCGCCTCAAACGAGGAATTGCTTATCAATCTTGAAGCCGAAAAGGGCAGGTATGACCTCATCACACCTTCCGCCTACATGATTGGAATGTTGCGGCGCAACAACCTCGTTCGGCCTCTGGAAACTCCCTTGCTGTCCAACAAAACCTTTATCGAGCCGGTTCACCTCAATGCTGCCGAAGATCCGAGCATGGAATGGAGCCTTCCTTTTGCGGTCTCAGTCTCAGGGATCGGTTACAACGTGCACCGTCACAAACCACACCTCCCTTCTTGGCAGGCTTTTGACGAGCCTGCTGTCATCCAAGGCTTTTCTCTTTTAGACGACATGCGTGAAGTTCTCGGCGCCGCTCTCCGGACGATAGGAAAGAGTGTCAACTCAACGGTACCCGCAGAAATCGAAGCGGCAAAGGAGCTCGCCTCAAGATGGATCAGAAACGCACGCAAGCTGCAGAGCGAAGGCTACAGGGCAAACCTAACGAGCGGCGAAGACAAACTGTCTCACGGTTATGGGGGCGACTTTTTACACGAACCTGAAAATGCAGGAGGGATCCAATTCTTCATTCCTGAGGAAGGTGCACCGACGACAAACGACCACTTCTGCATCCCGGTGAATTCGCAGAGCGCAAAACTCGCCCATGAGTTCATCAATTTTTTCTGCCTACCCCACATTGCAGCTCAAAACATGGAGTGGTCTGGATTTCGCTCAACCATCGGGGAGGCGAGGAACTTGCTTCCAGCAAGTCTCAGCGAGAACCCAATCCTGTATCCACCTCTCGAAGTCCGATCCAGATGCGAACCATTGGCTGATCTAGGCAATGCGCTTCCAGCTTACGAGGCGGCATGGAGCGCCCTCATGAACGGATAGCACTGCACACCTCGATGAGAGACTTTTACTCCCTAGTCATCAGACTTCGCGGCCTTTTAAACGGCGCATTTCCTGCCCTCGCCTTGGTCGTGATGTGTGCAGAGGGCACGCTGCTAGGGCAGTCGACCGCGGCAAAAACGGAGCCTCAAGCGCGCTCCGACCTGAAGTCCCGTGTCCAGCTCTTCGTGCAACCCATCCAGTTGTATCATCGAAAAGTGCAGCAACTGTTTCAGCCGCTCAACGACCTCCAGTCGGCAAACCAATTTCAGTACGTTTTGCGACAAATTGATCAAAACCGTGAACGCTGGCTGATCGAAGGAACGAAATTAAACGACTCCCAAGCAAAGGCTCAAATAAGAGACGAGATCAGCCTCTTTCGTAAAAAACTTGAGTCTGGGGAACTTGGCGCAGCCGGACAGGAACTGGCAGCAAAGATTGCATCGCTGGTTAAGGAACTGGAGGAAAGCGAACGGCTTCTGAACTCAAGTTTGAGACTTCTTGAAGATGCGGGAGGAATAACGACTGCGATCAACTCCATTCTTGATCCGATCCAAAAAATTTCTGGCCAAGAAGATGCGAATCAATTTGCGCTCAAGTTCGCTAGAGACCGCATCATCAAGGGAGGCTTTGCCATTTCCATCGAGCAACCCCCAAGGCCACAGCCTGCAAAAACGAGCATCGCCCAAGTCCCGACTCCCGCAACAAATAGGCCAGTGACTTCAAGCGTAGACACCTCGGTCAAATCGGGCACCTCAACAATTGAGGCTGTCGTCAGATCTTTTTTTCAAGCAATTGAAAGCAGGAATGTTGAGGGTGTTACTCGAGTTCTTGATGATCCTATCAGGTACTACCAAACCAAGCCTATGCCAAGGTCTGAGGCTCTCGCTGACATCAAAGCGGATTGGAAACGATACTCCAACTGGCACGGCGTTCTTTCTAAATTTCAATCGGCGGAGCCGCACAACTGCACTTTTGAGCTAAATTACACCCTTTTAGAGGGTGACCGACAGCGCTCCGCGACCATACAGTGCGCCGTCTCGCTGAATCAAAATCCCCCACATCTGATCAACAAGATCGAAGCAAAGCTGGTTAAGAGCGGCAGCTCGCCAGTTGCGTCAGAGAATCCTAGCGACTCAACGAAAACTCAAGCGTCTTGGTCTGGGAGGAGATACCGTATCTACAACGCGAGCAGTCAAACACCAGTACTGCTGAAACGAAACCCCAACCCGGCTAGCGAGACCGTCGGGCGGATTCTGAACACCATAACGGCCATCATTCCAACCGGAGAACCAACTGGCGCAAACCAGGATTGGTTGCCAGTAAGGATCGGAAACCTCACCGGTTTTGTAGCCGTCGAAAACCTAAGTCTCATGGATGCTCCAAAATTTGTCGCAATCTCACCAGGCAAAGTGGAAAAAGCCTGGTTTCAAGCGATATCAAAATACCCCGATCTGGCGGAGGCAGGCACAAGTGCGCAGGAGCAATTTTCCGTGAGCGTGCAGGCTGCCAAAACAGTGCAGACTGATCTGTTCAGAAACCCGAACTGGCCGATGATCATTGCCGATCAGGTTTACTCTTCAAGACAGACTGCTAATAAAAATGCCAACTCTGCTCAACCAACAAACTGGGCAAGCGATTCCACATTTGTGGAACTCCAACAGAAGGCGGAGAGTTTGTACAAAGCGCTCACTACGCAATTTGCGAAATCGCCTCTCACGGCAAAATTGTGGCAGGAACAAACCGATTGGATAAACAAAAGAAACGCCTTCGTCTCATCACAACCTGAATCCAACCAGCGGGCGCTCGCGGAGCAAATGACCTCACATCGGGTAAAGCAACTTGAAGGACTTCTTCAATTGGTGAGCCGAACCGACCCTTCTTGGAAAACATTCCCGGCCGATAAGCTTCCTGCTGGAAGATCTATAACGATCGAACAAGCCACGACCCTTCGCGGTTTGACGGGTGAAGGGCCTCTGTATCTGGCTGGGAAATTTACAGTCACGGCGACCGACCGGAACCGGGTTGTTTTAAGGTCTGAAACATCCGATCCAAGAACCCCTTCCGCGAGGGTAGTCGTCGAATATCCAGCAGGAGCCTCCATTCCTTCGCCAGGGGCAATTGTCACTCGAGAAAGAAATAACGGGTATGAGATCCAAGAGATTCGGAGGGGAAACGACGGCCAATGCAACATCTTCGCAAGGGAAATTGTTGGACGCGTTGTTAGAGGGTTCCTCGGTATTGGACTGCAGGACTTGGATGAGTCGTTGAGGAAAGAATTCCATGTCGAAGCGGGCGGTGGAGCCGTCATTAATGAAGTGCGGCCAGGAAGCCCAGCCGCTAAAGCTGGTCTCACAGAGTACGACGTAATTACTTCGGTCAACGACAAAAGGATCGAAGGGTACAAACAACTGCAGGCGACCATCGCTACGCTTCAGCCTGGCACACCTGTAAAGTTGAATTTGATCCGCAACAGGAAACCAATGTCTATCTCGGTAGTCGTCGGTGAAAGACCAGAGTCCCAAACTGGCACCGCCGCGCCCCTACCCGCGCGGGATCCGGACGTGCTGGATGGCGTTACAGTTGCGGACTTAGACCGCGCGACGCGCCAGGAGTTCCAAATTCCATCCGAAATGAAAGGAGCCTTGGTAACAGTGGTTGCGCCCGACTCGATCGCCGCTGCGTCGGGACTTGGCCAAGGCGATGTGATCCAGGAAATCAACCGCAGACCCATCTCAAGCGCGGACGATGCTGTGAAACTTAGCGAGGGACTCAGCAAGGACAGACAAGTTCT
>JBILUQ010000327.1:0-4010 GCA_044370935.1 Chthoniobacteraceae bacterium
TTGTGTTCAGCTCCCCCTCGGTGAGCTCGCGTATGAATGCAATGCGGGCCTCCTCAGGTGCGATCGCCGCTTTCATCTCCGTGAGCTGCGCTTGAAACGCAAGTGAGAAGGCATCCTTCGTAAGGCAGGCTTGCTTTTTAAATGGTTCGAAAAGCGTTTTGACCACGTGCTCGGGAGGTGCGCTTAGAATTGCCGGCGCAATCCATGGATGCGCAAAGTCCTGCTCGGCGAGCCTCAATAAGGCGTGATCAAGGGAGGAGTCCTGCCGTTTTTCCAGCAGCGCTGCGAGGGTCAGAGCGAGTTCGAATCGGACCCTGGTAACTTTGTCCTCGGCGAGTGTGGCGATTTTCTGGGCGAGCTGCGTGCGCTCCTCCGGGCCGTGAAGCGTTTCATTCGCTGCGTGCTGTCCGGCGAGGCGGAGGGCGCGTTCCCTCACGGCGGAATTCTTGTCGTCCAAAGCCGCAGTTATTTGTTTTACGGATAGCGCGCGCAGCCCCTCAAGTACGCTCAAGGCGTGTAGTTTGGCGACGTCGCTTCCGTGGATGAGCAATTTGCTAAGCCCGTCCACGGCGTCCTTTGGCTGGCGCTCCACCAAAAGACGGTGCGCGGTCTCTCGATGCCATCCATTCGAGTGATCGAGCGTGGCTACCAAGGTGTTGGTGTTGGCCGCTGCGAGTTGAACCTTTGCCCCGATCCTCTCTGCGCCGCGCTTGGGCGCAATCCGGTAAACCCTTCCACGGTCCTCTCCGCTGTGCAGGTCGATGTGGCGCTTTATTTCGTCGGGAATCGACCACGGATGTTCGATAACCTCGCGGTACATGTCGCAAATGTAGAGACAGCCGTCGGGTGCGTTGGCGAAATTCACGACGCGCACCCATATGTCATTGCTCGCTGCGAACTCGAACCCGCGCTCATCCTCAGGCCGTTCGCCCTCGAGGTTCACCCCGTCCGCCGCGATGCGTATTTTTTTCCGATGAACTAGCTGTCCCCCGGCATCGCCGGTGAAACTGTTGTTTGCAAAATCCGGACCGAACGCGTCGCCTTTGTAGATCGTCGTGCCGGTCGCGCCCGTGAAGTAGCCGCTGACGCGTCCGCCGCCCTCGACCCCGCCGGGAACGGTACCTGCAACGCGCCAGCGCGTGCGGATGATGCGCCACGGTTCGTCCGGGCTGATCCGGAAAACCTCCGCAGCGCCGCCGTCCACCGCGATGCTGCGCCGGGCCGCAGGCATCGGAAAAAAGGCACTCCTCGGCGTTGCCGGGCTGTAGACCCAGTGCTGCAAATGGTCCGAGTTCGAGCACCCAAACTTGCGCCCGTACGCGTCGTAGCTCATTCCGTATTGCGCGCCGCCCGCCTCGAATCCAAAAGCATGCGTGATTGGATCAAACCAAAAGTCGCGTGCGCCTATTTCTTCAGGCGCGATTTCAGGGTGTTCCACGCTGCGGATTTCGCCGCGGTTACCGCTTCCACCGAGCAGATGCACGCGGTTGTCCATCCCCCACTGCATGCTGTTGAGCATCGCCTGAACATTCAGAACCTTCAGTCCCGTGCCGAATCCGGTGAACACCTGTTTACGGATCTCCGCCTTCCCATCGCCATCCCTGTCTTCAAACCTCAGAATATCCGGGGTGGCGGCGACATATAATCCGCCGTTGGCCCAGATCAGTCCGGTGGGCCATGGCAAATCGTCCGCAAAGACTGTTGCCTTTTCATAGCGACCATCAGCATCGCAGTCCTCCAGCATTGAAACTCTTCCTAAATGAGGCTGCGCGTCTCGGAACTCCGGGTAATCAATCATCTCGCAAACAAACATCCTCCCGCGCTCATCAAAGCAGATTGCGACTGGATCCCTCACGAGCGGTTCGTGGGCAGCCAACTGCAGCTCAAAGCCCGCCTTGAGTTTCCAGCTGTCGAGGGCGGCGGATGGGGTGAGTGCTGGGTATCGTGGCAGGTCTTTTGATGGATCAACGGAGACGGTGTTTTTGGTGGCACCGTAGGCCTCCTTGTAGGTGGTTTTAGTGTTGATGGAGTCGGCTGCGGTGGCGTGTGCAGCGGCGAGAATGCACGGCAGTGCGAGCCTGAAGGCTTGAGGAAAGCGCATAGGAGGGGAAGTTAGTATTCGGTATACTGCGCGGTCAAGCCGGCTCTTATCCGCCGCCGGCACCGCCATGCTCGGAACCGAATTTGAACCGATTTTCAGACTTTTGTGTACACGAAAACGCCCTATGTTCGTTCCTCACCCTGAAATAATTCCAGCTCGGACACAACCCGGGTTGGGTTCACCCGACGCCCACCGCACCCCTATGAAGTCTCCCCTCCTTAGCTTGTTGGTTCTCAGCGCCTTTGCTCTTCAGCTTACCGCACAGAGCAACCCTCAAGGCAACGCGCAAAAAGCCTCAAAGAAGGCCCAGCCGACCAAACCCGGCGAGGGGCTTGCGATTGGCGAGAATATCGCCACTCCCGTGTCCCGGATCCGGGCTCCGAAGGGATTCCAGGTCGAGTTGCTGTATTCAGTGCCCGCTCAGGAGCAGGGCTCCTGGGTGAATTTATGTGTGGATGAAAAGGGCAGGATCTACGCAAGCGACCAGTACGGCGGCTTGTACAGGTTCAATCCGCCGCCCGCGGGCAGGCCGTTGGATCCCGCGTCTGTCGAAAAACTCGATGTGGAAATTCGTGGCGTGAATGGAATGCTTTTCGCCTTCGGCGCCCTATACGTCGGGGTCAACGACTACGAGCACAAGATCCCGTGCGGGCTTTATAGGATTACTGACAGCGATGGAGACGACCGGCCCGACAAAGTGGAGTTACTCCGCGAGATGGATTCAAAAGGCGACCACGGCGTGCACGCTGTGGTTCTTTCCCCGGATCAAAAGAGTTTGATGTTGGTATGCGGAAACGGGGCGAAGCCGACGCAGATTGAAAAAAGTTCTCCAGTGTCTCAGGTGTGGGGTGAGGATCATATTTTGTCCAGGATGCCCGATGGCCGTGGTTTCATGAGAGATGTTATGGGGCCCGGGGGAATCATTTACCGCGTGTCCCCGGACGGTAAACAGTTCGAGGCTTTCGCCTCGGGATTCAGGAATATTTTTGACGCTGCCTTCAACCGCGATGGCGAGCTGTTCACGTACGACGCCGATATGGAGTACGACTTCAACACGCCTTGGTACCGGCCCACCCGCATCAACCACGCGGTGAGCGGCGGCGAGTTCGGGTGGAGAAACGGGGCAGGTAAGAGACCGGAGTTTTATCCCGACAACCTGCCTGCGGTTGTGAACATTGGCCCCGGGTCACCCACGGGTGTTGTTTTCGGATACGGCGCGAAGTTCCCGGCAAAATATCAGAATGCGATGTTCGCGATGGACTGGAGCTGGGGGAAGCTCTACGCGATCCATTTGCAACCGGAGGGAAGTACCTACAAGGCGCTCAAGGAGGAGTTCATTTCCGGCACCCCGCTTCCGCTCACGGACGTGATCATTCATCCGAAGGATGGTGCGATGTATTTTGCAATCGGCGGACGGCGGGTGCAGTCGGGTGTGTATCGAGTTACTTACACAGGAGGCGAGTCCACTGCCCCATCATCGGCAAAGGGCGCCGAGTCGCCTGCACGCGAGTTGCGCCGCTCGCTCGAGGCGTTTCACGGAAGGCAGGAGGCAAAAGCCGTTGCCACCGCGTGGCCGCACCTCGCGAGCAGCGACCGCTTCGTGCGGTGGGCGGCAAGGACTGCGCTCGAGCACCAGCCTTTTGAACAGTGGTCTGCAAAGGCGCTCGAGGAGAAGGATGGCGCGATCCGAGTGGAGGCGTTGCTTGGATTGGCAAGGGCTGCTGGAGTGTGTCCGCAGCACAGGAGCGCGAACACTGGACCCGTGGACGGAGCGATGCGCGCGAAGATCCTTGCTTCGCTGAAGTCTATCGACGTAAGTGCCCTTTCAGCGAATCAGCAGTTGACGTTCATGCGTGCGCTTGAAGTCACGCTCAACCGGTTTGAACGCCCTGATGAGGATTCAATCGCG
>JBILUQ010000455.1:0-3992 GCA_044370935.1 Chthoniobacteraceae bacterium
GCGTTCAAGTCCTGCACCAAAGAGGCGGAACCACCGATGACGATCGGCAAAATCGTATCTGCGCTCGGCTTGAGCACTTTCACGGAAACCGCCCCGTCCTTCTTGACGCCGTTCGCGTCCGTCACTTGGACGTTAACGGGCAGGATGGAACTCAACTCAGACGATGGCGCCTGCACGCTCAACGTTCCCGAGGAGGTGATCCCAATCCACCATGGGAGGGACTGTCCCGCGGACAGCGACCAAGTCTTAGCGCCAGCCAATCCACTGCTGCCGCCGAGAACGGTGTTCAAGTCGAGAGACACCGGAGCGGTGGCGCCCGCCTCCGCCAGAATGCCGCCCGTAAAGTCGCCAGTCGCCACCGGAGCGGTGTAGGGATTCGCCGTGAGAATCACGTTGCCAGAGGTGAACCCAAAGGCGGGTTTGGTGAGTGTCACCGTGTTGCCGGAGATCGCCGCAATCCGCGTTCCCGGGCGGATGCCCGGACCGCTCAAATTCATACCCACCGTCACCCCGTTGACATTTCCAGCGGTCACCGTCGTGCTGCCGTCGGTGATGGAGGAGTACTGCAAGCTTGCCGCGGAGCTGTTGCCGCTCACGTTCACGTACATCCTAAGCGCGCGCTCCCAAGTTCTCGGCACATAACCAACCGGTGCATCCGCCGGAGCCAAATCGGCATACCGCTGTTTCATATAAACCAGCGACTGATTTTTAGGCGCCGAATCAGGCAACGCCCCGACGAGGAAGTTGTCTTCGTCCACGGAGAACCAATCGGGATTCAATCCCGTAGCCCCGATCACGGTCCACTTCTGGGTCCGCGTAGATTCATTCCACCAGTTGCGCATGTTGACCGAACTCGGGGTCGCCTGTCCCGCCACCGGCGAGAAGTTGCCGTCACCCTGCGGATTCAGGTCATTCGCCAAATTCACCTCGACCGCACCGAAAATAGTACGCGGCGTGCCCGGCGATGCGTCGGTGACGCGCGCCACGAGCGTTCCGGTGCGCCTCCACTGGCTCAGACTCAGCAGACCATCCGCAGAAAGAGTCCAGTCGTTGCGGTAGTCGGACCGCTGCGCCGCATCAAACGCCCACGATAGCGGCCCGCGCAAGCCGAGTCCGCCTGGAATGGCCGCCGTCAAATCAGCGCCGAAGCGCGACATGATTCCGAAGTCGACCATCGAGGAGGAAATGAAATGCACCACGTTCCAATTCAGCTTCACGGTGCGCAGTGCAATCGCGCCATCGAGACCCGTGGATGTCACATCCAAATACAACGGATTCACACCGGCTTGCGCCTCGGTCGGAGGAGGGAAACTCAAAGACCCACTGGCGCTCAACTGCACACCCGCAGGCCACTCGGGAGATCCCGGCGATTTCACCACACTGCGTACCCCGCCCGCATCGAATATGGTGACGGTCGAATCAATCACATCGAAGTTGGGCGTATTCTGCCCGATGACCGCATTCACCGCGCGCTCCAAAGGATCCACGCTGTTGATCGTGACCTTGGCGACAGCAGTCGCGCCCTGCGTATTGCGGACTTCGAGGAACACATCACGCTTCCAATTGCGGGAAATCCAGCTTTCGAGACTTAAGGTGCCCGCGTCCGTGATCGAAATCCCGGAGGTGATTCCGGAATCCTGTCCATCCAGAAGCTTCCAAGCGCGGGAAGTCGCAAAACGCGAGTCGCCTTGCACCAGGGAGTTCACGTCGACCGTCTTGGCGCCAACCTGCATCGGCCCGTCCATGAAAACCGTCATCGAATTGGCCGCGGTGACCGGCGTCAGCCCGATCTTGAGCAACCGCTTCTGAACGGCGCCATCGGAGTTTCTGCCGGCGACCTCCAGGTAAATGTTGCTCGAGACGCTCGAAGCAGTGGGGCTCAATGAGAGCGAGCCCGACGGCCGCAAAGTCACCCACGAAGGCAACGATTGACCAGGCAAAGCACTCCACACGCGAGTATTCACCAAACCCGCTGAATCCAGATTCGACAGCGCGTTCAGATCATACTGGGAGCCCCCAGCCTGTCCCACCGCCGCGCCGAGGGATGTGCTGTATTCACCGGAATTGGGCGTATTCACCAGCACGCTTCCAAGGAGCGTCAGCCCGCGTGCGTTTGTAACACGGATGAAGGATCGCACATTGCGAATATCCGAGTACTGCGAGACCTGCAGCGTACCTGTCTGGGAAACAAACACGCGCCCGTCTGTCTCCTGCATCCCGGGCAAACGCACTGTCTGCCAGGTGAGGGTTCCAGCGCCCACAAATTCCTGTGGCAACAGCGGAACAAGGTTCCGCGTGATCTGCGTACCGCTCCAGTTGTCGCCAAAAATCTCGGCTCCAAAGCTCACCCGACCACTCAATAATTTCACCTGATAGGTGCGTTCCGTACCGGAGGCGTCCCTGCCGATATTTTGGAGATAAATCAACTTTGGCTCATCGCTCGAGGATGGATTCATGGTGAGCAGTCCATTCTCGGAAAGCGCCATCCACTCTGGCAGTTGTTCACCGTAGATCGGCGACCACTTGCGGGACGCGGCCGTTCCTGCGAGAGGCAAGTCTGCAACGCTCGCAAGGTCCACCACCGCGGGCAAAGACTGCGTGGGGCCAAGCACCGCAACTGCAGCCGAGTTGTAGTTGTCAAGATAAGCACCGTTGTACTTGACCGCACCCAGCACGCTCTTGCCCTGCGCATCGGTGGCCTTCACCAACACGTCACCCTTGATCCGGTCATACCAGTTCAAGGTCAGCGTGCCAGCATTCACCCCACTTTCAAGGCGGACACGGCCGTCTTGGAGCATCATCTTAGGCCAAACCAACGACCACGCAAGCGACCCCGATACCAGACCGGTTTGCGCCGCAACCGGATTCAGATCGCGCGCAATGAACGCATCGCGGACCTGCTGCTGGCCGCCCCAGTTGTCGCCCACGAGGCTTGTGGTGAAGGACACTCCAGCGCATGCGACTTTCACATCGTAGGAGGACAATCCGCCGCTGGAATTCACGCCCTCCTGCTTGAGCAGGAGCGTGAAGGGTTCGTCACCCGACTGAGGTGCGAGCGTCAAAATGCCCTGCTTGGAAAGCTGTATCCAGGAAGGCAGCTGCTGCGCAGGCGACAAGGTCCAGGTCCGGCCCGTGGCGCTTTCCGTCAGCACCATTCCTGGCAGCATATTCAAGTTTACCTGTGTGCCGACCGTTGCCGCGGCGCTGCCACCTCCCACAGGTTGCTCAGAATTTACCAACGGCACCGTGACAAACGCGCTGGCCTCCGGACTCACCTGATGCACGTCCACCGAGCCGAGGACCATCTTACCGGTGCTGTCCGTTGCCGTCACAATCACACGCCGCTGCGCTTCCCAGTACCAACCCACGTTGAAGCGGCCCGTTGAAGACTCCATCCACATGTTGCCATTATCAAGCCCAATGACCTGCATCAAACTCCACGTGAGCGCGGAATTGAGCCCGGCATCGGCCGGAACGAGATTCGCGAGTTCGAGATAATTCTGCTGCCCCTGGCCATCGCCCACAAGCGAAGTGGAAAACCGCACCGGCACGAAATAAACCGTTGCGACGGTGCTCGAAAGATCGCCGTTCCAGTTCCGATACACGTGCTTGAGTGCCAGGCTCACGGGCGAATCCGTCAGCGCCGGGGTGAGATGCAAGTCACCCGATTCATCCATCTGGATCCATGCCGGAATATTCTGTCCTTCGATGAATTTGAAGGTCCGCGTTTCCCGCACGCCGCCCCAAGGATGATTAATCACATCGCTCAAGTTGACGTCCGTGGTTTGACCCGCCAACGCACTCACAGCCGTGCCCGTTGACGAGGAGAAAGGGTACACGCTCACGCTCCCCAGCAAGCTCCGTCCGGTAGAGTCAGTGACCCGCACCAAGACCGTCTGCGAGAATTCATTGTAACGATTCACGGAAATGACTCCCTGAGCGGACAACTGAATCCGGCTGTCAGGGTTGTTGCCCACAAAACTCCACGTGGC
>JBILUQ010000328.1:0-3970 GCA_044370935.1 Chthoniobacteraceae bacterium
AAACTTTGGGACCTCAAAACAGTTCAGGAAGTCAAAATTGGCGCGTCTCAATTCGCCCGTCTGGATCTTCAGGAGCCAGGCAGCGGCGAAAATGCCGGGACTCTCGTGCAATTCTCCGCAGCCGATGGCAAAGATCTGGGCTCACTTCTTCTTGGGAAAAAGCACATGCGCAAATCCGAAGGCGGTATGGATTTCGGCCTCGGTGCCGAGGGATTTCCTTCGGGCCGCTATGTAAAGCCAGCGGGCTCGAGCAAGGTGTCGCTCATCTCGGAAACCTTGGACGAAGTTGACACGACGGCCACAAGGTGGCTCTCGACGGATTTCATCCATCTGAGCGGACCAAAATCAGTAAAGGTCAAGGGCGAGCATACCTGGTCGCTTTCACGGGGCGCGGCCACCGAGGACTGGAAGCTTGCAGACGCGAAGGAAGATGAAAAGGTGGACACCTCAAAGGTATCTTCGCTTGGGAATATCCTTTCAACGGCATCTATCGCAGACGTATTGGCCGCTGACGCTAAGCTCGAACCGGTTGTTACCGCTACGATCGACACATTCGACGGCTTCCATTACGAGGTTCAGATCGGCAAGGAGGAGTCATCCAACCGACCCGTGACGATCAAAGTCAGCGCCGAAATCGCCAAGGAACGCACCCCCGCAGCCGATGAAAAGTCCGAGGACAAGGCGCGTTTGGACTCGGAGTTCACGGCAAAACAAACGCAACTCAACGAGCAATTGGCGAAGGAGAAGGCGTTCGAAGGGCGAGTCTACTTGGTCTCACAGTTCCAAGTTGACGCGCTTTTGAAGGATCGCAAAGGCTTGCTTGCTGAACCGCCAGCGCCAACACCAACACCAACACCCGCACCCGCACCCGCACCCGCACCCGCACCCGCACCCGCACCCGCACCCGTGCCTGCACCTGCGCCTGCACCTGCGCCTGCACCTGAGCAGCTAAAGCAGCAGTAGTCGCGAGTCAAAAGTACCTGCCGCGGGAGCGGCGCCCTGGGAGCGCGGAGCCCCAGCTCCGCTACCGTGACACCAAACAAACGCCGCCGAATCCGGTCACGCACCTGATTCGGCCGTTTCTTTTCAATGCACCCAAGTCGCAACCAAGAGTTACTGCCCCGACTGTTTCAAAATCTCCCTGAACGAGCGCCCGTCCAACTCGAGATCCGTAATCACTGCCGTGCCTTTGAGCAAACGCAACTCGGCCACAACAGTCTGCTTGCCGCGGGTGTTTTCTCTCAACCACGCGTCGGCTTTTGGTGCTAAAGTTTCGTTCACGTAGAATCGATCCACCGGCCATGCAACCCGGAACTTCAGCCCTTTATCGCCTGAATCCGAACCCCGGTTCCAGGCAGTCCTAAGAATCATCGGCAGATAATCACCAGAGACAGGCCGCTTCTCCGTGAGTTCTCCAAGGTGGTGCAGCCCGTCGGGCCCTTTTTCGAGCTGGACCCATACCTTCTTCCCAGCAGTCAAATGTGCGACTTCCGGCGCAAGAACCACCTCTGACTCCTTCGGATTCACGCGCAAATAACGACCCCTGAGGGGATCAAACGGATCCGGCGCGGTGACGGCGAACCGGACCACCTCGCCCCGCTCTAAGACTTCCTCACGGGCGCGAATTGAGGCCAGCGGTGCGGCCCACTGCGCCACGCAAGCAACCCCGAACGCCAACCATGAAAGTGCAGGCTTCATAAAACGGGTGCTGCCTGACTTTGTTTGCGCCGGGACATGAACTGAGTGAAAGCGAGAAATGCGATCCCGACCCCCATGAACACAAGCCCCTTTGTTACCAGCGAAAACTTACTGTCCAGCATACGAGCGAAAACCAGCGCAGTCAAAATCGCGCCACCACAGCGCGGTGCCGAGGGTTTTCCATAAAAATCCAAAACAATCAGCGTGAGCCCCACGGCCGTGAGATACAGAGAGGAAAAGATTGAAAGACTCACCGGCAACACCCCGGTGGCAAGAGGCAACAGCGGAATCATCGCCAACGGGAGCAAAGCGAACCTGCGCTGCCAAACAGCAACGCTTCCAAGCGCAACAAGAGCCCCCGCCAGCAGGCGGCCCCAGCCCGTTGACAGACCACTCACGGCGGCAGCGGTGAATGCTTCGCTACTCTCAACGAACGTCGCCGCGAACGCGTAGGCCAGCAGCGCAATCGAGGGGAGCAACACTTGGGGTTTTGCATTCAAGCTTTCTTTCAAGCCCGTCTTGCTGAGGGGAAACAAACACACGCTCGCGATGCCCAAAAGCGTGAGCCAAAAACTGGCGTCTTCCACCTGCCTTGATGGCAAACCGCCGCGAATGCACGCTTGCCAGGAACAAGCCGCGATTCCAGCAGCCGCACTGAGCGTCAGGGCGCGCCTAAGAAATATATCCGGCAGATGCCGAAGCCCGAACCCCGGACAGTAAGGCCAGATCGCCAGAAGCAGTAGCGGATACATCCACGGAGTGAGATACCAGGCTTCGTCTACGCGGCTCTGTCCCAGACTCCATATTCCTATTCCCAAAACGTAAAACACCGCGACGAATCTGACTTGCAAAGCCCAGACCAACGGAAGCGTCAAAAGGCACCAACTCAGGAGAAACTGGGTCCACTCCCCGCCGATATGATATATCTGCGAAACAAGAGCGATGCTTGCACCGGTTGTCGCAGTTTGAAACAGGCTCGCACTCTCGCGCTTCCATACTTCGACGGCACCGCGGTGCAGCAAGGACGCGGTCCAGAGTTGCGAGAGAAGAAGCGGCATAAATGCGCACGCCAAACGCTGGGGCCTCGAGAACTCGTCCCAGTTATGGCTGATGAGCACGATTAAACCAGCCCCCACTAACAGCGCGCCGACGATCCCCATCATCAACGCGCCGGCCCCCGTGGAAACCGCACCCTGCGCCCTGAAGCGTTCCCTCAACACCCTCGCCGCATCAGCAGTAACCAGACCCTCGGCTTCCCATCCGTCCAGTTGCTTGAGCAACCAACTATGTTCAGGGGGTTTCATTCAACGTGAACCCGTAGCAGAACTCGCATGGTCCCGATGGTTGTTTGCATCAACAGGGGCGCACGTGACGGCTTTCAAACGGATTCTTGCGGGTAGCTTCTGCAATGTGTCGGGAAACGGAAGTGCGCAATACCGGGTCGTAGCCTGCTTTTGAGGATCGACCAATTAATTCGAGGCGGAAGCCTGGGGCGGAGTGAGGCTCTTGAGCCACGCGACGATATCCGCGATTTTCTGCGCATCGAGCCCGAGCTGGGACGGCTCGTACATGAGCGAGGTTTTGAGCTTCGTGTCCGAGGCGATCCTTGATTTAGGCACGGTTTGAAGCATTCCTCCGACCGACTGGATCATCACCGGGTCTCCAGCGCCGACGACCATTCCGTAGATGGTTTTTCCGTCTTTGGTTTTGATCACGTTTCCTTCAAATCCATGGGAGATGTCGGCGGAGGGATGCGCGATGGCCTGGGCGATGACTTCCTTGGTTTGTTGTGAGCCGAAGGTGGTCAGGTCGGGGCCGAAATCGGCTCCGTTTCCACCGACGCGGTGGCACATGAAGCAGACGGCTCCGGCGGCCTGCCCCCGAGTGGCGTCTCCGGCGAGTGCGGCGATTTCACTGGGGGCTGGGAGCGCGGGGGCGTTTTCCGGGATGGGCGGCGGCTCAACCGAAACGAGCTCGATCTTGTCCGGATCGTAGGCGCCGCTGGCTTTCAACGCAGGCCCCAGATTGTGGTCCTGCCAAAGGTTCTGGTTGTTGTGGAGCAGCCACCAAACCGCGGATGATTTTGCGGACGAGGCCGAGTTTGCCGCGATCTCAAGCATGGCATTGGATCCGGCTTTGGACGGGATGAATCCGATGGCGGTCAGCATTTGTTTGCGCTGCTCCGGAGTGGAAGAGGGAGCGAGGGCGCGGGATTTCATGGCCTCCGCGGCTTCCTCGGGATGCAGGCGCCAGACGATGCCGGCAAAGGCGT
>JBILUQ010000079.1:0-14254 GCA_044370935.1 Chthoniobacteraceae bacterium
CTGTTTGAGGATTGCGTTCTCGGCTGAGGCTTGATCACCGGTGAGCGCTGCCTGGGTTGATTCTCGGCGCACAAGGTCGGCAAACGCTATGCCTCCCAGCCCCATGCCGAACTGTGATAAAAAATGGCGGCGAGGTAACAACGAAGCCGGCTCTGTTGTTGATGCTATTGAGCTCATAGGGGAACTTACTGTTTTACGACTGAGCCATCATGGTTAAGTAGCGCTTGAGCGAGAATCGTAGCGGCCGCGGTTTCTGCGTGGGTGAGGCCTGCTTTCCTGGGTACGCTTCCGATCGCTAGCAAGGACTCCGCCTCCTCCGGATGAGCTCGGAAGTGCGCGAGTTGCTCTGAATACAATGAAGATGCGATCTCACGCTCCTTGTCATCTGGATAACGGCTCAGGCACAAAATAAAGGCTTCCTCGGTCATTCCGCGCAGATTTGAACCGAAGCTTGCTTGCAGTTTTTCCCCAACCACTCGCGCCGCCTCTACATATTGCGGGCCGTTGAGCAAAATCAGCGCCTGCAGGGGAGTGTTCGTGCGCTCTCTTTTTGCGGAGCAAACCGCGCGACGCGACGCGTCGAATGCCATCATCGCAGGCGGAGGTGACGTCCGTCTCCAACGAGTGTAGAGGCTGCGGCGGAGAGTCCCGTCACCTGTGTCCGCGGCCGTCGGCCGGAACGCCTCGCTCATTTCATACGGGCTCACGGGCGCGCCTCCAACCTTGCTCGAAAGAATGCCGCCAGCGAAGAGAAAGGCGTCTCGGATCGTCTCGGCTGGTAAACGGAAACGGGGGCCGCGCGCAAGCAGGGTGTTCTCGGGATCATCAGCGATGAGGCGTGGCTCTGCGGCGCTGTCCTGACGGTAGGTTTTGGAAAGTGCGATTGCGCGCACAAGCCCCTTTAAGTCCCAACCCGATTCGATAAACTTACCGCTGATCCAGTCAAGAACCTCCTGATACTCGGGCTGCGATCCCTGGCTTCCAAAATCGTCAGAGGTTTTGACGAGGCCTCGTCCAAAGAAACTCTGCCACACCCTGTTCACGGTCACTCTTGCTAGTAGTGGGTGCTGCGGATCGGTGAGCCATTGAGCGAGCCCGAGTCTGTTACGCGGCCTGTTTTTTGGGAAAGCGGGAAGGGACTCGGGGGTGTCTGCAAAAACCTCGTCGCGTCGCTGGTCGTATTGGCCTCGGAACAAGACAAACGCCTTTTTGGGTGAGGGGAGCTCCTGCATGACCATGATCTCCCTCTGGGCATCAAGCATCGCAACCAACTCAGTTCTCGCGGTCTTTAGGCGTGCCAAGCCTTCAGTGTATTCAGCGCATTGCGCTTTGAAGAAGTACTCCTCCAGAACTTCTCGGTCCTCGCGCAACATGCCGCTGGTCGGTTTCGAAAAAAGTGAATCCGCTTTGGACTGGTCGAAAGTTGCAAGCATTTCCAGTGATGAAAGCTCTCTTTCAAAAATGCGGACCTCGTCGATTAATCCCTGCTTGAATCCGCGGTCTCGCATCCGTTCACCAAGCGTTATGGATTCCCTGCTTGGGTTGATATCACGCGAGAGCGAATCCTTGATGGTGTCGACCTGCGCTTTTTCGCCGTTGATTTGAATCCGCAAACCTGCGGCGGAGCCGGATCCGTCTGAGGATACAACCACATGCGTCCACTCTCCAGGTTTGAGTTGTGTGCGGCATCTGATGGACGCGGCGTCGCCGGGCCAGAAGCGAATGAGGGACCACTTGAGCTTTCCCTCTTCGATGAGCAGCTCAAATCCCCGGCTCGCTGCATCTGTCCAGGCTTTTGATCTGTGAAGCACAACGGCGCGCTCCTTCACATCCGGGGTCCGGATCCAGAGCGAGATCGTGAACGGATCAACGCGGTTGAAGTTGCCTCCGGGAATGTCCAACGCGTCGTCACCCGAGAGTTGAACAGCTTTCCCAAAACGCCCCTCCACGAGTTTGTTTTCGCCTCGAAGCGTGACAGGCGCCTTTTCGCTGGTCCGGTTTGGGATGCGATTGTCTTTTGCGTCTTCAAAATCGATTCGCGCGAATTCTCCTCGGATATTCATTTCCCCGCGATTCTCAAGCCAGTTCGAAAACGCGGTGCTGTGTGATGCGTAAAGTGATTTGAGATGCGCTTGAGCGGACTTCTCCTTTTGCTCCAGAGCGGGGCGAGAGGTTTTTGCCTGTTCGCTGAAAAGCTTCATCGCGGGAGTAGGCGCATCTGCGGCGCTGAAGAACGAGTAAAGACCCGCTTCGTCGATATCGTCAAAAAATGCGAAGAGCCGGTAGAAATCTTTTTGCGTGATCGGATCAAATTTGTGGTCGTGGCATTTAGCGCACTCGAAAGTTAAGCCGAGAAATGCGGTGCCGAACGTCTGCACCCGGTCTGAGATGTATTCCACCCTGTATTCTTCCTCCACCGAGCCGCCCTCTGATTCCTGCTGATGGAGACGGTTAAATGCAGTTGCCAAAATCTGTTCCTCGGTCGGTGAGGGCAAGAGGTCGCCTGCGAGTTGCCAGGTCACAAACTGATCAAAAGGCAGGTTGCGATTGAAAGCCGAAACCACCCAGTCGCGCCAAGGCCACACTTCGCGGTCGCGGTCGACTTGGAATCCGTAGCTGTCGGCGTAGCGCGACACATCGAGCCAGTCGGTCGCCATCCGCTCTCCGAAAGCTGTTGAAGCAAGCAAACGATCAACCGCTTTTTCGTAAGCGTCCGTCGACGGGTCTTTCAAAAACTCGCGAACCTCAGCCGCGGATGGCGGAAGCCCGGTGATGTCGAGGCTTGCTCTGCGCAGAAGCGCTTCCGGCCGAGCCTCCGGTCTGGGCGTGATGTTGAGTTTTGCGAGGCGAGCAGCGACCAGCCTGTCGATTCCAGTCGAGATCGTCGGTTCCGAGTTCGCCGGTTCTCCGGGCACGGGAACTGGCGTGAGCGGAATGAATGACCAAAGCGGCTGGTAATCTGCCCCGGCAGAGATCCAAGCCCGCAGCAGTTCCACCTCCGCCTTTGTGATTGCCGGGAGTTTAGCCTCAGGGGGAGGCATGACCTCGTCGGCTTCTTTACTCAGGATGCGTTCAAGGATGTGGCTTCCGACTGGGTCGGCTGGTTTGATGGGGGTTTCCCCGCTCTTCGCCGGTTTGATCGCATCCTCACGGCGATCGAGTCGGAGCCCCGCCTTCCGGTGACCGCTGTCCGGGCCGTGGCAGCTAAAGCATTTGTCCGACAGAATGGGCCGGATGTCGCGGTTGAACTCAATGGCTGTCGGAGCCGCTGCGTGAAGCGTAGCTCCTAGAGCGAATAGTATGCCAACCGCCGCACGCACTTTCACAGTTTGACCCACTGAAGCTGCGGATACGCTTGTGTCGTGAACAATGGGAGCAGGCATGTTGAGTGGTCGGAATTTTTGTCGAGGGCAGCAACAGTACAACCCCGACTAGTCTCATTCCCTTAGCCCTGAAGCTACAGGCACCATCCTCTTTTCCAGTTTCATCTGCAGCCTGCAGCCGTTTTGGTTTAGAATGTGTGGATGAAGAGGCCGCTCCTCAGCTTCGGCTCAAACCAGGTGCTCTTGGGAGGCATGATCTGATCCGCGTCGGCGATGTCCATCAGCTGCTGGAGAGTCGTGGGAAACATCGAGAACGCCACGGCGCATTCACCGCTATCGACTCGCTTCACGAGTTCTCCAGTGCCGCGAATCCCGCCGACAAAGTCGATGCGCTTGCTGGTGCGCGGGTCATCGATTCCCAACAACGGCGCAAGCAGTCTTTCCTGCAAGCCGGTCACGTCCAAGCGGCCGATCGGATCTGCGTTCGCTGCGGGCTGCCATTGCAGTTTGTGCCATGCTCCGGCAAGGTACATTCGGATGTCGCCAGGGTTTTCCGGTTCTGGCGAATTGGTCGCACTCACGCGGAACACGGCGCTTACTGCGCGTAGCAACTCCTCCGCGGAGTGTCCGTGGAGGTCCTTCACGAGTCGGTTGTATGGCAGAATCCGCAGCTGGCTTTCTGGGAAAAGCACGGTGAGAAACCAGTTGTAGTCCTCGTTCCCTGTGTGCTGCGGGTTGCGCGCGCGGCGTTCCTTGCCCACTCGCACGGCGCTTGCTGTTCGGTGATGACCGTCGGCTACGTACGAGACGGGCACGGATTCGAATGCCTTCACGTAATCGTTGCCTCCCTTGATGCGCCACACAGTGTGCCGGATCCCGTCTGGTGCGACAAAGTCCGCGGAAGGTTTCTCATTCTGAAGCGTCTGATTTACGAGGGCGTTGATTTGAGCGTCATCGCGATAGGTTAGGAAAACTGGGCCGGTGTCTGCGCTGAGGGTGTCGATCAGTTTGGTGCGGTCGTCTTCTTTGTCTTTGCGCGTCTTTTCGTGTTTTTTGATGATGTTTTGCTCGTAGTCATCAATGTGGCAGACGCAGGCAACGCCCGTTTGCACATGGTTGCCCATGGTTTGCTGGTAGAGATAAACGCAGCGCTCGGATTCACGCACCAGCGAACCGGAGGACTGCAACCGCTGAAATTCAGAGAGAGCCGTTTTGTACACAATCTCCGAGTACGGATCCGTGTCTTTCGGCAGATGAATCTCCGCGCGGTCCACGTTCATGAGCGTGTGGGGGTTTCCCGCAGCTAATGCCGCGGCCTCATCGGTGTTGACCACGTCGTATGGAACACAGGCGACCTGGGAGACGAGCGCTGGGGCTGGGACGAGACCTTGGAAGGAACGGATTCGGAGCATGTTAGAGGGATGGCGGTTTTTTTGCAGATGCCGCGCACTTTGCGTGGCAAATCACCCGGAATTTGTAGCGGACGCAAAGCTTGTTCGGCCAGCGCAAATCCCTCCGAAAAACCCCGCGAACTCCTCGTTTTTTTCGCCTAGGCGCTGCGTACCGCCCACCTGAGTTTTGCAGGAACCGAGCGCGTGTTCGATCTGCGCTCCTCAGCAGTGGGGCGGATCACCTCCGGTGCGATGGCCGAATAAGCTCCTGATCGCAGGCCGGACTCGAAGGACTTTTTAACCCTCCGGTCTTCGCCCGAATGGAAGCTGAGTATCGCAACCCTCCCTCCCGGGGACAGACAGTCGGGGAGTTGCCGTAAAAGCATCTCAAGCGCCGTGAACTCCTCGTTCACGGCGATCCTAAGGGCCTGAAAAACGCGCCGGACCGATTGTCCCGCATCGTCCGCATCCAGCCCGGGCAGTGCGGTCCGGATTGCTTCCGCAAGGCTTTGCGTGGTTTCAAAAAAACGGCCGGCCAATACGTTTGATAGTCGTTCGGCGTGCGGTTCGTCGGAGTTCTCCTCAAGGATCAGGCGCAACTTGGATGCGCCCGTCTTTCCAAGCAGGGCCGACGCTGGTTCTCCTCTCTGGGGATTCATCCGCATGTCGAGCGGGCCGTTTTCTTTCAGTGAAAATCCGCGTGCTGGATTGTCGATCTGCATTGAGGACACCCCAAGGTCAGCAAGAATGACGTCCGCGGATGTTCTGCCGTCAGCCGCAAGCACTTTCGGTAACCCAGCGAAATTGCTGCGAGCGGCCCGGAATTGCTTCTCGTCGAAGCCAAGTGCGCGCATTCGGGCTTCTGTACGGACGATTTCGATCGGATCCGCATCGACTCCAAGCAGAAGTCCGCCTGGCAAAACGCGGCGTAAGATTTCCGAGGCGTGCCCGCCAAATCCCAAGGTGCAGTCGACAACAAAATCACCAGGCCGCGGTTCGAGTGCTGCCATAATCTCGGGTACCATGATCGGGCGGTGGGTTCCGGCCGGTGTCTTCCCCGATGCGATTACTTTTGCAAGCGTGTCCGGATGTTTGTCGGGCTCCTGCTCCTTATACTTATCCTCAAAGCGGCGCGGGTTTTTGCCCGAGTAACGCGGGCGCCTTCTGTGAGGGGCTGAACCCGGGGCGGGGGATTCGGGGTTCACAGTTCGTTGTATTTTTTGTTGGAGCCAAATGCCTTGGCCGCCGGATAACGTTCCTCGTTGCGTGCCAATTTCGCGGCCACCGCATCCCCAAGCGAAACGTCGACCACCTCTGCAAACTCCATCAACAAAATCGCGATATCCGCCATCTCGCTCGCGATTTCCTCCCGTCTCTGGATTGCGCGCTCAACGGATTGCTTGTCCGTTTGCCAAACAAAATGCTGCAGGAGTTCCCCCGCCTCTGCAGTGATGGCGACGGCGAGCTCTTTCGGGGAGTGGAACTGCTTCCAGTCGCGTGCGTCGCGAAAGGCGCAAATTTGACGGGTGAGTGCGCTGATCGAGTCGTTCATTCGGATGGGTTGTGGAATTGGTGAGTTTCCCAAATTTGAATAAAAAAAAGCCAGGCAGCCGTGAGGCTGGCCTGGCTTAAATTGGTCCTGAGACCCGTTAAAAACTACTTCTTGTAGCCTTTCACGGACTTCGAGGGCGCGGGGCAGGTTTTGCAGTCTTTAGCGCAAGCGCCGAGACCGAATGCAACCGCTACGAGAGTAATAAAAGCAATCGATTTCATAATTTGGTTCACTCCTTTCTTCGCCTAATTGGCGAGGGCACGAGGCTTATGCCTAGGAGAGCGCGTGACAAGGCTTTTTTCTGCAAATCACCGAAGTAAAGGGATTATATCGGTTAATTCTGCCGCCCCAAGGCGTGGGTTAAGTGTTAGTTCAAGCCTAGGTCGTAATTTGCACTGTAGTTCCAACCGATACCAAATCAAATAGTTCTGTGATATCTTGATTGCCCATTCTTACGCATCCATGGCTGGACGGAGTGCCTAAACTGCCTTCGGCGTTTGTGCCATGGATATAGATATAGCGTGATTTAGTGTTCTCGTTCTCAGGCTCGACTCCATCCAACCAGAGGATCCGCGTCTGCACATTGTCGCTGGAGTCGTCTTCCAAGCCGATCCGTCCGGTCGGAACCCGGCCTATGAAGACTTCCCCAAGGGGCGCGCCCTCGCCGATTTTGTCCGAAATGACAAAACTTCCAGTCGGCGTGCGGTTGCTTCCCGGCTCGAACCCCAGTCCGAACTGGGAGGTGGAAATGCTGAAGCGCCTCGTTAGTTCACCGTTTTCGTCGAGTAATTCAAGAGTTTGGGAGGGAACATGAACGCGGATTTGCAACATCCTTAAATTTATACCATACTCGCCAACTTTTTTATGAGCCGGAATTTGCATGTAGCCATTGTGGGCGCCACGGGCGCGGTTGGAATCGAGATGATGAGAGTGCTGGAAAAGCGGAATTTTCCCGTAGGAAAACTCACGCTGCTGGCCTCAGGGCGCTCCGCCGGAAAACGTATACCATTCAAGGGCGAAGACGTTGTCGTGCAGGAACTCAAGGAGGACTCATTTCGCGGGGTCGATGTGGCGCTCTTCAGCGCAGGCGGCGGAATTTCCAAGCAGTTCGCCCCGGGGGCGGTCCAGGCCGGGGCCGTGGTGGTTGATAACTCGAGTGCGTTCCGTATGGACGAGCACGTTCCGTTGGTGGTTCCGGAGGTGAATGCCGGGGACATCGCCAAGAGCCGAGGCATCATTGCAAACCCCAACTGCACAACCGCAATCACCCTCATGGCCCTGTGGCCTTTGCACCAGGCTTTCGGTGTGAAGCGCCTTTTCGCCGCAAGCTACCAGGCGGTTTCGGGCACGGGCGCCCAGGCAATCGAGGAGCTGCGCCAGCAGGTGGATGCTATCGCGAAAGGCGCCGCCATCGAGCGTAAGGTGTATCCGCATCAAATTGCGTTCAACGTGCTTCCGCACGTGGATAGTTTCCTGGATTCCGGCTATACTCGGGAGGAGATGAAGATGCAGAATGAGGGGAGGCGGATCATGCACCATGATAAATTCTTGGCCTCGGTGACCTGCGTGCGGGTGCCTGTGTACCGCGCGCATTCCGTGGCTGTAAACGCTGAGTTTGAACGGCCTGTTTCACTTGAGCGCGCAAGGGAAGTGCTCTCGAGCGCGCCCGGGCTTAAGCTGGTGGATGACCCTTCCAAGAACGTCTACCCGATGCCTTTGGATTGCGCCGGTGAGGATGACTGCCGCGTGGGGCGGTTGCGGCTGGATTGCGCCCTCGAGAACGGGCTGGCGTTCTGGGTGGCAGGGGACCAGTTGCTAAAAGGGGCGGCGCTGAACGCGGTGCAGATCGCCGAGCGGATTTAGAGCGGACGCGGCGAGAGGGCGGCGAGAAAAGAAGCACTTCCAAGCCGAATCGCTACTGAAACTGAGACTCAGTCGCAGGTTTGTATTGCAACTGAGACTCAGTCTCGATAGTCAGGCGGCATGTTCATTCGACTCCTCTTCCAAAAGTGGATCCGGTCCTCTGGCGCGCTCTTCATCGTTACTCTCGCTAGCATGGGTAGTTCGGCGGATCTTATCGCTCAAAGTGCGGCGCTCGGGGATCCAGCTAGGCTGACCCTTGATACCGTGACCGTTGAGGCAGAGGGTGAATCGACGGTCCAGGAGCCATTCCTTCCCGCAGTCGTCGGGACGAATATTTATTTGGGAAAAAAGACGTCTGTCATCGACTTGGATTCGCTCCCGAAGATTACAAACAACAACTACCGGCAGGCACTTGCCAAAACGCCCGGGCTGTATTTGAGCGAGGAGAGCACGCCCCTCGTGAGCATCGGTTACAGGGGGTTGAATCCGGAACGTGTGCAGTTCACGCAAGTTTTGCGCGATGGTATTCCGATTCACGCAGATCAGTTTGGGTATCCTGAAGCCTATTTCACGCCGCCCCTCGACACGATTGACCGCATCGAATTTTTACGGGGTGGAGCTTCGCTGCTTTACGGCCCTCAGCCTGGGGGCGCCCTCAACTATGTCACGCATCGGCCGCAAACTTCCAAGCCGTTCGGATTTGGTTCAATCCAGACTTTTGGCAGCAACCAGTATTATTCGACATTCAACTACATTGACGGCACCAGCGGTCGTTTGGGCTATTATGGCTACTACAACCATCGGCAGTCCGAGGGTTTTAGGAACAGCAATAGCGATTTCCGTTTGGACGCCGGGTTGGTGAAGCTGGTGCTCGACGCCCAGACTGACAGCCGGTGGATTTTGAGCATTGACGCTTACCGTGAGTCGCATGGAGAACCCGGAGGGCTCACGCTCCAAAAAATGCGCACTAATCCGCGCGAAACAACGAGGCCCTTTGATCGGTTTGAATTGGAGCGCTACTCCGCATCGTTGCAGTGGGAGCGGGACTTCTCCGATGACACAAAGATGGTCACCTCGTTTTGGGCTTCCTCCTATGGGCGCTGGTCGGCCAGGCAAAACGGCGGGGGCTTCGGCACTCTGCCATCGGGCGCGGACAGTGCGAGCAATCAACTTCAGGACCAGAAGTTTTTCACGTTCGGGTTGGAGCAGCGCTGGATCCACAACTATGCGCTGGCAGGGGGCGAGCACGCGCTCAGCGCGGGAGTCCAACTTTACAGATCCGTATCTCCGCGCAAGGATTCGGTCGGCGCCACTCCGAACGCGACCGGCGGAGTTTTGGCGAGGGATACGGACAGAACGATCACCTACCTTCCGGTGTTTGTGGAAAACAAGTTTTCGTGGGGTGCATTTTCAATCACGCCTGGAGTGCGTTTTGAAAACGCGAAGCAATCCGTCAGCGAGAAGGTGAACACGGCGAAAACAGGCGCAGGCACTCCTCTTGGTGGATCCGCTGAGCGGATCTTCGTGCCCTTATTCGGTCTGGGCACAGCTTACGAAATCGCGCCGAAGGTGGAGTTATATGCGAATGTATCACAGTCTTATCGCCCGAAGATCTTCACGCAGGCTGTTCCCACAGGCGCGATGCAAACCGTCCCATCGGATCTTTCTGAGGCGAATGCGTGGCAGTACGAGGTCGGATTCAAGGGGCGGCCGCAGCCCTGGGCTTTTTGGGATACGAGCGTCTTTGTTCTGGATTTTGACAATCAGATTGGGACCGTTAATAACGTTGTTAAAAATACGGGTCGTGCCCAGCACTTTGGACTCGAGTTGTCGGGTGAGATCGATCTGCTCGCGCTGTTGGAGCGCGGCCAGCGGCCACCCTTGGCTTCGGGTGCAAAGAAAGACGCCGTCAGTCTTTCCCACAAGCTGGGATCGCTGAGCCTTTATGGCAACGCCACTCTTCTGGATGCGCAATACGTGTCGGGACCGCAGCAGGGAAAGACCCCCGCTTACGCCGCAAAGTATATGGTTCGCACGGGCTTGGTTTACCGTTCAAGCGAAGAGCGTTTGCGTGTTGCTTTGACGAGCTCGTTCATTGGGAGTTCCTTCGGTGATGACGGCAACTCTCCAAATTTCAGGGTGCCGTCCTACGCCGTGTGGGATCTCACTGGCGAGGCCAAGATCTACCGGGACAACCTCTCGGTGACCTGGGGCGTAAATAACCTTTTTAATAAAAACTATTTCTCCCGAGTCACAGCCACGGGAATCGATCCCGCTCAGGAGCGCAACTTCTACGGCGGAATCGCTCTCAAGTTTTAAGCGGTTCTGGGACTTTGATTGCTTCGTGGAACCCTACTTCAGCTGGGCTGTTGTGATATTCCTCAAAGTGTCTCCTGCAGTTTGAGCCGCGGGTAAGGAAAATCGGGCTGGGGGGACTGCCATCGAGAGGGGGATTTCGAAACGGATCAGATGGCACAAATCCTGCAGCGCAGGGGGTTCCATCCCCCCTAAAACTTGTGAATACCCCCTTCTCGTTTGCCCTTTGCGGTCTTCTTTTTTGTCTTTCGCTCGATTCGTTAGCAGCTCCTGAGGGCGCGACACCTCTGTCGCCGCCAAAGCCGCCCAAGTCGGTTGCACCGCAAGTGCCGGCAACCTGGCGGGTCGGAGTCGCGCAGGCTGATATTACCCCGAAGGATTTACTTTGGATGGCTGGATACGCCGGACGCAAAAAACCTGCGGAGGGCAGGGTTCAGAATCTGTTTGCGAAAGCGCTCGCAATTGAGGACGAAGCTTCCAGCACCGTCGTTTTTGTTACGCTTGATCTGATAGGCGTCCCGCAGTCGATACGGCGAACAATTGCGGAGCGGTTGGAGCGTGAACTCATGATTCCGGGCGCGAACCTCGTGATGAATGCCTCGCACACTCACAGCGGCCCATCGCTGCGCACCGTTCCTCCTGCTCAGCCCAAAGATGAAGTTGCCGAGAACATAGGAGCGCTGCAGAGTTTTGAGTACACACAGAAACTTGAGCAGGACATTTTCGCCGTGATTGCGCAGGCGCTCGTGAGGAAGGAGGCGGCGAGACTGACTTGGAACAAGGCTCGCTGTGGATTCGCCATGAATCGCAGACGTGACTACTCACTGCCCGCAGGTCACCCAAATGCCAATCTCGCCCCGAATCCGGACGGCCCAGTGGATCACGAGGTTCCGGCCCTTCGTATTGAGGCGCCTGATGGGTCGCTCAAGGCTGTTCTTTTCGGATATGCCTGCCACAACACCTGCCTAGGATTTTATAACTTTTGCGGGGATTACGCCGGGTACGCCCAGGAATATCTCCAGCAACATCGGCCCGGGTTCGTCGCCATGTTCTTGATGGGATGCGGGGCGGATCAGAACCCGTATCCGCGCCGCTCGGATGTGGTTCCTGGGATCACCGATTTGGAGCTCGCGCAGCAGCATGGGCGTTCGCTATCGAACGCTGTGGAAATGGCGCTGACTGTCAATCCGCGGCCCGTTTCTGGGCCGGTCCGCGCCGCCTACGAGGAAATCAAGCTCGACTACGCGAAGTCGGGCAGGGAGCCGCATGATTATCCCGTTCAGGTCATCAAGTTCGGAAAAGATCTCACCCTGATCGCTCTCGGAAGCGAGGTGGTGGTGGATTATTCGCTTCGCTTCAAACGCGAATTTGCCGGCGTGGCTGGCGTCTGGGTGGCCGGTTACTCGAACGACTACACCGGATATGTGCCAAGCCTCCGTGTGCTCAAAGAGGGCGGATATGAAGCTGCGGCAGGATGGGCGGAGAGCGTGGAGGATCGCATCGCGGACAAGGTTCATGAGCTTTACAGGAAGTTGAATTAAAAAACGCGGCTACTTTTAGACTTCCCTCGCGCACTTATGAAATCACGGTTCCTCTGTTTGGCCTTAGTTTTGCAGGTGGTTTTTTGCACTTCGATTCGGGCGGATGAAACCTTGAAGATGACCTTGCAGTCTCGATCCCCGAGCGGCGCAAAACGCATCGCGCAGGAATCCTGGTCCGCTTCTCAAACTGCATTGATCGTTTGTGACATGTGGGACTCGCATTCGAGTAAGAATGCTGTCGTTCGTGAACGCGAGTTCGCCCCGCGATTGAACGAGGTGTTGAAAAGGGCGCGGGAAGCCGGGGTTTTGATCATTCACGCCCCTAGTTCTTGCATGGCTACCTACGATGGAACCCCCGCCAGAGAGCGCGCAAAAAACGCGGTCGCTTCCCCACGGATTCCCGAGGGCATCGCATCTTGGTGCAAACAGATTCCTGCGGAGGAGGCCGCTGTCTATCCGATCGACCAGGAGGATGGCGGCTCTGACGACGACTCAACGGAGCACGCGCAGTGGGTTCAAAAGCTCGAGGGAGAGGGGCGCAATCCAAAAGCACCTTGGAAATCTCAGATTGATGTTCTGGAGGTTGATCAGGCCCGCGACGCGATTAGTGATTCAGGGGTTGAGATCTGGAATCTGCTGGAATCACGCGGAATTCAAAATGTGGTGCTGGCTGGGGTGCATGCAAACATGTGTGTGGCGGGGCGCCCTTTTGGACTGCGTCAGATGTCGAAAAACGGAAGGCACGTGGTGCTGATGCGTGATCTCACGGATACGATGTACAATCCCAAGAGTTGGCCTTTTGTGAGCCACTTTCGCGGCACCGAGTTATTCATCGAGCACGTAGAGAAGCGTATCTGTCCGACGATTTCATCTGAGCAGTTAATCGGGGGGAGGCCGTTTACATTCAGTGCGGCTACTGCTGGAAAACCGCGGGTGCAGGTGCTCTTGCTCGGAGACAGTACGACGGAGGCCTCCATTCCAAAGATCCTGGCTCCTGAGGAGCCACAGCTTGAGGACGCGCTCCGCATCCTATTGGCGGCTGATGGCGACCTTCCCGCAACCGACATCTACAATCTCGGGTTGAGCGGCGAATACATCCGGAGGCTTCTTGATTCCGGACGGTACGATCGCGATGTCGCGACGAAGCCCTCTGCCGACTTTATCTTCATCCGATACGGGATCAATGACCGCTCAAAGCGGGAGGGGTTCACCGATAATTTTCCGAAGGATTTCCACGAACTCATTCGCAGGCTTCGGAAGGACCATCCGAAAGCCGTTATAATCCCGATGTCGGTGATTCCTTACCAGCCAGACAGTGATAATTCCTCGGTGAATGCAATGGTGAAGCAGGTTGCGGACGACGAAGGGTTGCCGTTTTTTGACATTCATCCGCGTTATTCCGAGGAGCTCAAGAAAGGGCCAAACATGCTGAATTATCGACGGATCGCGCTTTCGAAGATTCCCGAGAATCTCCGTTCAATGGTTAAGCCTTATATAAGAGTACTGGGGACCGAGCCTCACGTTCTTGTGTTGGACAATCGTTTGGATGCGCACCTTGGTCACGTGCCGGGCTGGTATTCCGACCGGCACCCGAACCTCGCCGGTTACCAGGTTATTGCGAGTGAGACGGCAAAGTTTCTGGCGCCGCTCATTCGCGGAAGATTGCCCCAGAATTAAGGGACTAAAGGATTTTAAAAGCGCAGGCGAGCCTACATCGGTATCGGCGTTGACACTCGGCGGCTTTGACCCAACCCTTCAAACGTGAACCACCCATCACTTGATCGGCGTCAATTTTTGCAGTCCTGCGGCGGTGCTCTTGCGCTCGCTGCGATGCAGGGACGGCCGCTCTATGGTTCCGCGGAAAGTGTGCAGGTAACGCCCCCGGGAGATGAAACTGTCGATGTCGCCTTCTTGGAGGACACAGATGTTTTAATTTGCGGCAGCACTCTGTTCGCCTGCCAGCTTGCGATGGACAGCGCAAAAAGGGGCAACCGTACCACCCTTGTCATCGATAGAGTGAATCCGTTTTTTGAGGGGATCTCTTGTCTGCGTCCTTGGGTTGATGCTGCCGAGATTGGCGATTTTCCCGAGGTGGTTCGCAATGTTCTTTCCGGCGTCACCGCGGAGAAGAAAGGGGGGCGCGTTTATTTCAACGCATCGAAGGCTGCGATCGAGATTGAAGACCAACTCGTGAGTGCGGGCGTGCGGTTCTATTACAATGCAGCGATTGCAGGGGCGCTTGGATCTGGCGGTTCGCTAAAGGGAGTC
>JBILUQ010000329.1:0-3960 GCA_044370935.1 Chthoniobacteraceae bacterium
TACCCGACAGCACTTACTCAGTTGGAGTTTCCAGTTAATCCGGTCGGCTTTAGTTCTGGGTCTGGTTGGACTTTTTACCGCATTGTGTCGCGCGGAGTCCGACTTTAAAGAAGCTCTTCTCATCGCAAACGGCGACTACACTCATTTTGGAAAGCTTCCGAATCCCATACCGGATGCAAAAATTTTATCTGCGAGTCTCCGCAAGATTGGATTCAACGTTGCAACACTGGAAAACGGCAACCGTGAGCAGATTCTCGATGCGCTCGCTGCGTTCGAAAACCGACTGAGAGGTAAAAATGCCATCGCGTTTTTCCACTACGGCGGCCACGGCGTTCAGGTGAATGGACGCAATTACCTGATTCCAGCTGATGCGGATATTCCGGATGAACGGCGGATATCCACCCGCGCCGTCGAGTTGGATGAAGTCATGTCTGCGCTTGTCGCCTCAGGTGCAGCTGCAAACATTGTGGTCCTTGATGCATGCCGGGACAATCCGCTGCCTGCAACGTCGAGTCGCTCAGTATCGCGGGGCCTTTCTGCCGTTCAGGCAAAACCAAGAAACTCGGTGGTCGTCTATGCGGCGGAAGCGGGACACAAAGCAGATGATGGGCTCTTCACGCCCATTCTTGCGGAAGCCCTATCGGCTCCGGGTCGCACTCTAGCGGCAGTGCTGACGGATGTCCGACGCCGTGTTCATGAGAAGTCCGGTGGCAGTCAAACACCGGTGGAGTACAACCAACTTTTCGATCCGGTCGTCCTGAACAACGCCCAGCCAGTTGACCAAGGAACCTCTGCGCCCTCGGTGCTTTCAAAGGATGTGGCGATGGTGCAGCGACGGGAGGATGGCCCACCGCGTTTTCAAATTCCGATTGAAAATGCGCCGACTTCAAGACCCTTCCAAACCGATCCCGCCGGTAGTCTTGCGATTTCGGATGCACTCGTTGCACAGATGCGTGCCCCGATCGATCAGCTCTTCGTCGCCTGGCAGAGCCTGGATGTTCGCCGGTATATGGCGCAATGGCTCACAGACGCCGTAAAAGTAGATTTGAAAACAGGAAAAAAGTACTCGATGGATCAGCTTTACCGCGAGCGGTTAAAGCAGTTCCCCCTTTATCGAAGTGTCAAAACGAATGCGGTTGTAAAGCTGCGTGAGTTTGAATCCACCCAATCGGTGGCTGTCTTTGACGTTTGGTATGAGATGAATTTCGTTAAGAAAACGGGTTCTGCGTTTCGAGAGAAAGCGAAAGAGAGCTACGTCGTTGAAAAGACGGGGAATGGCTGGCTCATTCGACTAAACCGTGATTATGAAAAAGACTGACCTCGGATCGCGGATTGGGCTCCTTCTACGAGGAATCTGTCTCTCACTGTTGTTTTTGTGCGGGCATGTCATCGGAGTCGAAATGCCCGTAGACACCAACCAGTTGGTTGTTGTGTTGAGTGACGGGTGGGATGAGGTTTCCGCAGAGTTAGCCTTGTGGGAAAGAGGGCCGTCGGGACAATGGAAACGACTCCATGCTGGTTTGCCAGCTGTGGTGGGAAGCGCGGGGATGGCGTGGGGACTGGGAATTTTCCCCAAGAATGTTTTCGGGAGTACGCTCATAGAGCCGCAGAAACGTGAGGGCGACAAACGGGCGCCAGCAGGGGTTTTTCGGCTCGTGTCCGCGTTCGGAAGACCACAAGAATCGTCGTTTTCCCCGCACATGCCCTTTGTCTGCGTGGAGGAAGACACGGAGGCCGTGGATGATCCCAAGTCGACGCACTACAACCGGATCGTCAATCGAACGGCCGTTCCAGAGTGCGATTGGAGCACCTCTGAAAAAATGTCTCAGATTGGTGAGTTGTATCACTTGGGTTTGATTGTCGGCCACAACTGGGACCAGCCGGTGCCGGGAGCCGGATCGTGCATTTTTCTGCATCGATGGCGTTCCAATCGCAAAGGTACATTGGGATGTACGGCATTTTCTCCGGGCGATCTGCGGATGTTGGCAAGTTGGCTGGATTCGCGAAAAAAACCGCTTTTGGTTCAGATGCCAAAGTGTGCGATTCCACGACTCGGATGGAATTTCATCGCTGAAGATGCCGGTGTGTCGAAACAGGGTGGGGTGAATTGACGCACCGTCCCCGAAGGTCAGTGAGCCCACTGGACACCTATGCGTAACCGAGCTGGGGCGAAGTTCTCCGGGGACTGCAACAGGCAATTGTCTGCTCGGTGCGCAACACACATGTCAGACTCCAAATGGTTGCCAGTTCTAAGACTGGCCGTTGGGTCTCCAAGCGCCGGCGTCCCGCGCGCTGACGGACCTTCGAAGGTTGGCCCTCATCGAGTTGGCCCTCATCGATCGAATCGGAAATTCGCCCTTTGTCTGCTCCATTGTTCAGAGTGCGGCTAACTCTGAAAAAACAACTGGGAACCGCGACACGCAGGACCGGCGTGCCACAATAAGAATTAAGTGGGAGCAGCCTTCTTTCCAGCAACCTGCAATGAGAGGTTTTCTGGAATTTATGCCTGCGGGTCGGAACTGTTTTTGACAGCCGTTTATAGTGTCATGTCTCTGAAACAATGACGGAGCAAGAATCAGACGTCATTCTCTTCATCAGCGGTCCTGCAATGAGGCGATCACGCATCTAAAACCGTAACATTTAAAACTTGAATCTTTCGAGGCAGGAAATCTGTTCGACATGTTAATGCTGTCTTCGCTTTCATCTGGCCACGATCCACCTCTAAGGCAGCCCTGTCCGGTCTCGTCGTAGTCCTCCTGAAGCCACTGGTAGACATTACCACTCATGTCGAACAATCCGAATTTGTTTGGAGCAAAATACCCGACTGGTGACGTAAACGGAAATGGATCGACCTTGAGCCGCGTATCATAGTTCCCGAAGTTCTTTGGCGGGGGCCACGATGAGCCCCATGGATAGCAGCGAGGTAACCCACCTGAACGCCACGCGGGTGGTCCAGTAATTTCCTGGGCTAGGATCCCGGCAGCCGAACTCCACTCTAAATCTTTTGGAAGACGGTACATCAATGTGCGCGGGAGCAACCCAGTCGCATGTTCACTTTTTGTCAGCCAGGCGCAAAACGAAACAGCATCGTAGTAATTAACTCGAACAGCGGGATGGTCGGGTTTCTGAGCGAATCCTGCGTTTTTCCATTCCCGTCCAGTCTTGGCGGCAAACTTCTCGTAATCCATCACCCTCGTGGACCAGACACAAAAGTAAATTTGAGGCCCAGGAATTGGGACAAACTTTTGACCAAGGGAGTTCGTGAAGAGGTTTCCGAGTATATTTGCGGGAACTGGTGTCGAGGGTAGAGGTCGCGTCGATGGGGGTTGCGTTTGCTGAGCTTGTGGCGAAGGGGGCGTGACCGTGAGAGGAGCGGGCATCGCCGGTGAGGTTTTCTCGACGGGGGAGGGAGAGGACGGGATAACAATTTCAAGTTTGGACGGCCCGCCATCATTGAGGAAAACTTCGTCGAAAGTCTGGTCATACGCCCCGGGTGTTTGCTGCCCATTCGAAAGCTTGTGAACTTCGCTCCGCACCTGTTGGAGCAAACGTGAAAGACTTAACCCCGGGACGGCCAATGTGCGCGCGAACACCGGAGTAAAAAGGCCGTCCTCCGCCTTTTTCCCAGATTCTGCCGCGTAAACGATAAGCGTATTTTTGGGCTGGGTTTGAACAGCCGCAAGTCCCCTTGAAACGCTGCGGCTGCGCGCCGTCAGGGGATTGTCCCGACACGCATCCAGAACGACTACATTGGCGAAAGAGCCTGCTGCATCGAGGGAAGTCATCACCTCATCCAAATCAACGGCACGGGTGGACAGTTTCCGGTCATCCGGGATCTCCGTGTGCGCGGGGATCATGTAGTTGCGCCCGTCCATTTGAATGCCGTGGCCCCCGAAGTGGAAAAGAGAGATGCCCTTGGACGATTTGAGCCGGTTTTGAAATGCATCCACCGCGTCCAGC
>JBILUQ010000330.1:0-3951 GCA_044370935.1 Chthoniobacteraceae bacterium
GCGGTATTCCGGGTTCGCGTTGTCGGCGCGGAAGGGAGGCTTGTCGCTTTCCCCATTGGTCCCGATGGGTTTGCCCTCGCGGTCACGCAGGGCGAGTGCGGGATCGAGTAAGGTCATGCATAGGCTGCCCTGGAACTCCCAGCCCTTGGCCCGGACGCTCTTGATGAAGGATTCGTCCTCGATGTAAGACCAGACTCCGCGCGTGATGTGAAAGTCACTCCCAGCGGCGAGCATCTGCTCCGCCGGAACGCCTTTTTGATCGAGCCTGAAGAGCCTCATGCAGACATCGCTAAGCTTCGGCATCTCGGGCGTGAACCCAGAGGGCAGCGCGATCTGGCTGAACGTGGCGTCCAGGGCCACGCGCGGCGTGGTCGGCTCGGCGGCGTGCAACGAGGCCAGCGATGAGAGCAGGAGGGCGGTGAGGAGGCGGGGCAAATGTCTCATGTCTGTGTCCAGGTGTTCAAGAGGAGGTCTGTGGGACTTGAGATCGCGATCTCACGGCAGCACTTCGTTTCGATGGTTCGGAACCGCTTTGCGAATGGTGACGGACGCGCGCACATCATCCGCGAAGTGCCCGGCGAAGGTCACGTGGTCGGGCAGTGGTGGCAGGTTCTTGCGGCTCGCAGGCATCGGGCTGAAGGATACCTTCAACAGCACCATCTCCGTCCCCGGCGGCAGCAGCAGCCGTGTGGAAGCACTTTGCCAGGTGGCCGGATCGCCGTCCAATGGACGACACAAACCGACGCTATGGGCCAGCGCGTCGTCCATTAGATTTTCCTCCGTGGGAAACTGCGGGCCAAGTGCCCAAAGGGTTACCGCTCCCTCATAGCGCTCTGCTTCCAGGAAAGGCGCGGCATTCAAGAGAGCCGACAGAGTGATCACCACCTCGCCGCCGTTGGCCTCGCGCAAAAAAGACCGCACGTCGAAGATACGCATCAGATCACCCTGAATGCTCGGCTTTGAGGACGTCTTACCTTCGAAATCGGAACGCAGCACGCGGACCATCTTCTTCCCCTGCGCGGGCTTCACTCCCTGCTGCTCACCGACGATCTCCGAGTAATCCCCGCTCCACTGGTTCAACTGCTGAGGCACGCCCGTCACCAACGGAGCAGTTCCGCTCTCAAAGTTCTCATTCAAGAGTGCAACCACCTTTTCCAACGAACGCCCTGCGAATCCAAATACCATTGACGCACTCAGCAAACCGAACACTACTCCCGCCGCAGCCGCCGTGACCGGTCGCAAGGAAAACCAGCGGCCTTTCACGCGAACGTGAGGCCGCGCCTCGACCATCTGGAGCACACGACTTGCAAGATCATCCTCCGGACAATCATTTTTGGAGGCCGTTGAAAGGCCAAGGGCATCGTGCATCTCCAGCCAGCGTGGCCTGGCGGACTGCACGGCCTTGATCATGCCCAGCATTCGAATTTCTTCCACGCACTCGGTTCGGAACACCGCATCGGTTTCGATACGCTGCAGCAGACGCTGGCGCTCGACATCGGAAACGTCTGCGTCGCCGGTCCATGCCTGGAGAAAGATTTGAAGATCCGGATTCATCATTGGGGCTCCTTGTTCATGCAGTCACGCAGCAGTTGATTGGCGCGGTAGTGAAGCTGGTAGATCGCAGGTACGGTTGTTTGCAGGTCCTCGGCTAGCGCGGCGGGGCGCGCACCCTCGAGGCCCGCATGGACCACGCGGCGGAGTTTTTCCGGCAGACGAGAAATGCAATGCAGCAGTCGCTCGAGGCGGCCACACTCGTCGTAGTGCGCAGCAGACTCAAGCTCCTGTTCCGTGATGCGGACCACCTCCGCCTGAAAGCGCTCCGCCGCACCCGCACGCCGCTGCTGGCTGCGGAAGTATGTCAGAAGCCGGTTCCGAGCGATGCCGCGCAGCCACGCGCCAAAATCGCCATCACGACGGAAACTACTCAAGTCGCGCCACGCTGTGATGAACACCTCCTGCGCCAAATCATCCGCCTCCGAGATGTTGTAGAGCTGCCCGGCCAGATAACTTCGCAACATCAGTTCAAACCGCCGCACCACCTGCAAATACAAATCCGTTTCACCGCGTTCAATGCGGTTGAGCAGTGTGTTGAGACTGTTTTCGTCGGCGTTCATGCATCATGCGTGCTGGCTTTCCTGTCTTATGTGCCGGAGCAGTACCCAATCTCACAAAAAATTGCGTTACGAATGTTTCCCAACACCGTACCCCCCCCTGCGGCGGAGTTCGTGGTGAGCCAGTGGCAGGACAATCTGTTCATTGCGTGGGGCATACCTAGAACTCATGAGCCCGGCTCACAAGTGTTCCAAACACACCTGCCCGGGTGACAAATTTGTTTTTAGAAAGGGCCGCGGCAAATCGCTCGACAATGAATAAGACCACCACCGGTGACCTTACGCGCCTTTCTCCGCAGCTCAAAGCATCCGTAACGCCCGCGGAGTCGCTTGCAGATGCGCTGGGCGAGTCGGGAGGGGGACTCGTAAACCTACGGCACGGGCCCACCCCCCCCCAACGTTTTGTTCCAGTAGCAGCGCCGGGTGAGGTATCAGGCGAGTGCGGCGTGGTTAACGCGAGGTAAAGAAAGAAGGGGTGCTCTTACTGTCGATCGATGAAGTCCACCGCTGGCCCTGTTGGGCAAGGCGCTCCAAATGCGGTGTCGCAACTTTTCCATCGTAGCATCCGAGTTCACCATTACCGAGGTCGTCAGCGAGGATGAGGACGATGTTGGGTTCATGGCTTGGGTCTAATCATGTTTGCGCCGGTCTCCTGACGCCAGGCATGGAGGCGCTCGCGGAGTTGTTGGACGACTTCGGGATGCTGGCCGGCGACGTCGTTTTTTTCGGAAAGGTCGGTGGAGAGGGTGAACAACTCGACGCTGTCGTCCTCCAGCCACTCGATGAGTTTCCAATCGCCGACTCGCACACTGCTGCACGGCCCACTGCCATGATTGCCGTAGTGCGGGAAGTGCCAGAACAGGGCGTCGTGCACGGGTTTGGTTTCGCCTTTGAGCAAGCTAGCGAAACTGACGCCATCTTTGTGCAGGTCCGGTTTTGCCGGCAATCCGCAGGCTTCCAACACGGTGGGCAGGATGTCGGTGTTCATCACTGGCACATCGCAGGTGCTGCCGGGCTTGGTCACGCCGGGCCATTTGACGATCCACGGTTCCCGCAGTCCGCCTTCGTAGAGCCAGCCTTTGCCCCCGCGCAGCGGCCGGTTGCTGGTGACGCTGTGGCCGCCGTTGTCGCTCGTGAAGAGGATCAGCGTGTTGTCGGCGATGCCGAGTTCGTCGAGTTTTGCCATGAGACGGCCGACGTTGGCGTCCATCGTCTCGATCATGGCGGCGTAGGTCGGATTCACCTGCTGCTCTGGCAGCTTCTTCGGCGAGGCACCGTGCACTCGATTGCCCTCGATATAGGTGGGCACGGCTTCAACGGCGGGCAGTCTCAGCTTCGCGGCTTTGGCCTTGTATTTCTCGATGAGTTCCGGCTTCGCCATGATGGGCGTGTGGACATCGTAGAATGGGAGGTAAAGGAAGAAAGGCTGCTCCGGTTTGCGCTGCCCGATGAGTTTTATTGCCTCGCTGGTGAGCCGGTCGCAGAGGTGCTCGCCCTCTTGACCGCCGGCACGAAGTCCCGGCACTGGTGTGCCGTGGTAGCCTTTGCCTTGGTCTCTCGCGCCTGGGCGCGCCACCGTCACACCCTCTTTATCGCCGAAGGGCCAGAAGAAGCTCGGGGGTGCCCCGCTGTGGTTGCCCGCGATGTTGACGTGAAAGCCCTGATCCTCGGGATAGAAGCCCAGGTCACCGAGGTGCCACTTGCCGACATGCCACGCCGCGTAACCTGCATTGCCCAATACCTCGGCGATAGTCACTTCTTCAAGCGGCAGTTCCATCCTCATCTCTGCGGGCAGGAACTTACCGGTCTTGCCATTGCTGGGGATGTAATCCGTGATCTT
>JBILUQ010000401.1:0-3027 GCA_044370935.1 Chthoniobacteraceae bacterium
TTGACGATTGGCCCTCCGACCCCGAGCGGATGGTGGCGATGCGCAGTGATGGGGAGGTATTTGCGCTCCGCGTGAATACCGGGACGCTCGAGTCGCTCTGGAATTTCAATCCGTCTGGGGTCAAAAGGCGGCATTCAATTGGAGTGTCCGGCGATGGTCAGTTCATCGCATTGGCTTTTAGCAACCAGGCCGGAAACCTTGCGGTGGAGGTGCGCCAGTTGGCGACCGGAGAAAAACTGGGGGGCATGCAGGTGGAGGGCATCACTCCAAGCGATTGGAATAGGGACAACTCGATCGTTACTCTTTCGGAAAATATCTGTTTGGTCCGCGGAGAGTTTGGAAAGGATCGAGAGAGGCGACTGGAGGTTTGGGATTGGCGGGAAGGCAAACGCCTGTGGGACTTGGACGAGGTGTCCTTCGCCGAGTTTGGTGCGGATCACAAGAGCGTGCTGGTGCTAGCAAAAGGCGAAATCCAAAAGCGGGAGTTGGTGGGTGGGACTGTTGTTTCGAGCAGGGCCGGCATGGGTAGTGTTCATTCCATGTTTCCGTGGAGCGGTTCGGGAACTGCCGACTGGCAGAATTTCCTCTCACCCTCCTGGAACTCTAAGGTCCGGAAAGTGAATCCGTGGCAAAACGAAATCTATTTTGAGGCTTCGCCCCGTTACGGGAATTTCGCGAGCGCATTCATCCCCCCGGGGGATTTTTTTGCCAGCGTGGGTCGGGTTTCTCCGACCACCGGTGTTTTGGAGGTCCGTGACGGCAAAACAGGTGAGGGAACTCGGACGTTTCCCTTCTTTGCTTCGGTGCAGACGGAAGCAGCCGCTCCCAAAATTGTCACGAAGGCTGGAGCGCTGGCTGTTCGATCCCGAGACACTCTCAAAATCTGGATTTTTGAGCACGTGTCGCCGCGTTTGTTGGGGGGTGCGAGCCATCGGAGCGCCCGATTGGGAAGCACTGCCCGTGGGATTTACACTACAACGATCGGTGGAGGAAATACGGTCCTCCGCCTGATTAATTTCGAGGAGAAAAATCCCAAAAATCGGACTGTCTGGCAGCAGGTGTTCCCCACGCTGCTCTATTATATCACCGTGACGCCGGACGCAGAAAAGTGCCTCTTTGGGTATTCCCACCAAATTGGGGCCTATCGGATTGGTAAGACCGGGTTGGAGGAGATGTGGCCCCTCAAAAATGTCAAAACGGCCGGAGATTTATACGCTGTGCACCCGATGGATCACCGAATTTGGATTGGAACAGGCGTCTTGGAATTTTCCTCGGGACGGTTGCTGGTGGACGTCAAAAATCGGTGGGGTTTGGACAGTCCTCATTCGAGTGTTTGGGTGGGCGCTCATCGGGTGGCTGAGATTGCATACGTCAACAGCCGTGTTGCCGAAGAGGAGGGCGTGTCAGAAAAAGGAGTCCAGATTGCGCTCTGGGACGCGGAGTCCGGCGAACTTGCCGCGAGCGTCGAGGCGCCGGACGCGGCGTGGCTTTGCGCTTCGCCCGATGGCTTGCATGTGGCGGAGGCGGGTTCGGACAAGCGGGTTCGGATTCGGAGTGCTCAGACGCTGGAGGTGGAGCAGGAGTTTCGATGTCATGAGTCAGCGCTGACGGGGGTGGCTTGGCATCCCACCCTGCCCCTGTTGGTCACGCGGGCGCGGGACGGGGTGATTCGGGTGTGGAACCTTGGGAATTTCGAGAAGGTTGAGGAATTTACGAGTAGGGCCCACGGGGCTGCGCGTGCAACGGACAAGTACTGGTACCGCTTGGAGATGACGGCCGATGGACGTGAGTTGAGCGTTTATGGCTTGGGCGGCACCTTAGTGTTTCGTCCGGAGAGTTTTCAGGTGGCGACTCCCATGAAATGAACGCGCGCGGAATTGCGCTGGACGGCGCAGCTGTGCCTTCCTCAGCTCGAGAGAATATGCCCGAGCCTTTGAGGGGATTAGACCATTTTTATCTCCACCACGCACGCCACCGCGTCAGATCGAACCCAAATAATGAGGATTGAGGAGTGTGAGGAGTCTCCAACCCACTTCATAAACAAGGGGGAGTAATAAATGTAGGTATAGTAATGGGAAGTAGCCGATACCCTGCTCACTCTCCTCAACTTCAAGGCGAGAGGATCCTTTAGAATTTTCCAAACTGTGAGACATCTAAATTTCTGTCTCCATGTGGAGAAAGATTTTCAAAAAGTGAAAACCCTCCGGCTGGGCTTGCTAGATGAAGAAGAGAACTTCCTGCTGAGCAACCACGGCGTAAAATCTACGAAACCTTCACAACCCAGTCAGATGGTCAGTTTCGTAGGTTACGAAAGTTATTCCAAAGACTGAGATCGAGGGCGCTTGATCCATTGTAAAAGCAAAGCTTACAAGCATTTTGCGGATGCATCATTCAACCGGTTTTGGTAAACGCAAAAGATGCAGATGTGGTCAATCACCCTCTATGGACCAGCAGGCGTTATCAGCACAGTTGATACCGGTGAATCACAGTTCGTGATCGGTACGGAAGCTGCAAGTGATGTGTTCACGGTCCATGGCGATGGCGTTACTGAGCGCCATGCGTGGGTGTGGATCAGTGAAGCTGGGTTGCAGGTGGAGGATCTGGGTGGTGGGACTCTGGTCAACGGCTACACGATCACGGAGCGAGTGCAGGTGGAATCTCCAGCCAGTGTTCAGGTGGGAGAGCTTACGTTGGTGATTGAAGTAAAAGCAGTGCACCCGGTGGCTGTGTCGCCTACTCCGGGTTCGATGGATATCACTATCCCGAAGCGGGCAGTGACCAAGAGCAAGGCTAGCATGGAAGTGACGATTCCGCAGAGGATGCCCACACGAGGGAATATTCAGAAAATCGCATCAACAGGTACGCCCTCTGCCCAGTCAGATTCCAAGGATAAAGCATCGTCTACCAGCGAGTACACACTTGTGCGTGAAATCGCCAGGGGTGGCATGGGACAGATCTACTTCGGCGAGGATCCCCAGCTCAAACGCCACGTAGCCGTCAAGGTTAGCAGCGTAAGCGAGGCAGGTG
>JBILUQ010000331.1:0-3917 GCA_044370935.1 Chthoniobacteraceae bacterium
GAATGCAAAATACTTGTGGTCCTCAACCTGGCAGAAATACTGCGAGGTAAAGAGCTCTTGAAGGCAAACAATCTGAGCTCCCTTCGCCGCCGCCTCGCGGACTCGCTGCACTGCCTTTTTAAGGTTATCTTGCAAATCAGCAGAGCACGTCATCTGCACTAAACCGATTCTGACTTTTTTAGGGTGAGTAGGCATAAAAAATTTGGCCGCCGATACGCGACAGCACGCAGGCGTTTCGCGAAGAGGCTATTCGCAATCCACAACGAAAAGCAAGTAGCCCCCCAGCTCGAACGGCAGCTGCATAAACCGTGTTAGTCTGGATACAGCGAAGCCGACGGCTTCCATCGAGATCAGTCTGCCACAGTCCGGTTACGGTGCCGGTACAATCGTGACACTTTCGACCGAAACACGCTCGGTAGGTTTGCTCATCTCCCCAGCACGATTGGGAGCCACCGGAGTTTCCCCGATTTTCGCCAGGACATCGTCGCCCTTGATTAAACGCCCGAACGTTGTGTACTTGCCGTCCAAGAAAGAAGCTGCGTCCAAACAGATAAAAAACTGCGAGCCAGCGGAATCGGGATCCATACTTCTCGCCATGGAAATCACCCCGCGCTCGTGTTTTTTCGAGTTGAACTCCGCTTTGATCTTGTACCCGGGATCTCCCGTGCCGAAACGCTCCTCATTCGCGACATCCTTGGTGAGAGGATCCCCTCCCTGAATCATGAAGCCTTTCACAATCCTGTGGAAAGCAGTGCCGTTGTAGAATCCCTCACGAGCTAGCTTTTTGAAATTCTCAACAGTTTTGGGAGCTACATCCCCCCAAAACTCGACGGTCATCTCACCCTTTGAGGTTTTCAAGACCGCAACCTCTTTCACGACCGGCTGGGAAGCGGGCGCGGGAGTAGACGGCGCAGCGGGTGACTGCGCAAATGCTGGAGACCAGAGAGTGAAGAGCGACAAAGCCAGTGTAGGGAGCAACGAGGGTTTAAACATGTGGCCCCGATACCCTGAATCCGCCCAGTTTGTCACGAGGAAATGTTTTTGACCCGATTTATAAATTCCACCAAACCGCGACGGAGCTATTTCCCTCGGAAAGATTCATCGATAGCCTAGGGAGGATGGAAGACATCCGAATCATTCTCAACACCTCAAGCGGCGCGATTGAAGGCACCTTATTTGCCTCGAAAGTTCCGATCACTACTTCAAACTTTTTGAACCTCGCAAAGCGCGGATTCTATGACGGGGTCACCTTCCACCGTGTGATCAAAGATTTCATGATTCAAGGCGGCGACCCCACGGGCACCGGGCGTGGCGGACCAGGATACCGCTTTCCGGATGAAATTGACAAATCCCTCAAACACTCGAAACCGGGGATATTCTCCATGGCGAATGCGGGCCCGAATACAAACGGCAGCCAGTTTTTTATCACCCACGTCCCTACTCCTCACTTGGACGGAAAACACGCCGTATTCGGTGAAGTGACCAAAGGTCAGGATGTGGTCGATAAAATCAAACAGGGAGACACCATTGATTCGATCGAAATACTCGATTCAACCGACGCACTGTTTGCTTCAGAAAAGGATTTAATCGCAGCTTGGAACGAAGAGCTGGACGCGAAATAGCTGTCGGCAGCAAGCCCACGCCCCTAAACAGAGGACAACCCTCGGCAGGAAAAACTGCTTGCCGAGGGCCAGTCCGAAGGGAGATGCAAAACGGAGGGGTTAGCGTCTCGCCAGCTTATGAAACAATGTGGCTCCACCCGCCAAAAACACCACATTTGGAGTCCATATAAGCCACTCCGGATGCCACGCGGGTTTGCTCTTCACCCAGCCAACCATGAGCATCAGGAAGAAATAACTGAAGGCGACAATCAGGCTCAGCAGAAACCCAACGGAGGTCTCCTTGCGCTGAGCACTCACGGCTAAAGGTAGAGCCATCAGACCAAGCGCAATTGAGGCCAGCGAGATCGAGAATCGCCGACTCAACTCGGTTCGCATTTCGAATAAATCCATTGGTGTGCGCGCAGACAAGAGATCTGCAGTTTCGTTCGCTTTCACCCCTGCGCTGATATGGGTGATCAACTCGCTGACGGTATAGGCCCTGACCGACTGTCTGCCCATGTTTTTCTCGAACAGGTCCTGCAAAGAAATAGGCATAACACTGCGTTGGACTGTGATTCCCTGACGGATTCTCGACAAAGACTGCGTGTTCAAATGATCGCGCTCCTCGTATCGCGCATCAAAAATTTCGAGCATCAGCCTGTGATTTTGGATGTCGCTTTGTAGATCGCCGCGTTTTGCAAAAATCACCTTCTTTGGATCGTTGTTTGCATCTAACTCAAAGACCAGAAGGTTGAAGAGTTGCTGCCCCTCACTTCGTTCGACATAGATTTTATGCCCGGGAAAACCATCGATCACCCGATCATTTTCAAACATCGACAGGGGCTTCTGGATTGCCAGTTCGTACAGCGCTTTTTTGTATCGAACTTGCGCTCTTGGAGCCAAGTCACCCACCATCCAGAAGCAAATCCCGGCACAAACCAAAGCGATAATCGCAGCCATTTTGGTTATTCGCAGAAAGCTAACGCCACTTGATCTCAAGGCGATGAGCTCGCACTCCGCCGACATTCGCCCAAACACAAGAAGCACAGAGATCAAAAAACCCCACGGCAATGTGTAGACGAGGGAATACGGGAAAATGTATCCCAGAAAAATAAATACGATATCGACGGAAGCACCTTTGCTGACGAGCAGCTCAAACAACTGCTTAAACGCGTTCCCGAGAACCAAAACCACGCTCAATACGGAAACCGCAACAAAGGTGGTGAAAGCCAACTGCCACCCTACATAACGATCCAGGATCTTCATGCTTCGATCCGATCGTTCAACTCATTTCCTGATGGTCGGCATTCGCGCGACCGGAAAATCACAGCCAGATCGACATCCCCTCTCTCGCCGCATCCACCCGCAGGCTCCAGCCATTGGCCTTTACGATGTCTCTGGATTTTTTCAAAAGCTGGTTAACCCCGGCATCATCACGGGTCGGGTCATGATGAAATAACACAAGCCTCTCGACTCCAGACTGGGCCGCCAACTCCGTGATGTCTTCGACGCAGGAGTGTCCCCAGCCAACTCGGTTCGTGTACTCTTGCCTCGTGTACTGAGCATCATGGACGAGCACTTTACACCCGCCCATCGTTGACATCAGCCGCTCCCGAAGGTGTTCAACCGTTTCGCGCGGCAAATGGGTCGCCTGCCCGTCGTGATTAAGCTCGTTATCTGAAATGTATGCCACCGCTCCAGCCGAAGTCTCGAAGCGGAACCCGGCGCACTTACCCGGATGATTTGTGAAGAATGCCTCCACTCCAACTGGCCCGCAATGAAAGCGCTCACCGACCTCCTCCACCTCGGGATGTCCGGGCATGTCAGCCATGGAAATCGGGAAATAAGCGGAATCCATCTGCATCGCCAAGACGTCAGCTAGATTGTGCCTCACCGCTTCATACCCAACAACCCGCAAATGATTTGTCGGCACGTAGGCAGGCCGGAAAAACGGCAGCCCTTGGATATGATCCCAGTGCGTGTGAGTAATGAGCAAATGCATATCCAGCGGCTTGCCCTTCGCTTCAAGAATGAGTTTTTCCCCCAGGGAACGGATCCCACTTCCTGCATCCAAAATGATAGTCTCACCGTCAGCGGTGAGCTCCACGCAGGAAGTGTTACCGCCGTAAAACGCCGTCGATGGCCCCGGAGACGGAATGGAGCCCCGAACCCCCCAGAAAGTAATGCAGACACCTGACTTCGCATCTTTTGCGGTCGACTCTGCGTCGATGACATCAGCGAAGTCATCCGCGGACGAAAGGCTCGGGACGATCACTACCGGTACCTTCGTTTTCTCCGGGGCTGACCCGAGCCACT
>JBILUQ010000332.1:0-3916 GCA_044370935.1 Chthoniobacteraceae bacterium
CAGTGTCGCAAGACCACCATCGTAAATGGGCTGCCTTCCACGGAGAACGCGGGCGCGTCCTGAGCGCAGGATCCTACCGTCGGTGACGTAGCAGCCTGCCACGTTTCCTTTAGCAAGAGAGAAGACTTTCCGGACCTCGGCATGGCCGACAATGGCCTCGCGGGTCTCGGGATCAAGCATGCCCGCCATCGCATCTTTGATCTGGTCAACGAGCTCGTAAATGATCGAGAACAGCTTTAACTGCACTCCCTCACGCTTCGCGGTCGCTGCAGCCGTGCTTTCCACTTTGACATTAAAGCCTACAACAATCGCGTTGGAAGCAGCGGCGAGGAGCACGTCGCTCTCGCTAATCGGTCCCACCGCAGTGTGGAGAATTTCCAAATCAATTTTCTTGCTCTGAATCTGTTTGAGGGAGGTGACGAGGGCCTCACTCGAGCCTTGCACATCGGATTTTAGTAGTATTCTGAGGGACTTTCGCTGTTCGTCAGCAATGCTCTGGAAAAGATTTTCCAAAGTTGGGCGCGTTGGCACTGAGAGCTTGTTCAGGCGCAGTGTGGCGAGGCGCTCTTCTGAGAGCGTGGAGGCGGCCTTCTCGTTCTCCATGACCACCAGTTCGTCCCCGGCGTTAGGCAAGCCCGAAAAACCAACGATCTTGACCGGCGTAGAGGGCCCCGCGCTTTTGAGCGGTTTGCCAAAGTCGTCGAGAAGTCCCTTGATCTTGCCGGAGTAATTTCCGCAAATAAATGCGTCGCCCACCTTAAGGGTGCCGGTTCGCACGATCAGCGTCGCGGTTGGTCCGCGTCCCTGTTCAATCTGGGCCTCAATGACGGACGCCCGTGAAACACCGCCGGAAGTGGCCTTTAGTTCGGAAACTTCGGCAACCAGAAGAATGCTTTCGAGAAGCTGTGTCACGCCCTGTCCCTTCAGCGCCGAAACGGGAACGCAAATGGTGTCGCCGCCCCAGTCTTCTGGCGCGAGACCTTTTTCCTGTAGCTGCCCTTTGACGCGGTCGATGTTCGCGCCAGTTGCGTCGATTTTCGTGATCGCCACGATGATCTGCACTTTGGCCGCCTTCGCGTGAGAGAGGGCTTCCAAAGTCTGTGGCATAATCCCGTCATCGGATGCGACAACTAACACCACGATATCGGTGACGTTTGCACCGCGGGCGCGCATCGCCGTGAAGGCCGCGTGACCCGGGGTGTCTAGGAAAGTGATTTTCTGGTGGGCGTGCTCGACCGAATAAGCGCCGATGTGTTGCGTGATTCCTCCAGCTTCGCCCGCTGCGACGCGGGTTTTGCGGATGGTGTCCATCAGGGTTGTTTTGCCGTGATCAACGTGGCCCATGAACGCAACGATTGGAGCGCGAAGCTTCAGCTCTTCTTCCTTGGGTTTCTCAACCGGCTTCGGCGGCTCGACCACCTTCTCAACCGGCTTATGGACACCGGCACCTTTTTCACGCTTCTCGCGCTCGAACAGGAATCCGTGTTTTTTGCAAACCTGCGAGGCGACTTCAACGTCCACCGATTGATTCAGGTTTACGAAAATATTCATCCCCATCAGGTCGCGCATGACCTCAAAGGGCTTTAAATTGAGGGCGGCAGCCAAGTCCCTAACCCCGATTGGGGGCTTGAGGTGGACGATTTTTTCACCGACTTTCGCGCCTTCTTCTTCCGCTGGGGAGGAAGACGTTGGCTCTCCTGTGGCCGCGATGTCCGGAACATGGTCCGACGGCTTCTGGGGAGCCGACTCAGGCAGCTCGACGGGTGGCGTCTTCTCCGCGCCCAGCATCGAAATGCGTGGCAGCGCGGCGAATGGCTTCATCGTGGAACCCGCGACTCTTCTGCGGGAAACCTTTGGTTTTTCGTCGATCAGCGATACCGCTTCCTGCGGAGGCTGTTTCTCCTGTGGCGCGGCGGGGGCGGGGGCAAACTTCTCGGGGGCGGGGGCCGCTTTGCCAGTGATCCTCTGGATGCCACCGATTCGTCTTGCGGGAGCCTGGGTTCCTGCGGGTGCGGGCTCCGAAGCAGCCTGTTTGGCCTGACTGACTCGCTTAGACGCAGTCTTTTGGGAAGACTCTTCAGCCCCCGTTTTAGCAGAGTTGGCGATGCCCGTGCGCGTTGTTGAGCGCTTTGGAGCAAGGGCCTGGTCTGCGTCGGTTGGGGTGCTAGAGCGTGTGTTTCGAGTGGCCATTCAGTTGTTTTTGGTGCTTTGGAGTTCTCCGGCGTCGGATGCTCTTGATCGAGATTCTTTTTTTGATCGGGCTGGAGAGTTCTGAAACTTGGTTTGGTTTGCGGTTGATCCCAATCTAGAGCGCTATGCGCGCCCCTTTGTGTAGGCCAGCCAGTGGAATAAATCAGACGGAGGAGGCAGACTTTGAGATCTCCTTTTGTGCAGCGTTGTAGATTTCCTCCGCCTGAGCAATATCGCATCCGATGGCGTCCGCGATGTCTGAGGGATCCGCCATCATGATGACGTCTGCACTCACCATTCCGGCGTCCATTAGTTTCCGGGCAACATCCTCGGAAACCGCCAGAGCCGCTGCAAGAGTGTGAACGCCTTTGGTGACGTTTTGCTCGAAGGCTTCCCGGGCGGACTCGTCTCGCTCAATCGAAATATCCCATCCCGTGAGCCTCGATGTAAGGCGAGCGTTCTGGCCGCGCTTGCCAATCGCCAATGAAAGTTGATCGGCCTCGACCTTGATCAGGACGTTGTGCTTGGCCTCATCCAATGTAATGGATTTCACCTTCGCCGGCTTGAGCGCTTCAAGCACCAACTCCTTAATGTCAGTGCTCCATCTGATGATATCCACTTTCTCGTTGTTGAGCTCCCTAACGATGTTTTTGACCCGCGCTCCCCGCATCCCCACGCAGGCGCCGACCGGGTCGACTTTCTCGTTTGCACTCCAGACAGCGATCTTGGTGCGGTGTCCCGCCTCGCGAGCAATCCCCTTAATTTCAACAGTCTTGTCTGCAATCTCGGCGACTTCTGTTTCGAATAGGCGGCGCACAAAGTTCGGATGGCTTCTAGACAGGATAATCTCCGGTCCGCGTGCCCCATTTTCCACTGCCACCACGTAGGCGCGGATGCGGTCGCCAACGGCATATTCCTCTGTCGCAACCCGTTCGCGGTTTAGCATGATTCCTTCAAACCTGCCCAGGTCGACGATCACATCGGAGCGGTCGAACCTGCGCACGGTGCCGGTGATGATTTCGCCAGCCCGATCCTTGAACTCCTCATAGATCATGTCCCTCTCGGCGTGGCGGATGCGTTGCATGATCGCCTGCCTTGCGGTCTGAGCGGCAATGCGGCCGAAATCCTTGGGGGTCACAACCGCGTCAATTTCCTCTCCAATGACGGCGTCAGCTTTACAGCGCTTCTGGGCTTCTGCGAGGCTGATTTCGTCGTGCTTGTTTGTCACCCGATCAACCACACACAGTTTTGCGATGGCCTTGATGTTGCCAGACTTAGGGTCAATTTCAACGCGAAGATCACGAGCGGGCCCGACGGCCTTTCTTGCAGCGGTGAGGAGTGCGGTGTTGATTGCCTCAAGCAAAACATCGCGCTTGATCCCTCTGTCGCGCTCGAAAAAGTCCAGTAATGCTAGGATTTCGTTGTTCATAGGTGGCATGGCGGCTAAAGACGAAAAAAAGTGGGCTGTTGACCCACTTTCTCTCTTTGACCAGCAGAAGAGGGTACCCCTTGCGGGCTGAGTCGTCAAGGAGTGAAAGGGGGCCCGCCCTTTGCAAATGACTTTGGGTAGACACCAGATTTCATCAACGGAGGACTAAGTTAGCGGCGGTTGTGGAGGTAGCTTCCTAAAACAACGCACGCACCAACGAGAAGGAGGACCTTGTTCCAGGACATCCATGGTTTTGACGGTGGGGTTTCAATATTAAACTGGTTCAGCACGGCGCGG
>JBILUQ010000500.1:0-3912 GCA_044370935.1 Chthoniobacteraceae bacterium
GGAGAGTGTGAATTCCTCCACAACCCTCTTGGTGAGGCCCGTGCGCAGCACGTCCTTCTCAAGCACCGCGATCTCGTCCGCTATGGATGCGGGGCGGATGGCGTCGTCCGTCTGGCCCGGGAGCAAGTGAAGAGGCTGCTTCACCAGATCCGCAAACATGCGGTTTGCAGCGACGTACCGGCCCTCATCGTCCTTGATGTAAACCAACGCAGGAGCGGATTCGAGCAGCGCCACCAATCGCTGGATGAGTTCACGATGCGCGCTGGCGGGCTCCGTGCCCGGGCAGGACAGGGTTGCTTCCGCCGAAAGAGTCGCTTGAGCACCCGTTATCGGTTGCGGTGAACCGGACTGCCTCAACAAAATCACCAGCCACACGGTAAACGCCGCGACAGACTGTGCGCCGGCAACGATTGCAAGCATGGAGGGCCCTGCGGCGGCGCTCTGGGCGGTGAGCGCAAAAAACATCCAGGCTCCCACAGTGCAAAACCCGAGCAACAGGAGCGTCAGGAGTCGGGTTTGATTGAAACGCATGCGGGGCAGAGCATTTAGGAAGAATCTTTTTGCCGCGCGATCAAGGCAAAAGGAAGCCCCCCGTTTTGGTTCACAAAACGGGGGGCTTCGGGGGTTGGAGGGAAATCTCCGAAAATTGAAGCTATTTCACCTTGGTCTTGAGATCTTTGCCAGCGGAGAATCGCACGCCCTTCGAGGCCTTGATTTTGATCTTTTCCTTGGTTTTGGGATTGGTTCCGATGCGGGCCTTACGAGAAGTGACCTTGAAAGTGCCGAATCCAACCAGTTGCACAAGGTGGTCTTTCTTGAGACCGGATTTGATTCCGTCGATCACTGCCTCCACCGCGCGCTCAGCGGAAGCGCGTGTGGTTTCTTTTCCAAGATTTTTTTGTACTGCGGCAACTAAGTCGGTTTTGTTCATAGGGGTCTTTGACTGGTGGGGTATGGGTTGTGCTTTCGGGGGGGAAGGAGTCATTCCTTCAAAGCTGATTAGGCGTTTGCCAAAGGGCTCACACACCGTCAAACAAAAACTTCTAAGATCCTGACGATTCACGGGTGTTCTTATGTTTTGAAACTGCCTAAAATGTTGCTCAACCCTGACAGGCAGCCGGCGAAATGGTTCAGTTTAAAGCACGCAAAATCCAATCATGAAAACCCGTATTGAACGGTACGCCGGGGCCACGCCCAAAATCGCACAAGATGCTTTCGTCGCTGCTAATGCGACACTCATCGGTGATGTAACGATGGCGGCGGGATCCAGCACTTGGTTCCAAAGCGTTTTGCGCGCCGACCTCAATCACATCGTGATCGGCCCCCGCTCGAACCTCCAAGACGGTGCGGTCATCCACGTGGCGGACGATTTTGGCACCGTGCTGGGCCAGTCCGTGACCGTTGGACATGCGGCGGTGCTGCATGCATGCACCATAGACGACGAAGTGCTCGTGGGAATGAACGCGGTAGTGCTCGATGGTGCCGTGGTAGGCGCCCGGTCGATCGTGGGCGCGAACGCGCTTGTCACTGCGGGCACGAAGATCCCGCCCGGATCGCTCTTCCTCGGCTCCCCGGGAAAAGTCGTGAAGACACTTTCTCTGGAGGAGCAGGCGAAACTGGTGGTTTGGGCCGACAGATATGTCGCGCTTTCACAAGCCTACAGAGAGGGATTGCCGAAATTTCATCCGCCCCCGCCGCCAAAGCTGCCGGGTGTCGGCGTGCTGTGATCGCACGAGGCGCTCCGCGCTCTATGCGTTGCTTCGCGGCGTGTATCGGAGTCATCTCTGGAGGCTGCCCGCGAAGGGCGCAACCTCGTAACTGTGGGAGACCGCAGCGTTCCTGCGTTCCGGTGTTTCATCCGCGGGAAGGTATGCGCGAACGTAGGAGACGACCGCCTTATCCCGCTGGACCACCACGCGCAAATGCCCGGATGAGCCCTGGATCACACCGGATTTGTAGCCGTATTCCTCGGCGCTCCGCGTGTTGTCGTAGCGGGGATGGCCGGGTTGCGGCACCTCATGATACACGATGCCCTCGAGGTCCTCTTTGACGTAGAGATGGCCAGCAACTGGTGGATCGGCATGGGCCAGCCCGCACGTTTCTCAGCAAACAGCACTGCTCCGCTCGCGTCCTTCCCACCCCACTCGTAAAACGGGGCAGCCTCGCGACCTCCCCGAGCATCTTTGCCTGCCCCGCCCACCAAATAGTGGATGAAAACGAATCGGAATCGCGCTTTGCTCGAGGCAAGCGTTGAGGCTAGCCAGTCGTATTGTTCGCGTCCAAGCGTGCGTCCCCACATCTCGTCACCGCCTTTTTGCCGCGTGGTGAACCAAAATGGATCGAGCGCTAAATAAAGCGCGTCGCCCCATTCCCAGCCGTAGTAATTTTGGCGCATTCCCGACCGCGGTGTTTGTCGGTCATGAAAGTATCGCCAAGGTCGATGTGAAAATCGGGACGGTCCGCGAGTGCGTTTGCTAGCCCCACGACGATCCGTTGGAGGCTTCAAGTGTGCATTACCGAAGTGGTTCTAGAGGTTTTAGAGCAGCAGCGTGCGCTGGCGTTGGAGCAGAAGATTGAATGGAAGACGGAGCTTGAACCTGCGGTGTGCCGCGGAGAACGCGAGTTTCTGCTTAAAGTCGCAGGCAACCTTGCCAACAACGCCATCCATTACAACAAGCCCAACGGTTAGATCCGCGTATCCACCTTTACACAGGACGACCGGATCATACTGAAAGTCTCGAATGCAGGACCCGGCATCCCGGCTGACCAGCAACCGCTCGTGTTCGAGCGTTTTTATCGCGCAGAAAAATCGCGCGCAAACGGCGGGCATCACTCAGGCCTTGGCCTTGCGATCGTCGAGGCAATTGTCAAAGCACACGGCGGCGATGTGACGCTCGAAAGCGAATTAAACGTGCAGACAACATTCACCGTCCGGCTCCCGGCCTGGGGAAGCAGACCCGATTAAACGGGATTCTTGCCGCAGCAGGCTTTGAATTTGCGGCCGCTCCCGCAAGGGCAGGGGTCATTGCGCCCGACTTGCACGGGCTGCTCCCGCATTTGTGAATTGAGAATCCCCTCGATCGTCGGCTCCGGTGTGCGCGGCAGCGCCGCGGTGTTGGACTGCCTGGACTCGGGCTGCTGCGAGGTCGTGTGCGAGACACCGCCCGCCTCATCCGGCGCTTCGAGAAACTGTGGCAGATTCGAGAGAAACTTCTCAAACGCCATCAGATTCGAAGTCGAACGGAACAGATTATGCAGGATCTCCGCTTTGATGTTCCCCATCAGCTCGGTGAACATTTCGTACGCCTCGGTTTTAAATTCGATGAGCGGGTCCTTCTGGCCGTAAGCCCTGAGGTAAACACCCTCGCGAAGAGCGTCCATCCCGTACAAGTGCTCCTGCCACAGCCGGTCGATCGCATTCAAAAGAATGTAGCGTTCCATTTGCAGGATCGATTCGGGCTCCTCATGCTCGCATTTGAGTGCATAGGAACTTTTCACCTTTTGAATGAGAAACGCGCTGATTTCCTCGGCCGACGCGGTCTCGAAAGGAGCGCTCTCAAGCGTGAGGCCCAGCGGACACGTCATGTTGATCCACGAAAGCAGCGCCTCTGCGTCGCGCTGGTCATCCGGAGGCAGGAAGCCAAGGACCTTTTCAGGGATGACTTCCTCAATAACCTCGTCCAGCATCGGCCGCGTTTCGTTGGTGGTGATCGCCTCGTTGCGCCATCCGTAGATGACTTCACGCTGTTTGTTCATCACATCGTCGAACTCAAGCGAGCGTTTGCGGACCATGTAATTCCGCTGTTCCACGCGCTTTTGCGCGGTTTCAACCGACTTGTTGAGCCACGGATGCTCGAGGGACTCACCCTCCTGCAAACCAAACCGCTCCATCATCCGCGTCATCCGGTCTGC
>JBILUQ010000333.1:0-3903 GCA_044370935.1 Chthoniobacteraceae bacterium
AATCAAACCCCAGCTTGGAGTCTCCGGTGAGTTTGATCTTGCCGAGCACAATGAGGGGGTAATTCTGCGCGGTCGTCGGGGGATACGGGATCACAAGGGTCGCGGACGTTGGCTTCAGGTTGGCGACCTTCATCTCGGAAATCATCGAAAGAGAGGACTGCCTCATAATCTCATTTGTGATCGCGGGGTCGACCGTTGACTCGAAGCGTTTGTCTGCCTCCGCCTCAAAAGGCTTTTTTGCCGCCGGTGAAGTGGTCGTTATTTTACCCGAATCTTGCGCCGAACCGGAGTCTGAGGTGGCAGAAAATCGCAATGCCGGCGGTGGCCCAAGGGTGAAGGATTCGGTGTCCGAAATTGGGGCTGGAATGGGGAGGGGTTTTGGAATCGGCTTGGATGTCGGAGTTTTCGCTGGCGAAGTTTTTTGAGCCTGAACGTTTTCTATGCGCAGCTCTTGCTCGCCGTCTGGGCCTGAGATTTTGAGGCTGCCTGCCGTCAATGGCTTTGATGCGGGCTGTAAGGTCCGGCGTGCCGGTGCCTCGGTGATGCGGATTTCCAGAGTGCCGTTCTGCACCAGCGTCGCGGTGAATTCTGGCGAGTTGTTTATCGTAAACGGCGGCGCGATGGAGAACTTCCATGTTCCGCCTACGCCTCCCAAGTTGGCCATTCTCACGATCGACGGGGAGATCTTTAGGTCAGGGGAGATTCGCGCTGCGGTTTTGAGATAGGCCGGAACCGGCTTCGCGTTCCAGGGCACGCTGATTTCAAAATTTTTTGAGTTCGAAATCAAAATGACTCCTTTCAGAGCCTCCTTCTGCACCGCTGGCACTGAAAACTTCACCTGAACGGCTTCCCCCGGAGGAAGGTGAACCGATGGCGGGTGGATCAAAGCGTTTTTTGAATCGATTGTGACAGTTTCCGCCTCGGTGTTCGGGTTTTTAATTAGAAGGAGGGCATCTCGGATTTGGTTTTTATCCGCGTTGATAAGGATAGTTTGTGGGCTTACCTCCAGCCATTGGGGAATGTCACCCGAGAGCCGAACCAGCTGGATTGAGCCGCTCGAAGTAACGGTCAAATCGGCGAGCAATCGTCCGGACATCGAGGGCTTGAAACGAACCAGAGGACTCTTTTTTTCGTTGGCTTGGAGAGAAAATTGACTCGGCATCGGGATAAACCAACTCCGATTGCTCTCAATGACGATTTCAGTCGGTGTGTCTCCGACGTTTGCGAGCTCCAGCGGTAGTTCCTTCGTTTCGCCGACTCGGACGCTTCCAAAATCGAGGTGGATTGGCGCCTCCACCCTGGGCCCGATATCACTGATGGCGATGTTGAAGACCTCCCACGGGGAATACATGCCTGATCTTTTAGCCCTGAAGCGGAAGGAGTCTGTGAAAACCGCCCAATCCGTAGGCGGCAGATATCTGAAATATCCGGAGTTGCGGTTGAGGGATGTGAGACTTCCGAGGAGTCGTGAGGTATCCACCTCAAACTCTACCCCGGCGGAGTCACCGGCAACTTTCATTGCGAGCTCCCGCTCGTGACGGCCTTTGAGGGACTCGGAGCCGGGGCGGGGAATGGGTGCGCTCGCAGCCCAGACTGCTTGAAAAAGCAAAATCCAAAAGATGCCGCTGAGCGTTAGCTTTTTGTGCGTAAAACACAGCCGCCCCCCTTGCGCAAGCTGCGCACTGGTTTGCGTTTGGATTTGGCTGCACCGCTTCACTGCCGGCGACGATAGCGCGGTTTTAAAGAAGAGGCACCGCAAATCCCTTACTTTTGGATTTTGCCTCCGACAACAAGACATGGCTTCAATAGCGCATGGACCGACCCCAAGTAGCAGTTGGTATTATCATGGGAAGCACCTCAGATTGGGAAACAATGAGGCATGCTGCGCAGATGCTTGAATCCCTCGGCGTCTCTTACGAAAGGCAAGTGGTTTCTGCGCACCGGACCCCGGATCTAATGGCGGACTACGCAAAGAAAGCGTCTGCAAGGGGACTCCAGGTGATTATCGCAGGCGCCGGCGGGGCTGCCCATCTGCCGGGAATGGTTGCGGCTCTCACGAGGCTACCCGTGCTCGGCGTCCCCGTGGAAAGCAAAGTTTTACGGGGGGTGGACTCGCTGCTTTCGATCGTGCAGATGCCCGCTGGAGTGCCGGTGGGGACTCTCGCAATCGGTGTCGCTGGGGCAAAGAACGCAGCCCTGCTCGCCGCGGGTATTTTGGCGCTCCAAGACCCAGGGATTCTGAAGCGCTTGGAGGCTTTCCGCGCGGCCCAGACGGAGCAGGTGCTTGCGGCCGAGTTGCCTGACGCAGGGGGGAGACAGGAGTGAAGGCGCGGAAAGTGATTTATCCGGGGTCTGTCATCGGGGTGATGGGCAGCGGCCAACTTGGGCGCATGCTGGCGATTGCCGCTCGCCGCTTGGGGTACAGGGTGCATACTTATAGCGCGGAAAGTGACACGCCGACTGGGCAGGTGGCGGATTTGGAAGTGGTCGGTTCTTATGAGGATGAACATGCCGTTCGGGCCTTCGCTCGCGGTTTGGATGTGTTGACCTTTGAGTTTGAAAACATTCCGGTAACGTCCATCGAGTGGGCCTCCGAGGAATGCGTGGTCAGGCCCTCGGGCGGTGCGCTGCACGTCTGCCAGCAGCGACTCAGGGAAAAAACGTTTCTCCGCGATGCGGGCCTGCCCGTTGCAGAATTCCGCGCGGTTGGTGACGAATCGGAGCTGCGGTCCGCGATTGCGGAGTTGGGGGTGCCTTCCGTTTTGAAAACCGCCGCTTTTGGCTACGATGGCAAGGGCCAGTCCAAGATAACGGCCGACTCGGATCTTGCGTCGGTTTGGCAATCGTTCAAACAGATGTCCGTTCTGGAGGCGTGGGTGCCATTCGAGCGAGAGCTCTCGGTGATAGTCGCGCGCGGAATGGACGGCTCGAAGGAGGTGTTTCCGCTCTGCGAAAATGTCCATGCAAATCATATTCTGGATGTGACTTTGGTTCCGGCGCGGGTTCACGAACAGGTGATGCGGGATGCGCGCTGCATCGCCGAGACGGTCTCCGATGCCCTTGATTTCATCGGGGTGCTGACCGTGGAACTCTTTCTGCTGCCCGACGGTCGCCTGGTTGTGAACGAACTAGCTCCCCGCACGCACAACTCCGGCCACTTCTCTTTCGATGCCTGCGAAACCAGCCAGTTTGAGCAGCAGGTGCGTGCTGTTTGCGGTCTGCCGCTGGGTTCGCCCCGGCTCATGCGTCCTGTGGCGATGGCGAATCTGCTTGGTGAGGTGTGGGCGGGAGGTGAGCCGAATTGGGCCTCGGCCCTTTCGCTTCCCGAGGTGAAGCTGCATCTTTACGGTAAAAGTCAGCCGCGGGCCGGTCGAAAGATGGGGCATTTGGTGGCGTTCGGCGATTCGGTTGAGGAAGCTGCTAAACTGGTGCGCGATGCCCGTTCACGGCTTGATTCGCGTTTTGTAAGTGCCCAGACCTCAGAAAATCCGCTTCCAAGCGGGCGCGCGCATTAACCGTTCAAACGGTGGAAACACTTCTACTTCCCGACCCGAGCAGTCCCTCGTTGGACGCCGCCATTGAATCAGCGTGCGCGCTTTTGAAGCGCGGATCCGTTGTCGGGGTGCCGTCTGAGACCGTTTACGGTCTCGCGGGGGACGCGCTCAATCCCGATGCAGCCGCGAGGATTTTTGAGGCGAAGCAGCGTCCTTTTTTTGACCCTCTGATCTGTCATTTGCCCGGGATCGAGTGGGTGAACCGTTTGGCTGTGCTCGATGGCGGGCAACTGGAGTTGGTGGACCGGCTTGCAAGGCGATTCTGGCCTGGCCCGTTGACCATGGTGGTGCCGCGTAGCTGCTTGGTGCCCGAGTTGGTTTGCTCCGGATTGCCGACGGTCGCCCTGCG
>JBILUQ010000081.1:0-13976 GCA_044370935.1 Chthoniobacteraceae bacterium
CGCTGGTAGCCTGGCTGTGCTCCGAAGAGTGCGCGTTCTCCACGGCGGCTGTCTTTGACCTCTCGGGCGGCCGCGCGACCTATTGATTCCGGTCGATAAAATTCATCCAGATGCTTTCATGAATATTACAACAATCCAGAGGCCTGCTTCACTCGTTGCAGGAGTTTGCCAACAACTCGCAGAGCTCATTCGCGGAGGCGCTGCCGAAGATGAGCGCTGGTTACCCGCGGAGCGGTCCCTTGCTGAAAAGCTGGGCGTGAGTCGAACCGTCGTGCGCGAAGCCACCAAACGCCTCGAGCAACAGGGACTGCTCGAAATACAGCACGGCACAGGCATCAAGGTGGTGGACAAACTCCATCGTCCGCTCAACGAGTCGCTCTCACTGCTCATTCCCGATGTTGCCGAGCGCCTTCAGCAGCTCAATGAAACACGCCTTTCCATCGAACCAGACGCAGCGGCCTTCGCGGCGCAGCGCGCCACCAAGAAGCAGGTTCTCACACTGCGCCGTATTCAGGGACAGTTGGAAAGCGCGCCGGACAATACCGCAGCCATCGAGGCTGACATCGCTGCGCACCATGCGATCGCGGATGCCAGTGGAAATCTGATTTACAGACTGATCCTCGATTCCCTCGCCGAACTAAGCGTGGCCAGCCGCTTGCGCACCATCGGACGCATCGGCAAGAAAACCGCCATTGAGCACCATGCGCGTATTCTCGATGCGATCGAACGGCACGATTCCAACGCGGCACGTGAAGCGATGCGCGAGCACATCCAAGCTGCCGGCGAAGACATGGATCTCGCCTCACTGAAATCGCGCAAATCCAAGTGACATATGAAAGCGTTCCCCCTCCTGCTAACCCTGATCGCCTGCACAGTTCCCGCCGCAGCGGACGTCCATGTGGAAACAACCGCCGTTGCGATGCGTGACGGCATCAAGCTTGCCACCGACATCTACCGCGATGAATCCGTCGCCAAGGCCCCGGTGGTGCTCATGCGCACGCCTTACGACCGCACAAAGGCGAAGGGTACCGCCGAAAAATTTGCAAAGGCGGGTTACGTGACAGTCATCCAAGATTGCCGTGGAACCCGCGCCTCGGAGGGCGTGATGGCACCGTACAACAACGAAGGCCAGGATGGGTACGATACGATTGAGTGGATAACGCGGCAGCCCTGGTGCAGCGGCCGCGTCGGGATGATGGGCGGCTCATACGTCGGGGCTGTCCAGTGGCAGGCTGCAGCCGAAAATCCGCCCGGGCTCGCAGCGATCGCGCCGCAGGCGACGTGGAGCAGTTTTTACAGAAACATCTATCTTGGCGGCGCCGTGCGGCTATCGCTCATCGGAGGCTGGATTGCAGGGAATACTGCCAAACCGGAAGGCGCGAAGCCCGCGGACATGAATGTCGCTCTCATGCGGCTTCCCCTAAGCGAGGTGGACGACGCGATCGGCTGGCCGATGCCGTGGCTCGAGGCGTTTCTCACGCACCCGGAACCGAACGGGTTCTGGACCCGGCTCGACCTCACGTCCCGTCTGCCGGAACTCACGCTTCCCGCTTTGCATGTGGTCGGCTACTACGATTTCTTTTCACGCGAATCAGTGGGCAACTTCATGATCATGCAGAAGCAAGCTCGTGATGCGGCGACGCGACAGCAGCAGCGGCTTATTTTGGGCCCGTGGGACCACGGAAGCGTTGGAAAAACCAAGGTCGCTGAAGTCGATTTCGGCGCCGATGCGGCGGTTGATACAGCGGCTCTGCAGATGGATTGGTTCGAGCGCCACTTGAAACAGGACGCTGCCGCACGCGCGAAGGCTTTCCCTCCGGTTCGCTTTTTTTCGATGGGCGACAACGTGTGGCACGACGCTCAATCTTGGCCGCCAGAGGGTTTCACTGCTACAGCGTTCCATCTCCGCTCAGACGGGAAAGCAAATACGCGAAAGGGCGGTGGCCGGCTCAGCCGCGAGGCCCCCATGAAGGAGGAGCCGGCGGACTCGTTCCGCGCTGACCCTGCGAACCCGGTGCCAGCGTGTCCGGTGACCGAAGCGCGCCCTGTGAAGGCCGCAGTTTGGGGGCCGGTCGACCAAGGGGTGAATGAGGACCGGGACGATGTGCTCGTGTACACCGGAGACGAGCTCAAGGCACCCCTTTCGTTTGCCGGTAACATCGAGGCAAAGCTGTACGTGTCGGCGGACACTCCCGACGCAGACTGGGCTGTGAAGCTCGTCGACGTGCGTCCCGACGGTTTTGCTCAAAATCTGGCAACAGGCATCCTTCGCGCACGCTACCGCGAATCGCTTCTCAATCCCAAGTTGCTCAAGTCCGGCGAGGTGGTTGAGATCACTGTCGATCTTGGCCCATGCGCTGCGACACTCGCAAAAGGGCACAGGCTGCGCGTTGACATCTGCGGCTCGCTCTTTCCTCTATACGACCGCAATCCAAACACCGGTGAAGGGCCCTATGGAAGCGGCACCGCCGTTGCGACTGAAAGCGTGCATCACAAACCAGGCGCACTATCGCGGATTGTGCTGCCATGCCGTCGCCCTTGATCTCCGCGCTCCATGAAACGCCATCTCATTCTGGCTGCATTCGGGTTCGTCTCTGCGCTGCATGGCGCTGACGACGACACCGCATTTTTTGAAGCAAAGGTCCTGCCGGTCTTGCAAAAACGCTGTTTCGAATGCCACTCGCACGAAAACAAAATCAAGGGCGGTCTTGCCCTTGACGCTCGTAGCGGTTGGGAGCAGGGCGGCGACAGCGGGCCCGCCATCATTCCGGGAAACCTGGAAAAAAGTCTGCTCATCAGGGCGGTCCGTTATGGCGACGCCGACTATGAAATGCCCCCCAAGGGAAAGCTGCCCGCAGAGGAGATCGCCTTACTTGAGGCGTGGGTGAAACAGGGCGCGGCAGACCCGCGTGTGACGCAGACTTCAAAGAACCGCAAAGGCATCGATCTCGATGAAGGCCGGAAATTCTGGGCGTTTAAGCCGGTGTCCGATCCGGCACCGCCCTCAGTGAATGATCCATTATGGCCGCTGGATCCGGTGGACAGGTTTATCCGCGCAAAACAGGATCAGTCGTCTGTCCACCCAGCGGATGACGCAGACCGCTACACTTGGCTTCGTCGGGCATCATTCGACCTGACTGGGCTTCCTCCTACCCCAGAAGAAATATTGGAATTTGTGAAGGACAACGCTCCGAACGCCTGCGAGAAGGTCGTAGACCGTCTCCTCGGTTCGCGTGCCTACGGCGAGCGTTGGGCGCGACACTGGCTCGATCTCACCGGTTACGCGGACATGATGGGCACGTCCAACAATGTGTTTGCAGAGCACGCTTGGCGTTACCGCGACTACGTCATTGCTGCGTTCAATTCCGACAAGCCGTTCGACGAATTCGTGCGCGAGCAAATCGCAGGGGATCTCATGCCTGCGAAATCAACTGAGGATCATGCGGAGAACATCATCGCCACCGGCTTCCTGATGCTCGGCGACGTCGAGATCGTCAATCCTGACAAGGCGAAAATGGAGGCGGACCACATCGATTCACAAATCATCAAAATCGGGCAGACCTTCCTCGGGATGACTCTCGGCTGCGTTCGCTGCCATGATCACAAATTTGATCCGGTAGGTCTGGAGGATTATTACGGCCTCGCAGGGATGCTCCGCAGTTCGCCCTCGACCCATAAGATGCCGGACATGGGGGTCTGGAGCACCCTTAACGCAACCTTGCTTCCCGAAACGCCAGGGCAACTCGCCTCGCGCAAAAAAAACGAGGAGGAAACCACTCAGCGAATCGCGAAGCTGACCGCCGAACAAAAGACGCTGACCGCCGAGAAAGCTGATCTCTCCAAACAACTCGCTGCAATCGCCAGCCCAGGGCTTGCCGAGCCGCGCTCAGCAGAGAACGGCCAAGCGAATTCCGCGGTAGTCTCGACGGACAATGCGCAGAAAGAAATTGCCACCGCCCCGCCAGCCCAGACTTCGACGAATAAGGATGCCCTGACAAAGCGCCGGGATGAAATCGACGCGCAGCTCAAAAAGATCGCCGCCGACATCAAGCATGCGGAATTCTTCGCAGACAAAAGGCCGAAGGCATTCGCCATGAGCGAGGGACCTAACCCCGCCGACATGCCAGTCTATGTGCGTGGCAATCCGTATGCTCCAGCGGAGGGATTGATGCCGCGAGGAGTCGTGCGGGTGGCGTCGTGGGAGCCATTGCCGTCCATTCCTAAGGGTCAGAGTGGGCGCGCGCAGCTCGCAAACTGGCTCGCGGACAAGCGCAACCCACTCACAGCGCGCGTTACGGTCAATCGAATCTGGCAGAAGCTTTTCGGCGAAGGCCTTGTTCGCAGCGTTGATTACTTTGGTGTTCGCGGTGAGGCCCCAACGCATCCCGAACTGCTCGACCACCTGGCCGCACGGTTTATGAAAGCGGGCTGGTCGCAAAAGTCGCTTCTTCGGTCTCTCGTCTTAAGCCGCACTTACAGGCTGAGCAGCGCCAACGAGTCGGCTGCCGCAAAGATTGATCCTGAGAACAAGCTCTTCTGGCGCATGAACCGCCAGCGACTCGATGCGGAGGCCATGCGCGACTCAATGCTTGCGATCAGCGGCGAATTGACACGCGAAAGCGGCGGTCCCGCACTCGTGCTAGAAAATCCAGAAAACTGCGGCGCTCTGGCGCTCAAAGGCGTCAATCCTCCAAACTACGCCCACAAGGTACCGCGTCCAGGGCAAGAGTTCGAGCGCACCATCTACCTGCCAGTTTTCCGGAACAATTTCGCCGGTCCGGACCGCGTCCGAAGCTTTTTCGACTTCGTCAACCCTGCACAAATTTCAGGTCAACGCCCGCAGACAATCGTGCCGACCCAGGCTCTGTTTCTCCTCAACAACGATCTCCTTCGCAAACGCTCAGCGACGCTTGCTAAAGACGTGACCCAAAGTATCGGCGACCGAGACGCACGCATAGACGAAATCTGGCTCCGCATTTTGGGCCGCCCCGTCACACGGGAAGAGCGGGCCGAAGCCGTGGCGTTTATAGACAAAGTCGGCGTTACTTTAAAGGCCCCCCCTGCAAACGACTTCCCCGCTTTCACAGAGCTTTGCCACGGCCTTCTCGCTTCAAATCAATTTATATTCCGACTCTGACCCAACGCTTATCCACACCATGAAAACACTGAATCAGCTCACCCGTCGCGAATGGCTCCGCCGCTCAGCGTGCGGTTTCGGTGCCCTCGCGCTGCAGGATGTCCTCCAGGCGGCCGCAAATCCGCTTGCCGCGCGAATCCCAGGAATGACGCCAAAGGCGAAACGGGTCATCTTTCTTTTCATGGGTGGCGGCCCGTCGCAGCAGGACTTGTTCGACCCGAAACCCTTCATCACCGGTAAGCACGGACAGACCATCGACTCGCCGTTGCGCAAAGAGGTGACGCAAGTGGGGACTGAAAAATACCTCGCGCTCGGGCCCGTCGCCCCGGTGCAGCCGCGCGGCCAATCGGGGATGGTCATCTCGGACCTGATGCCGCATCTTGCCAGCGTGGCAGATGACATCTGCCTGCTGCGCGGCATGAATGCCGACAACCCGCAGCACGCAGGGGCAACTCTGCAGTTTCATACCGGCACTTTTGCTGAAGTACGCCCCTCTATGGGTGCGTGGATCAGCTACGGTTTGGGCACCGAGAATCGCGACCTTCCGAGCTTTGTCAGCATCCAGCCCGGAGGAGTCCGGGAATATGGCTCGGCGTTTCTGCCTGCAATTCACCAGGGCACGGCTCTGAATGTTCCGCTTAACGACAAGGTGTCGCCGATAGAAAACCTGCGCAACGCATCTGCAGCAGAGGATGCTCAAAAAGAGCGGATCAATTTCATGCAGCGCATGAACAAGCGGCTCCTAGGCGAAATCAACGGTGACGCGAATATGGAAGGGATGATTCAGAATCTTGAACTCGCTTTCCGCATGCAGACCACCACGCCGCAGATTGTCGATATCTCCAACGAAAGCGACGCCACACGCCAGCTTTATGGAGTGGACGGCAAGGACACGGATAAAAACGCGCGCGCCTGCCTGCTGGCTCGGAAGCTGAGCGAGGCCGGCGTCCGCTTCGTGCAGGTGACAATGGGTGGATGGGATCATCACGGCGACATCCGCGGAAATCTTCCCAAACTGTGTGCACAGACAGACCAGCCTGTGGCGGGATTGTTGAAGGATCTTAAATCACGCGGATTGCTTGAGGACACGCTTGTTTTGTGGAGCGGCGAGTTCGGGCGCACGCCGTGGAGCCAGGACCTAAGCGGCACCTCACCAATTGAAAAGCACGGACGCGAACACCAACCCGAAAGCTTTTGTGCTTGGATGGCTGGTGGCGGAATCAGGGGGGGGCTGACCTTCGGAAGCACCGATGACATGGGTTACCGCGTGATCTCGGGTAAAATCCACATTCACGACCTCCACGCAACAATCCTGCACCAGCTCGGCATCGACCATCTCAAACTTACCTCGAGGCATCTCGGTCGAGATTTTCGTCTCACTGATGTCTATGGCGAAGTGGTTAAGGAAATCCTCGCTTAGCTCGAGTTTTATTGAAAATGGATTCAAAGCGCTGGTCCTTGTTTATTGCGACAATGCCATCGCCGGAACGGCAGTGCGGAATCGAGAATTGCGACGGGCAATATCTCCTTCGGACTCGTTCAAAAAGTAAAAGCGCACGTCTTACAGTTTTTGCACAGCGTAACTTTTTCTGTTGCTGGCTGCTGGTAATTTTTTCCTTTTCTTCATGGCTGGCTTACCCTGCCGCGGGTGACTCTTCTGATTCGCCAAAGCCTCCCAAAAATGCGTTGAGCGGCTTCATGAAACTGGTCCGAACGGAGACGTGGGTCGAAAAAAGACTGGAAGCAAACGGCAAGATTGAAGCAGTAAACATCACGGCTGAAATTTGGACGCAGGCGATGCAGTCAGCTTTGGATGCCGATGGAACGCTGCACATACCAGCGAGGCCGCGGCCCTATTACATTGATGGCCCGCTGATCCTGCAGTCGGGCCAGAAGCTCAGCGCCGATTTGTCGGCAGAAATCCGTCTGAAGCCCGGCTGTAATACATGTCTAGTGCGCAATGCCAGCCCCGTGTCCTTCAGGGATAAACCCGTTTCCTCCGACGCCAATCTCGATACAGACATCAGCATCGAAGGTGGCATCTGGACCTCATTGGCTGTTGCCTCTTCTGAATCCAACGGCAACGTGCGCGGCTACTCTTCAAGGGAGAACCCCGCTTTCGGGACGCATGGTGTAATTTTGCTGCAAAACGTGCGCCGTGTCCACGTGGCGAACGTTACTATTCGTGAGAGCCGCGCTTTTGCTGTCCATCTTGCAAATGCGCATGAATTCACTGTCGAGAACATCAAGCTGGATAATCACAGGCGCGATGGAGTTCATGTCAACGGACCCGCAAGCGATGGACTGATACGAAATGTGAGCGGCGTCTCCCATGACGACACCGTTGCGCTGAATGCGTGGGACTGGAAAAACTATGCACCAAGCTACGGTCCAATCGAGCGTGTGGTTGTCGAGGACGTTGACGGTGCTCCACTGGGCGTTCCGTCGGCAAATGCGATCCGTATTTTGCCGGGCGTGAAGCAGTTTGATGACGGTGCTGTTCTCGACTGCCACGTTTCGAATGTCAATTTGCGGCGAATCAGGAATATTCAGTATTTCAAAATATACGACCAGCCGAACCTGGAGCTTGGGCGTGACAAGGACTTCAGTGCCGGCGTGGGCAATGTAAAGCTCCTCCGCATCGAAGAGCTTAGCTTTGAGCGGCCCTGCCAGATCGAACTACATGCAAACACAGACGGCATCTCTATTCACGATGTCCGATTGCTTCATAGCGTATCCTCGGATTGGCGCCTGCTAGCGATCGGCCCGAAGTCCCAGACATACAGAACAGCCGATCCCTCACGCTGGACTGAGATCTTTTCACCCGATCTGGACTGCACTGTTCGGAATGTTTCGATCACAGGCGTGCGTGCCTCTGATTCAAAGTTTGATTTACCAATAGAACAGGTCGTTTCGGTCATTAAACAAAAGCCCAACCCGGATTACCCGAAAACCACCCCAAGGGGCGGCATTGGAAAAGGCATCTGGATTCGCTGAGGCGTCGTGGAAGGACATCTCGGGACGTGATTTCTGGTTGCGGAACGTCCCGTGCACACTCCCCAAAAAGGGTCGTCACCGAGTGGGTCCATCCTTTGATCTTTGATTATAGCGAACCGAGCGATACGTCTATCGAATGAAAAGTTGGTCGCTCACCCTACACGGCCCCGCCGGAATCTTATCCAGCGTTGAAGCCGGCGAATCGCAGTTCGTCATTGGAACCGAAACGGCCGGCGACGTATTCACTGTCACCGGCGAAGGAGTGGCATCGCGTCATGCTTGGGTGTGGATCGCAGAAGCTGGAATCCAAGTGGAGGGACTTGCGCGCGAAACATTGGTGAACGGATATGTCATTCAGGAACGTGTTCAAGTGGAATACCCCGCATCCGTGCAGGTGGGCGAGCTGACGTTGGTTGTGGAGGAGAGATCGACTGCCTCGATGGCCGTCACCATCCCCCAAAGAGTGCCGGCCCGGGGGGGCGCTATTGAACTGTCTGCGCGTGCGACAGAGGTCGCATCTGCGCGGGCGCTGAGCGACTACAAGCTTGTCTGTGAAATTGCGCGAGGCGGCATGGGTCAGATATACTTTAGTGAGGAGGCCCAGCTCAACCGGCAGGTCGCCGTCAAAGTGAGCAGCGTGAGCGAAGGAGGCGAAGACGCGCGCTTTTCAAAGGAGGCGCAGGTTCTTGCGCGGCTCGCTCATCCGAACATTGTGCCGATTTACAACATCGGCGTGGATGCCCAGAACCGGCCTTTTTACAGCATGAAGCTCATCAAGGGGCGTACGCTTCAGGCCGTTCTGAATCTGATTCGCGATGGTGACTCGCCGACAATCCGTGAATATCCAAGGACTGCTCTGTTAACTATTTTTCGAAAGGTGTGCGATGCGATGATGTTCGCCCACAGTAAAAGCATCCTCCACCGCGATCTGAAGCCGGAGAACATCATGGTGGGCGAGTACGGCGAGGTGCTTGTGATGGACTGGGGCCTCGCAAAGGTGCTCGGCGAACGAGCCGAAAGCGTATCAAACGCGGTTAGGGAAAATGACACCGGCGATTACGGGATGACGATGGAAGGCGAAGTCATGGGCACGCCGCAGTACATGTCGCCCGAGCAGGCCGAGGGAATGGTGGCCGAATTGGATCAGAGGAGCGACATTTACAGTCTGGGCGGCATTCTCTACGCATTGTTGACCCTGAGGCCTCCCATCGAGGGTGCAACCCTGAATGAGGTGCTGACAAAGGTCAAAAACGGAAGCATCAGCGCGATGGCGACAAAGCGTGGCATTGCTGGTGCATCAAATGCGGGATCTCCGGTATTGATGGGTGTAGAGGTGCCTGAGGCATTGCAGGCCGTGACTCTCAAGGCGATGGCCACAGATCGAAGCAAACGTTACGCTTCCGTCGAGGCCTTGGCATCGGACGTCGAACGCTATCAGAACGGATTTGCCACCAGTGCGGAGGCTGCGGGGACTTTGAAAAAAATGAGGCTTTGGGTGGCGCGCAACAAGGTTCTGGCAACCGCGTCCGTGGTGCTTGTCGCAGTGGTGAGTGGATTCACCGTGCGCGTCGCACAGAAGGGGCGGGAAGCCCAGGCCGCGTTGTCACGACTCAAAAAAACTGCGCCCACTTTCCTGATTCGAGCGAAGGACGCTTTGCAGGACGGGCAGTTTACCGAGGCGCTCGAGAGCATTGATTTTGCAATCGATCTCGAGCCTATGAATGCAGATTACCACGCGGTGCGGGGCAATGTGCTGCAGGTCTTGCTGCGCTGGCCCGAGGCCGTGGAGTCGTACCAGAAGGCATTGCGGAGCGGGGATCCGGAGCGCGCGAAGGAGAATCTAGCGTTGACCGAGTCCCTGATCGCGGCCTCATCCAGCAAGGGAGACAACAAAGCAAAAAGCATGCTGTTTGAGGCGCTTAATCAACAGGGAAGGCAATACGAGGCGATGGCTTTCGGAATCGCGCTTGGCGACTTCTGGAAGAATCGAAAAAAAGATCTGAGCGTGTTGCCTGAACTTCTAAAGCGGCTGGAGGACAAACTGCTGCCAATTCCCGGCACGAGTGTTTTGATGTGCAAGACGGAGTTCACCGTCGGCGAATGGAAACTGTACGTGCGTGCGGATGGTTTGCCTGAATGGATTCAACCCGGTAAAGACTGGGTGCAGGATGACGAGCATCCCGTTGTGAACTTGAGCTGGGACAGGGTTAAAAAACTGTGCGACTGGCTGAGCGCGAGTACGGGAAAGGAGTGGCGGCTACCGACCAACGCGGAATGGGAGGCGGCGGTTGGCGATCTTGCTTACCCATGGGGCGACTATTTTCCGCCAAAGTCGGATGACGGGAATTACCCGATTCTTGAAAACGGGAAGGAGGATCCAAAACGGATCGGCGTAGACCGAATCTATGGAACCGCACCGGTAGGTTCGTTCAAACCAAATGCTCTCGGGGTTTTTGATCTTGGCGGAAACGCTCTCGAGTGGATGTGGGATGGGTTGGATCAGAAATCGGGCTTCCGGACTGTTCGCGGTGGGGGCTGGAGCTACGTTGGCCAGAGCGCTGAAACGTCATTCCGATGGAGCTGCCGGCCAGTGGCTTATGATAACGTAGGCTTCCGTTTAATTCTTAACAAGCCACAGTGATTTCTAAATGCTAGCAATGCCGTCAGTCCCGTCGCTTGAGCGTGGCGAGTTAAAATCGAGAATCCGTCGCCGGCTCGATGGAAAGACCAAGCCCAAGGGTTCATTGGGGATACTGGAGGAAATTGCAGTGTCTGTTGGTTGTATTCTCAACACAGAAACGCCATCGTTGATCCTACCGCAAATGCTTGTTTGCGCAGGTGACCATGGGATTTCCAAGCATGGTGTTTCGGCTTTTCCGAGTGACGTGACTTGGCAGATGGTAGAAAACTTTCTGTCTGGTGGCGCGGCAGTGAGCGTACTCACCCGGCAGCATGGAATCGACCTGACGGTGGTGGACTGTGGAGTAAAGCACGCATTCGAGCCGAAGCCCGGCCTTCTAATTCGCAGAATCGCCGAGGGCACAAACGACATTCTAAGCGGTCCGGCTATGGATTACGCGCAGTGCGAGAAAGCGATCTCTAACGGTATGGAAATTCTCAGTTCGCTTCCGGGCAACGCGCTGCTCTTGGGTGAAATGGGTATTGGGAATACCTCATCTGCATCTCTTTTGATGGCGCGATTTACCGGTGTGGACATCGCTCTGTGTACGGGCGCTGGAACGGGATTGAGCGCCGATGGCGTGGTGGCCAAGGCAGAAATTCTCGGGCGTGCCCTCGCGAGGCATTCACATTCTTCGGATCCAGTGCAGGAGCTGGCGAATCTCGGCGGGTTCGAGATCGCGACGCTTGTGGGAGCGATCCTGCAGGCAGCGCACGAGAATCGTGTCATCGTCGTGGATGGCTTCATCACCAGCGCTGCCGTGCTTGTCGCCAACCGTATCGCCGGGGGAGTGCTGGATCGATGCCTGTTTGCCCATTGTTCCAACGAGCGAGGACATGCCGCCATGCTGTCATCGATGGGTGTGACACCAATTGTAGCTTTGGGACTGCGCCTCGGTGAGGGGTCCGGTGCCGCACTCGTTTGGCCGTTGATTATATCCGCTTGTCGGATATTGAGCGAGATGGCTAGCTTCGCCGCGTCCGGGGTTTCCCGACAAGCCCGATGAATAGCGTGAGGCACTTTTTACTTGCGGTTCAGTTTTTCACTAGAATTCCAATCACCGGAAAGCTGGCCATCTTCGCAAACTTCAGTCCGGAGGCGCTGAGGCAAAGTGCCGCGCATTTTCCGGGCGTGGGTTGGATTGTTGGATTTGTGTGCGCCGGATCTTTCTGGTCCCTCAGTAGGATTTTGCCCCACACGCCTGCGACGCCCTGGGTGTGTGCTTTCCTTTCAACCACCTTGGGAGTTCTGCTCACGGGCGGATTTCACGAGGATGGACTCGCTGACCTTGCTGATGGTCTTGGAGGTGCCGCGGATCGTGATCGTGCTCTCGAGATTATGAAGGACTCGCGGATCGGTTCTTTCGGCACACTTGCGCTGATTCTCGCGCTGCTTGGTAAATGCGCGATGCTGAGCATGCTTGCTCATGTAGATTGGTTGCTTGCATCTCTTTCGATTTTTGCCGCGCATGTTAGCTCGCGGACAGCTCCATTGTTTATTATCAGCAGTCTTGAGCACATCGGGGACATTCGGGGTTCAAAATCGAAGCCGCTGGCGGATGCAATCAGCAGAGGTGCGCTGATCGTTGGCGTGCTTTGGTGTGTTCTTGCATTGGCTCTGGCTGCGTGGGCTGTTCCCTCTTCAAGATGGCGCTCCGGTGTCGTGTGTGCTGCGCTCTCCGCCCTCTGGATACGCCGGATGCTCCAGCGGCGTCTCGGGGGGTTCACCGGCGACGGACTTGGGGCAACGCAGCAGGTGAGTGAACTGGCGTTCTACCTAGGTGTGGGACTGGGCTGAGCGGGGTGAGTGCGGGGAGCGAGAGGGAAATGTGACTGCGGGTTGCGGGGCACATCGAGCTTGTGAGTCGCACTTTCAGCATGAGGGGGCTTTTGTCGAGATTCCGATCCACCCGGGGGTCGGTGGCTTTTGGATTAGGTCAAGTTGATTGAGATTAAAGCTCAAGCCGCATGCAGGTTAATTGCTCATTGCGCTGGCCGCAGAAAACGGCATCGTGGTGTGATGAAGTCAGGCATCACAATCTGTTCGGTCTTAACATTTGCTATCGCTCATCTGGGTTGTTTCGCCGAGGAGCCTGCGTTTGCTCAGCTCTTCAATGGAGTTGATTTGACGAACTTCAAACAGGAAGATGCGAAGGAGTTTTGGCGGATCGAAGGCGGTGTTTTGATAGGGGAAAACAACGCTGCATTGAAAGGACACAATCTCTGGACGGAGAAAGAGTACGGCGACTTCATTTTGGAGTTTGATGTGCGCTGGAAGGGCACCACCGAGCGTGGTGTGGACACGGGGATTGAAATGCGGAAGCCAAAGATCCAGTTGCAGCTCGGAGTTTCGGGAAGCCTGAGGGTGGACATGTCCGGATCTTTCTACACGGGCGGAAAGCCGTCTTATCCAGAGGAGGGGCAGGCAAAGGATGCCAAGAATTTGATGCATCCGGAGGGAGAGTGGAACACTTTTCGGATTCAGGCAAAGGGATCCAAGTTCACGTGCTGGATCAACGGGAAGCCTGCGTCCGAGTATACCGACGAAAAGTTTATCGGGCCGGGACCGATCGGCATTCAGATACACGGTGGCGTTGTGATGAAGTGTGAGTATCGGAATATGAAGATCTCCCCTCTCTAGGAAGAGGCCCTTCAAACGCTAACTGCTGAGCGATGCTGTAATCGGAGTGTGCCAGCTGAAACGTTTTTCATGTCTGCAGGCAAAATTTTTGGGTTGAAGGAATTGGCGCTTCAGAGCGACGCGCTCCGCGCTCAGGGGTTGCGATTGGTTTTCACCAACGGTTGCTTTGACCTACTCCATGTCGGACACGTTCGTTATCTGCAGGCGGCTCGGCGTCGCGGCGATGCTCTTGCCGTTGCGGTGAACGGTGACGATTCGGTTCGCGCGCTCAAGGGGCCAACGCGCCCCATCAATTGCGAGGCGGATCGAGCAGAGGTTCTGGCCGGATTAGAGTGCGTCGACTTTGTCGTCCTTTTTCATACACCGCGCGTGGATGCGGTGATTCGAGAAGTGCGTCCCGCGATATACGTCAAGGGAGGTGACTATACGCTGGATACATTAGATCCAGACGAGCGAGCGGCGCTTGAAGCTGTCGGGGCGCGTATCGAGATTGTCGGCCTTGTGCCCGGAAAGAGCACCACA
>JBILUQ010000334.1:0-3891 GCA_044370935.1 Chthoniobacteraceae bacterium
GACTGGCTCAGTAGCGAGGAGCTTGGGCGCATTGTTGGCGTTGCTGCCCACTTACGCCGAAGAGGCGGGCGACTGGTGCTGCATGGGGCGACTCCAAGGCTGCGGCAGTTGTTAGTCGAGGCGAGACTGGCGGGGTACCTCGAGCTGCGATGCACGCAGGCGGAGGCTCAATCCAGAGTGGATGAGTTGAGAAGCGGACGGACACTGGGGGGAATGCACTTCGACGGTGAGCGGCTTGTGTTGCGGATGCCAGCGGAGTGCTCCATCTCGAGCCTGTCGCGTTGGGTTCGTATGGTTAGTCGTGGGATGGCAAGGCGGCCTGGTGTTGTTTTTCTGGACGCAGCTGGAAGTGAGTATTTGGATACGGCGGGTGTGATGTGGCTTTTGCGAACCCGCAAAGAGTGCATGCGCAAAGGCATTCAGTTCACCACTAGTAGGTTCAGGGGGGGCGCGAGGCGCGCGCTTGTGCTTGCAGGGGTGGAGCAGCTGTTCGGGCCCCTCGGCGAAAATCAGATGCACAGCAACGCGACCGATCTTCAGAAAAATACGCTCGGGCGCACGAACGTATTTCGCGCCTAAACACTCGCCGGTGCTGTACTCCTTCCCGAGCTAGGGCCACTCGGCTGCATTGGAAGATCCTTGTCGGCAACGAGCCTTCCTCAAGGCTGCGGTGTGTCACGGCCGGCACGAATCGTGTGAAATATGAGCGGGACAGGAGTCAGCTTGATCGAAGAGCGCCGGACCACAAACAGTACCCGCACATGAAGATCATGCTTCCCGTACGAGTTCTCCGGAGTGGGCGGCGAATCCTGCACCGAAAGCGGTGAGCCAGAGGCTGTCACTCTCCGGGAAGCTCGCGAGTGATTCATGTAGCGCAGCGAGCACGCTCGGGCTGCTGATATTGCCAAACTTCCGTAGGACTTCGCGAGTTTCGGTGAGCTTGTAGTCGGGTATGGAACGCTCTATGGCTTCGACGACATCGCGTCCGCCCGTGTGTGCTAGCAGACGGTCCGGGTTTGCCGATCTCATTTTGAAGAGTTCGGCAACCGTTTCGGCGGCGAGCGCAGGCACATCGCGATCGAGTTGGTTTTTGAGGCGCCCTTCGGCGTTCACGAAGCGAATTTTTTCGCGGTGTTCCGGTTTGTGAATCGTCCGGAAATTTTGGAATCGGAATTGACCGCCTTGGTTTTCACCTTTCCAGATCGCAGCCGCTGCTCCATCGCCGAAAAGACAAAGGCTGATGAGCACGCCGGGTTCATCGTCTAAGTAAAAGGCTGCCGAGGAAATTTCCACGGCCACAGTCGCGATGGTCGCTTGCGGGTTTGCAGCGAGAATCCCGCGTGCAGTCTCCAGAAGCGGGAGGGCGGCTCCGCAGCCAAGGCCAAGAAGATCCTGCAGAAAAGCATTTGGCCGAAGGCCGAGGATTTCCGAAACATAGCTGCTTAATCCCGGGCAAAGGTATCCGGTGCAGGTGCAAATCAGAAGAGCGTCGATAGTGGAGGGCTTGAGCGCTACCAAGTCGCAGGCTTTGAGGAGGGCTTCCGACGCGAGTTTTGGGGCGTGCTTTTCGAAATAGCGGTGAAGTCCGCCTGCAGTCAATTCAAAGGTGTGCTGCAAATCAGCCTCGCAGAATCGACGCGTTTCAATCCCAGAATCCCCCGTAAGCACTTTGCGGAGCACATCCCTTGAACGTCCCCTCAGTGCCTCGAGTGCTCCCGATTGAATCAGTATTTGCAGGCAATCCGCTTGTGAAAACGAGTGCGGAGGAAAGGCCGTGGCAAGGGATTGTAGATACATCAGCGGAGTAGATTGAGAATCGTTTGGAGTGGCAGACATCTGCGGCGCGCGAGCGTGCGGATGAGCGTCAGTCCCGTTGGGTTTGTCAGGCAGTGATGCAGCAACCCTGCGGCGTTCATTCGGCGTTTAAAGCGGCTAGACTGGGCTGCTGCGCATGTTGCTCCCGCGTCGGGCCACGGCACGCTGCCCGACGCATAGTCGAGCGCCGGTTGCAGTGCGCACTCGGCAGACTGAAACGCCATGCTCATGCCATTGCCGGTGAAGGGGGGAATCATACTGGTGGCGTCGCCGATGCTGAAGGCTGGCCCTTTTTGATGGCCGAGCTGAAATCCCGCGACTCCACAGAAGCTGGACTCGTCTAGGTCAGCGCTTTCTAAGCGGTCCGCAAGAATATTGAGGTAAGCCCGCCGAAGCACTGAAATGAGAAGGCCGGTTCCTTTTGTCCCGGAGCCCGGTCGGTTTTTGAAAAGCCCGCAAATGTTCACCTTTCCGTCCTCTATTTTTGCAAGGCCAATATAACCGTCGGGTGAGGTGAACATTTCGAGATCATGTGAGAGAGGGAGGTTACGGGCGTGGCACTTCAGCCCGAGCCAATCCGATGGCTGCCGTGGACGACCCGCCGCCCAGATAACTCCGGGAGCTGAAGCAACGCGGGAGTTTGTCACAAGCGTTCCACCCAGAGCCGTGAATTGTCTTTGCAGGATGTCATCAAGCTTCCATCTCGAGATTCCGCGTCCCGGTACGTTCATCTCGGCAAGAGTCCCGGACGAGTCGCTCCATGAAGCGCTTTCCAAATTTGTGGCCGCGCTGAGGCAATCACCAATTCCGAGCGATGCAAGGGTCTCGTCACTGACGCCGCTGATGAACTCACCGCATACGCGGTGCCGGGGGTAGGTGGAGGCTTCGTGGAGCGTCACGGATACCCCGCGGGACTGCAGCGCTATACCAAGCGAGAGCCCGGCCAGTCCTCCACCCGCTATGGTGATTGAGTGTTTCAACGGCGCGAGACTAGCAACCTGAGTGATCCGCGCCAGTGTGATGATTCAGTGATTTTCCAAACGCTCGAGTTCAGTCCAAGAAGTGCTGGAAGCTCGCCGGGGCGGAATCCTGCTCGGATGCTCACAGGCATGTCGTGTTGCGTGACTTCCCCCATGAATAAGGAGGACACATTGGAGAGAAAGAGCGGCATGCGCCCGCGAAGTGGCTCGCAGAATGCGATGCAGCGAAACGATTGCATGCGGGTTCCAAGTTCACGCAGGGCACGTTCCGAAAAATGGTGCAGAATTAGGCTGCCGACAATTGTTTCGGCGCTTGTTGTGGACAGAGTTTCAAAGAAATCTCCCCTGAGCCATGCGATGTCTGCGGGCAAGTTTACTGGGCGCTCGATGAGGTCCAGTCCTGTCACGCTGGAGGTGGGTAATGAGGCGTTGATTCTACGGCAAAGCTCGCCTTCGCCGGCACCGATTTCGAGAATACGGGTGGGGACGGGAAGCTGTTTCTTGAGCTGGCGCACAATCCACCGCGAATTGCCCAGGAAAAGGTCAATCAAGCGCAGATCCCTGCGGCTCCTGATCGCCCGCTTGTCCGAAGGATCCAGTGAATCCAGAATTTCGGGAACGATGACACGATCAAGTTTCCTCATAAGTTGGGAGTAAGGAAGTCTAGATGACACTTCAAAATCATCCAGCCTCACTTGCAGCGGGGCTGCATTGGAGACACCCTCGGGGGTGGTGCTTGCCATCACGGAGCGGGCGTGGGAACTCGTCGAGGTTGTACTCCTCGAAGTTATGCGACAGCATGGAGGTCATGAATTCATATACGTCTGCATGCGTAGCATCGCTGCTTTTCTTATCTGTGTCCCCAGCAATTTCAGCACCACAGTTCGACCTCGACTTGGAATCGGGCGCGGTTTGGAATTCAAAGGCTGATGTGCGTATCCCAAACACTGGAGGCACATTCTTCTCGCTCTCCAAGGACCTAGGCGCGGAGGATGCGCGTGCATTCTTCCGCGGCCGGCTTACATGGCATCCCTCGCCAAAGCACGACTTCTCGCTGCTCTACGCTCCGCTGGAGATGGATTTTCGAGGACAATTC
>JBILUQ010000082.1:0-13936 GCA_044370935.1 Chthoniobacteraceae bacterium
CAAGTGAAACATTCGGTTCACGTCATTTCCTTCCGCGTCTTTGCGCAAATTCCCAACCAGTCCCCATGGATTAAGGCAAGGGAAGATCAGCAGTGGAAGACGCCGGAGCACTGCAGCGTGACGCTCCGCCCATAGAATCAAGCCTGCGCAAGAGGCGGGCTCGTCTCCATGAATTCCAGCTGAGACATAAACCCCTCCCCGTTCCCGCAGGGCACTCGTTCGAAGACAATAGAGAGGGAACCCGTCCACCTCTGCAAATGCATGTAAACGCAGACCCGCTACACGGGCGACAGCACGCCAACGGCGAATCAACTGCTCGTAATCATGACAGCTCATGCCATTCAGCGACAGCACCCATAAGTTCCTCTGAGAGGGACATCATCCACTCCTAGCCGCCCTCGCTTAATCGTTTCTTTGGAGCGGCGTGCAGTAACGCGTGCGCTTCCTCCAGAATTTCGCCAATTCGCGAGGCAAAGCGATAGTTTCCGAGCGCCTCACGAACCTTCGCAATATTTGCCCCAGATGCATTGGATCCTGGGAACCAATGTCCGGCGTTGCCCATGAGATTATAACGCATTTTACCCCATTCCACCAAATCAAGTCCCTTCGAATAACTCCACAAGCGTAGGATTTCCTGCAGATTCACCTCACCCGGCACATCCACGTAGGAAGGCAAACCATCCGCCCAGTTCCGGCACCAATCATCCCCAAGAACATTCTCCATCTCTCGGCGTAGTCTTTGCTCTATGGGTTTCACAAACTGCGCGGCGTTGTCGTAGAACTCGAGCGACTCCACGTGAGCATCAAAGTCGCTTGGACGGGCTGCTCCAACCGACAGCGTATGGACTTCGGGACGCGACAAACACCACAGGTTGTTAAATGCGATTGGACTCAGCGGGGCGCAGAGGTCGACCAACTTTTTGGGTGGGGCGTAAAGCATGCCGCCCTTGTCATTCGGGCTGATTATAAAAATCCCCATATCGCGCTGCGCAGCGGCATCCTTAGCTGCCGCGTTGAGCTCACCAACAAAGTACCAGTGTATATTCACGTAGTCGAATCTGTCGGATTCTATCGCCTTGAGAATTAGGTCATTTGTCGCATGGGTACTGAAACCCACAAACCGGCAGCGCCCCTCACGCTGCAATTGCCTCGCCATATCCAGACAGCCCCCTGGCCGGAGAGACCACTCCAGTAGTTCGGCGTTGTTGACCCCGTGCAGTGAAAGCAAATCCACATGGGAAAGCTTCAAATTCCGCATCGACTGCTCGAACGTCGCGAGGAACTTCTTGGGATCGGCAAACGGTTCAACCTTCGTTTGGACGATCATCTTTTCACGTGGCAACTTTGGAAGAATCCAACCCAGCTGCATTTCACTACTGCCGTAGCCTCGCGCAGTTTCGATGTGATTGATTCCCAGTTCGAGAGCACGGAGCACAGTAGCCTCGAGGTTGCGCTGCACGGATTCTTCGATTTTTTCCTCAGGCAAGTCGTCCCAGCTCTGCTGAAAGCGCATCCCTCCACAGGAAAAAACAGGAATTTCAAGTTCGGTCTTTCCAAAACGGCGGTATTTCATGCCCCTTATTGCTCTAAGCACAGGCCCAAAGGCAACGCTCTTCCACACCACCCTCCCCAGCCTATTCATGACCCCACATCCAAGCCAAAACGAGGACCGGCTCGTAGCCCATCTCTTACAAATCGAGGATGCACTTGAACGCCTCGCTTTCGTTCAGGACCGCGTAAGAAAACGGCCAGCCTTGTCCCCAGAGCACCGGTCCGATTCCAACCGTATTCATGGGTGCGCAACCAAAGTTTGGCTTCGCACAGACCACACTGGGGAACTCTGCCATTTTGAGGTGGACTCTGAATCCTCGATAGTACGGGGGCTCGCCTCACTCGTCGCTGAGGTGTTCTCGGGCACTACGGCAACCGACGCCGCGAAGTTTGAATCACACGTCGTTGATCGCGCGGGTTTAAGCAGGATCGTGACTCCCACTCGTCTCCACGGCTTAGCAAAACTGGAGGAATCCATACGCACCTTTGCCGAGTCAATCCGCAAAACCTAAGGCCCATGGAACTTGCCGACGCACACTGCCACCTTCAGGATCCAAGACTGCGCAACGCCCTTCCCCAGCTGCTCGCTCAAAGCCGAGCTCTCGGCATTGGGCAGTGGGTCGTAAACGCCACGCGCGAGGCCGACTGGCCAGAGGTTGCCGCTCTCGCAAGGTCCAACCCGAGGCTGCGCGCTGCGTTCGGGCTGCACCCGTGGTGGCAAAAATGCAGGACTCCAGTTTGGCGCGAGAATCTTGCCTCAATGCTCGCCTCCCATCCCGAAGCGTCCATCGGTGAAACCGGCCTCGACCTGTGGATGCGTGACGCCGACATCAAGGACCAGGTCGCAGTGCTACGCGCGCACCTCGAGCTCGCCAAGCTTCTGGAAAGGCCCGTCACCATCCACTGCTTACGAGCGTGGCCTCACCTACTCGATGTGATGCAAAACGAGGCGCCAACCCCTGGAGGATTCTTACTACATAGCTACTCAGGTCCGGTGGAAATGATCAAACCGTGGACCGAACTTGGGGCGTTCTTTTCATTTTCACCCGCGTTTTTGGCCCAAAACAAAACTCAGATTCGCCGAATGTTCCAAAGCGAAATTTCGCTTAACAGGATTCTCATCGAAACCGACGCTCCCGACATGGCCGCTCCAAAACACCTGAGCCGCTACAAAGTCCCCCACGTTGCGAGCCCCATTGAAACGCCCGAGAAATTCCCCACGCATCTAAATCACCCTGCGAACCTCATTTTGTGCCTCGAAGCCATCGCCACCGATCGCGGCATTCCCGAACAAGAGGCGGCTGGGCTGATCTTGGACAACTTTCACAAGCTTTTCGGCTATTTAGAAAAAGCCCCGATCAATCCTTCCCAAGCTCCTCTGAAGGGATGATTCTTACGGACGGTATGTCGGCCACCATTGTCTCATTTATTCAACTTCCATCCTCAGCAGAGTGGGTGGATGCTTTTCCCGTCATCCTCTCTCTGGTCATCATCGAGGGCTTGCTGAGCGTGGACAACGCTTTGGCGATTGCGGCAATGGCGAGCCACCTGCCGGAGCCGCAGAAGCGTCGGGCCTTGCAATGGGGAATCATTGGAGCCTACGGATTCAGAGGCCTTGCGATGGCCTTCGCAGCCCAGATTGCAGGAAACGTATGGCTGAAGATTTGCGGCGCCGCCTATTTGCTCTACCTGATGTGCTCCCATTTCGCGTCGTCAGAATCGGCACCCGGTGAAGGCGGACGGACTGGGGCGAATCAACGCGGATTTTTCGCAACGATCGTTGCGATCGAGTTCATGGATCTGAGCCTAAGCGTGGACAACGTCGTTGCCGCTGTCGCGATGAGCCCAAAACTTTGGGTGATTTGCACAGGAGTGTTCATCGCAATCCTCGCACTGCGATTCGTGGCCGGGGCCTGTATCAAGCTGATCGAGACTTTTCCAGTTCTCGAGCATTCCGCGTTCATGCTAATCGGCTATGTTGGACTCATTCTGGTGGTGGAACTTCTCGGGCAGACGCATGGCGGCTTCGGGGTTATTCCATTCGATACGGCTGTGGGCTCACTACAAAAGTTCACCGGCATCGCTCTACTTTTGGGAGTTTCACTGAGCTATTCGCGTGTACCCTCACTTCGGTACGCACTGAACCCGGCAATTGCAGCAGCCCTGATTCCGATGCGAATAGTCACGAGGATCACCGGAGGGCTGCTAAGTGTTACTCAATTTCCAATCAAGACGATCGCCCGGTGGATGAAAAGCCGCTGAGCCTCCAACGAAGCGAACAACAGAACTAGTTTCGAGGCAGTAATTTCCGAACGCCTCAAAACATTTACAGTTGCTTGATCCGGATTGCGCGCCAGCGGATTTCATCTCCGGGCGGCTTGTCTTTCCCGATGCCATGAACTTGCAATGCGATGATTCCCTTGGGGGTCATTGAGTCCTTGAAGTCCGCAGCCTTAACATCATTGATCCACGTCTGGATATGGTCTCCACGGCACTCGATTCGCGCCTTGTTCCACTGCTTCTGAAGAAAGGCGGACCGCGCGGGTTCGTTGTCCTTCAAATCAAAAAGCCAACCCCTTCGTGCCTCATCGTAGACACCTCCCGTGTAGGAGCGGGCTGAGGGATCAATCTCATACTGATAACCATACACGCGGTCAGCTGGGACCTTTTTCAGCTTACCTCCGATCTCCACCTCCGAGTCTTTCTCCGCAATCTCACTCCTAAACTGCACTCCTGAATTCATTCCCTCCGCCACCTTGAATTCAAACTCCAGGACGAAATCCCCGTAGCTCACCTCCGTGCACAAAAAACTGTTACCGGTGCCCGAGACGGTTTTTCCTACAATTTCATCCCCCTCAATCCGGTATTCGGCAGTCCCGCTGTGCTGCTTCCAGCCCTCAAAGTTTTTCAAATTAAAAAGGGGTTTGAAGCCCTCATCCGCAAAAGCAAGCGCGGACATGATTGAAAACAGTACAGGCAAAACGCGGGATTTAAATATCATGACTCCCGAGCTTATACCTTGTTTTTAGAACTTAAAAACAATTTACCCACGTCAATCCCGCTCTTGAGACAAGTCCCGAAACCCGCCCTCCCGGTTCCATAAATGCTTTCGTGTTGTGGAGAACTTGAAGAGGCGGCTGCAGCCTCAATCATGCGCGCCACGCTCATTCAAAGGGTCTACGCAGGCCGCTCGTTTCCAGTACTGAGTTGGATCGGCAAATTTCAAACAGCAACAGCGATCACCCTTTTACGCGTCCACAGCCTCAGCGGGCGGGCGCGCATAACCGTCCAGAAAAGCTTTCCGAAAAGACGGAAACGTTCCACCTTCTATTGACGCTCGAATCTGCTGCATCAGGTTCAGATAAAAATGAAGGTTGTGAAGCGTCACAAGCCGCAACCCAAGGATTTCCTCTGCTTTCAACAAGTGCCGGATATATCCACGGCTAAATGTGGCGCACGCGGGGCAAGCACATTCATCCTCAATGGGCCCCTTCGCATTGGCATGACTTGCATTTTTGAGATTCACGGTTCCCTTCGCTGTGTAGGCAGTTCCGTTGCGAGCGACGCGCGTCGGAAGAACGCAATCGAACATGTCAACACCTCTTGCAACCATCTCCACTATCTGCGGCGGTGTCCCCAATCCCATTGCGTAGCGGGCTTGTTTGCTTGGCAAATACGGCTCGCTATTCTCGACAGCGGCCAGCATCTCCTCCTCGGGTTCACCCACCGAAACGCCGCCGATCGCATACCCATCGAATCCTATGGAGACTAGTGCTTCTGCGCTTTCTCGGCGCAGTGCGGGGAATGTTGCCCCTTGGACGATGCCGAACTTGGCTCCCGGCGTAGGCACATCCTTGCAAACAGCCGCCCACTTCAAGGTCCTCTCCAAACTTCTTGCAGCATAATCATGCTCGCAAGGATACGGAGGACACTCGTCGAAAAGCATCGTAATATCCGATCCCAGGGTTGCCTGAATCTGCATCGCCTCGCGCGGCCCGATAAAGCAGGGTGACCCGTCGATGTGGCTCTGAAAGTGAACACCTTCGTCAGAAATCTTGCGCAGACGAGCGAGCGAAAAAACCTGGAAGCCGCCCGAATCAGTCAGGATTGGCTTGTGCCAGCTGCTGAATGTGTGGAGCCCCCCGAAATCACGCATGATGTCCATTCCGGGGCGCAGAAACAGGTGGTAGGTATTTCCTAAAATTATCTGCGCGCCCAGCCCCTCAAGCTCGGCAGGAGAAACCGCCTTCACTGTTCCTTGGGTACCAACCGGCATAAAAATCGGAGTTTCAACCACTCCGTGCCGCGTGGTGAGACGACCGCGACGCGCCTTTGAATGTGGATCAACGGAAATGAGCTCGAACATAGACTATCGGAAATTATCGGATCAGTTAAACCAGCAACCGAGCACGCTATCAGCGTGAGTCAAACGCAAGACTCCTGACACTCAGATATGCAACACAGAGTTTTCTCGCAGGATCCGGAGGTAATGCTCCTGCCCGGCATTGATATTGGTCCTCCAATCCCCTGAGGACTCGCCGTCCGCGCGATCGCTGATGAACTTGTTGCAGACGAATTCAACCCCAGCAGCCAAACAAGCCTTAGCAATTGCGTAGGCCTCCATGTCTACCAAGTCCGCAGGAAGATCCAGAGTTGGGTTGGTCACAAAACTGTCCCCAGAGCTGCAAAGCAAGCCACTGCCACCAAGATCCAGAATCACACTGTCCTCGAACGGCGTCTGCCCAGGAGCAAACCCGAGTGCACCGACTTGCATGTCCCTTTGAAGAAAACGGCTGCACCGGTGGATTCCTCCCCCGACGGTGATGCCTCCGGCCGTACCGAAATTCCAAATCCGTTTGGGCCTGTGTCTCTCGATCAATCTGGAGGCAGCAATAGCGCCGTTTACTTTGCCGATCCCAGTAAAGAAAACATTCTCAGCGCCGGACAAAGCCGGCGCCTCCTCTACCATCGCGATCAATACGATATCATTCATTGAAATTTAAAAGAGCGTCGACGCGGACCCCCATATCCTGCAAGCGCTGTCGTCCCCCCAAGAACTCAAGATTAATGACAGCAGAAAGGAATACGTGGTCAGATGGGATCTCAAATCTCCCTTTCAAAAGATTCAGAATTGCAAGAGCCGTCCCCCCCGTCGCCAAAACATCATCGATGAGCATCACACGCTTGCCCTCCAATTCACAACCAGTCTGCATGCTGATACTGCTGGAGCTGTATTCGTATTCGTAAGATTCAGTAAAAACTTCGCCCGGCAGCTTCCCTGGCTTGCGCGCGAGATGCAGCGGCAAGCGCAACGCGAAAGCAACCGCCGATCCCCAAAGAAATCCACGCGCATCAGGACTCACAAGCGCTTCAATGCGGTATTCGACGCATAACTGAATCAATTGTTCGACCGTCCAGACGAATGCATCCGGTCGCTCCACGATTGAACAGATGTCATAGAAATTAATTCCCTCCTTGGGCCAATCCTTGACGGTACGAATGATTTTTCGAAGTGAATCCGGATCCATGTTAGGGGTGTGTCCTGCGCGTGATTGAGACAGATTGTCTGCAATCTAACAGAAAGTCAGCCACGTAATTCCGAGTGAGCAGCTGAGACCCAGCGTAATCTGAAATAAACGACAGACCAAATCCGAGGCCGCTGCCTAGCGCGCCAAGGCCCTTTTTAAAAGAGCGGCAACACGCTCAAGCTCTTCCTCAGTATTGTAAAAGTGCGGACTAAATCGCAGGTACTCGCGGCCATCAGCATCGTGCCGCAACGAAACCACGACGCCATCAGCCTCAAGGTTTTTTTGTAAAACACTGGCCGCCTCCCGTGGATGGAACACAGTCGTGATGCCGCTCGCATGCATCCCGTCCCGAACCCCGAGCAGCTCGAATCCAAGCGGCTCAAGCATGCCCAGAAGAATGCGCTTGAGCTCAAGCAAACGGGAAGCAACGCGATCGATTCCGGCTCCCATCAAAAGTTCAAGAGACGCCTTCATCCCATAAACTCCCGCTGCATTCAAAACCCCCGGCTCGTAGCGCTGGGCGGTGGGCACAAACTCAACTTTCTCCTGCGCCAGAAATCTAGGGCTGTTGACATTCCACGCCCCCAATAAGGTCGGCCTGATCCGATCGAAATGCCGTTCCGCCACATAGACGATACCCATCGCCATTGGACCCAGCAGCCACTTGTGCGCATCGGCACTGAGCATGTCCACATTCGCACGAACCACATCCAACGGGAACGCCCCCAGAGTCTGAATCGCGTCCAGCGCGAACAAGATCCCGCGCTCACGCAGCAGGCTCCCTATTCCCTCAACATCCAATCTGTACCCACTAAAGAAATGGCAACTGGCGAGCGCGACCATTCTGGTCCGCGAGCTCAATGCTGCGCGAACAAGCTCCAAAGTGACTGCGCCGGGAATCGCCGCAGTGATCGGCTTGCATACCACACCGCGTCTTTCCAACTCGATCCAAGGATACACATTCGCGGGATAGTCATTTGCGTAGTAAACAATCTCGTCGCCCGGACGCCAGTCATACCCGTTAGCAAACAAACTCAAGCCGAGCGAAGTCGGCCCTAGAAGTGCAATTTCCTCCCACCGGGCACCTATCAATTCCGCCGCCAACTCACGCGTGCGGCGAAAGTCTTTCAAGACTTGCCCGAACTCTTGGGGGAGACGCGCCGACTGCTGTGCGTACTCCGACATTGCATCTGCAGAAACCTTCGGCAGTACAGTCACGGCCGCGTGCGCCAAAAACACGCTGTCCCGACATACCGGAAAGGCCATGCGCCTAGCCTCTTCGCTCGGAAAGAACGGCGAACCCGTTGCTGACGTGCAGTCCATCTAGCGTTTTCCCGCAGTGCGACCAGCCTCGATGAGCTCCCAAAACCGGCCCTCTCGCGCCAACTCTGAATCCTCCGCAGGCATGGGCAGAGAAGCACGAAAAAGAAAGTCACGGAACGTGTTCCGATGAAGAACGCGGTGCACTAAAATCCCCTCCGCCGCCCGCTCAAAGTATATCCGATAGTCTTTTGCTCGGTAACGAAAGAGGCTTTTCCCATCGCGCTCGATCACGCCAAATCGATTGGAGTCCGCCTTTTCAATATCCTCTGGCAGCACCTCGAAATCTGAAAGCAATTCCAACTGAAGCTCAGTTGGCAGAGCAGCCATTTCGGCCGCGCTGATATTGTTGAAGACAACTTGAAACATATGAAATCAGCGAGGCCAACCGGCTTCTAAGGCGCATTCGCCAAGTGGAGAAAAAGAGACTAAAAGGACCAGAATTTCTTGGCCTCTTTAAACGCCCGCCGCGCTTCGTCTAATTTGCCTTCGCGCTCCAAAAGGTAAGCGATCCTAAGCCAGGCGTCCGCTGATTCCGGCGCTAGTTTGACCGTCTGCTTCAGAGCTTGCATCGCCTCCGCGTTTCGAGACTCGCGTATCAACTGCTGGCCGGAATGGTATGATTCATTAGCCTGTTTGCGAACCGCCTCCTTGCGCTCAGCGTCGGAGAGCTTTTTGGGCGCGACAGCCGTGGTCTTTTGCGCGTCGGTAAAATCCCTCGCGACTTCACCCGAGGACTTGATTGTGACTCCGCTGCCCAGACTTGAGTCGCGCTCGACTGGGGCGGCTGAAGGCGCAGCTCCGGACAAGCGGGGTGCAGATTGCGCGGAAGCCTCGATGGCAGGCGTAGGTTCCATCGGTTTTTGCAACGTTGCTGCCTCAACCACAACGGGCGCCTCCTCTGCTTTCTTTGCAGAATGCTCCTCAGATCTCTTCGATTCCTCCTCCGTCGGGGAAAGCGTAGAAGTCGGTGGTGACTGCGATCTAGATGATTTTTTTGAGGCTAGTTTGGGCGATTCCGCAGTGGCACCCGTGGAAGATCTGCTGACCACATCTTTCGGCTGATTGGTCGTCGTCTCAATAGTTGTCTCCCCGACCTTTGTTGCCTCTTGAGTCGCAGCGGCAGGAGTCTCGGTGTTAGACGGCGCTTCTTGTGATACCACCTCTGGGGCGGAGGATTTGGCGGTTGGCGGGGTCGCCAAGGGCTTTGTCTCGCGCACCTGATTCTGGACTTCATCGGCAGAAATTTGTTTCGGCCTCTCCCCCTGAATCTTCAAGGAGTCCTCTGACTTTCCTTTTTGCACCCTGGAGGATGCAGGTTCATACAACGGACGCTCCCAAGGCATACGCGCTTCGGCCGTGGCCCCCACCTGAGGTTTGGTGCCTTCTTTGACCGCCTCGCGAGCCTGATCTTCGCTAACGCCGCCCGACTTTGAAACTGGAGCACTGGAAATGGGTGATTGAGCCTTCTTAGGTTGTTCCGGCCGCTTCGATGACACGCTGGCGGAGGCGACAGGCTTTCCTTGCGCCTTCAAACCAGCCCCCTCTTTGTCCTGCGCAATCGACTGCTCTTTCTTAACCACAGGGACCACTACCGGCTTGGAAGCCGGCACAGGAGGGGTAATCGATATCTTCGCTGGCTTGATTTCCTTCGGGCTCGATGCACGGACAGGAGTATTCGCCCGAACGGCCTTTGAAGCCGGCTTATTCCGGTGACAGCCACCCACAAAGAGGGAGGCGACTAAAAGCATAGGGAGGTGACGGATCATTGGCAGCTGGGGTGTTCATAACCCGCAAGGGCAGCGTTCACAACCTCAAAGCTCCCCGACCCTCGACATGGCGCTGGAATTCGGCAAAGCTGATGATCGGTGTGCAAAACAAAAGTATCCCTCACCAAAGCTTGCGGAATTCTCGGGTTTGTCGCGGGTGAGATCTACATGATCTTCACAGTCGCAAGCCCGCGTCTACAAGGGATTGAAATTCCTCTGGCGTCGCTGGTCACTCGACTTGTGGCTATGTCCTTGCTGTTTGGACCTTTCGGCATGGCATTTGGAACAGGTATTGGCTTGCTGCTAGACGGATTGACCCGTTCGAAGGCCCCGCGAGAGATCGACCATCAAAAGGAGTCTCGCCATCAAGAAAAGGGCGTGTAGAAGTTCCACCCGCGTTGACCTAAGGCAGCGCTCTTTACGAAAATTACGAATTATGAACATCAAAACTCTGTCTCCTCTTCTCGCAGTCGCGCTACTCACCGCTTGCGAGCAACACAAACCCGAGGCACCCGCTCCAGCGCCAGCGCCAGCGCCAGCTCCAGCTCCAGCACCCGCTCCAGCACCCGCTCCAGCACCCGCTCCAGCTCCAGCTCCAGCTCCAGCTCCAGCTCCAGCTCCCGCTCCAGCTCCGGCTCCGGCTCCGGCTCCGGCTCCAGCACCCGCTCCAGCGAACTAACCCGCAATCTCTGCGATTCAGAAGGGCGCCGCTCCAAAAGAGCGGCGCTTTTTGCATACGGGACACAATCGACAACCCAAAAAACGTCTCGCATGCGGCACCACATCCTTTTTGACTACCGTTTCAAATGCCTAAGCGCAGCCAGCTATTCCTATTGCCGCTAACAGAGAAACGGCCTCCGAGTCTGTTGAAAGTGGTCACCGTACTACTAATGTGCCTCTACGCTCCTTTTTCATGGCTCGTGATTTTTCAAGGACCTTGGGACGAACGCAGATTCTCATGGATAAAATCTTGGCCCACCCTGCCCGGCCTCCTTGTGCAGTCTCTGGATGTTGTCGCCAAAGCTTCCCCTCAAACTGGGTATAGCCTGATGGCAGGCTTCACCATTCTGGTCTTCCTGCTGCTGTGCAGAATTGCGCGGAGCAACAATCTTGGCTTGCTGGTGGCGGCGGTGCTAGGCCTCGCTTTTTCCGCGTGGAATTCATGGATGGCGTTTAAAGCATACGCCACCTCTTTCTGATTAGCGCCTGCAACTCCATCGACTCCGCGCCTTCCATGAACACTCCCGCATTAGACTTCTCCAAGATCCAGACTTACCCAGTCGCGGAGCGATGCAACAAGGTGGCTTTAGAATCTTTCGCCAAACCACACACGCTGGGCTCGAGCTTTTCGGCCTTTTTAGAAAACCTCCCAGCTTTCCTTGCGGCTGACGATCTGCGCTGCATCGTTAGAGATCTTACCGAGGCGCGCCGCAATGACAGGCCCGTCGTTCTCATGATGGGAGCGCATCCCATCAAGGTTGGTCTTAACCCGATAATCATCGACTTGCTTAGGTCTGGAATCGTCACCGCAGTCGCGCTGAACGGCGCAGGTGCCATTCATGATTTCGAGCTGTGTTTTCAGGGAGAAACCAGCGAAGACGTGCAGCGAGGACTCAACGACGGATCATTCGGAATGGCCGAGGAGACCGGCTACATGATGAACCAGGCTTTCCGAGAGGGTGCGAGGGATGGTAAGGGCGCGGGTGAGGCGCTGGGCGCAGCGACGATGAATTTCCCGAACAGTCATCTTTCAATTTTAGCGACGGCGCATGAGTTGAAGATTCCCGTGACGGTTCATATTGCGATCGGCACGGATATCATCCACCAGCATCCCCACTGCGACGGAGCGGCCCTAGGAGCTTGCAGTTACTCCGACTTCCAATTGTTTGCCTCGGTCCTTGCACAACTCGAAGGAGGCGTTGTCTTGAATGTGGGCAGTGCCGTGATTTTACCGGAGGTCTTCCTCAAGGCCCTCACGATAGCCAGAAACCTCGGCAACCGAGTTGAAAAATTCACGACAGCAACCTTCGACATGACGCGTCATTACCGCCCTACGGAGAACGTGCAGCGCCGTCCTACTGCTTTGGGAGGCAAGGGTTATTACCTTATTGGTCATCATGAAATCAACATCCCGCTCATTTTCGCAGCGGTCAAGGAGGCCCTCGCCCGATGAGCATGCGCCGTCATGAAGTAGACGCCATCCTGCGCGCCTCCTCCCGAATTCTGGTCGTTGGTGAAATGATCCTCGACGAGTTCATCTGGGGCAAAGTCTCCCGCATCTCACCCGAGGCTCCCGTGCCGGTGGTTGAGGTCATCCGCGAAACCTACAACGCGGGTGGCGCAGCGAACGTCGCGCGCAACCTCCGCGAATTTGTGGACCATGTTCAAATGCTCGGCATGGTCGGCGACGGTCCCGATGCGGAACGTTTGCGCAGTCTTCTTTCATGCTCGGGCATCCTGCTCGATGGCGCACTGCATGATCCTGACTACCAGACCATCAGAAAGACCCGGATCATAGCGCGCACGCAGCAGGTGGTAAGGGTCGACCGGGAGGCTCGCACTCCACTCAACTCGGAACAAAAGCAAAAGGCACTAGCCCGTTTTGATTCCATGCTGAAAGGCCTTAGCGCCGTGATCCTTGAGGACTACGACAAGGGCCTGTTTGACCAAGAGTTTGCGAGCGCCATCATTGAGAGAGCAAACCGCGCAGGCGTGCCCGTGATGGTTGATCCAAAGCCAACCAACACTATTGAGTGGAAATCAGTGACAGGCCTCACGCCGAATCGATCCGAGGCTTTCAAAGCAGCAGGTTTTCCATGGTCCGAACCTTTGGATCCTCCGACCAAAGACGACGCGTTACTGAGCGTCGGCGACGCGCTGCTCAAGAAGTGGCAATGCCAGTTTCTCCTGGTGACGCTCAGCGAGCAGGGAATGATTTTGTTCCAACATGGCGAGGATCCTTATCACATTCCGACGCGCGCACAGGAGGTGTTTGATGTTTCCGGCGCAGGCGACACTGCGATCGCTGTTTTCACCGCGGCGTTGGCGGGTGGCGCCTCGCCGCGGGAGGCTGCTGAAATCAGCAATCACGCGAGCGGGATTGTGGTCGGCAAACTCGGTACGGCAATCGTGTCGAGGGCGGAACTCCTCGAAAGCTTCGCGGAGTAACTCTTCTAAAAGCCTGCCCAATGCCCCACCCGTCAACGCCCGCAGTTTTTGTAGACCGGGACGGCACGCTGATGGAGGAGGTGCACTACTGCAACGACCCGGAAAATGTCCGCCTCATTTCCGGAGCTGGAGATGCTCTTCGCGAACTCCGCGCGGCAGGCTACAAAACCGTGCTTGTCACTAATCAAAATGGTATTGCTCGCGGGATCATTTCTCCGCAGCAATACGAAGCGGTGCATCGACGATTGCTTGAGATGTTGGGAGATGACGCACTGGATAAAGCGTACATGTGCGCCGATCCGAGCGACAAACCGTCTACTCACCGGAAGCCGGCGCCCGGAATGCTGCTGCAGGCGTCTTTAGAGTTGTCGCTCGACCTAACGCGCTCTTGGATTATTGGAGACAAATCCATCGACATTGAATGTGGACTCAACGCCGGAGTGGCTGGCGTTCTTGTTAAGACTGGATACGGCCACGCAGTTGGCGAGTGTGGAGCGCGATTCGTTGCGGAAAATATCGTGGCTGCCGCAAGGTGGATTCTCGAAAAGACGTGACCGCTTACCAATCGTTTTTTTATCAAGCCATCCCCTCATGAAAGCA
>JBILUQ010000335.1:0-3846 GCA_044370935.1 Chthoniobacteraceae bacterium
GCTTTGAGTTTGTTCATTACAAGGATGTTTTGATTTTCTCGCACCGTGAGGGTTGCTGGTATTCGACGAGCACCTGGTGGCGCGACATTCCCGCCGTTCAGGATGCCTCACTTTCTCCTCAACAACCGCAGATTCGCTTTGAGCCGATGGTCACGGAAGCGGCTTTCTGCGGCTGGGTTGCAAGGGCCCAAGAATACATCCGGTCCGGCGATATTTATCAGGTGAACCTGAGCCACCGGCTTGAAGCTCACTGGCCCGAGGGCGACGCATGGCAGCTTTACGAGGCGCTTCGCCACTATTCGCCGGCTCCATTCGGCGCGTTCTTGCGACAAAAAAACCGCTGCGTGCTCAGCAGTTCGCCCGAGCTGTTTTTAAAAATATCCGGCAACACCATCCGCACCAGGCCCATCAAGGGAACCCGCCCAAGAAAAGCAGACCTCCATGCGGACGAACGTTCCGCCTTCGACCTCATCACTTCCCCAAAGGAGGTCGCCGAATTGATCATGATAACTGATTTGGAACGAAATGATCTGGGGCAAATATGCGAATGGGGAAGTGTCACGGTAAGCGAGATGCTCAAACTCGAGCGCCATGAACAAGTCTTTCACCTGGTGTCCACCGTGGACGGACGCCTTCGCGACGGGGTGGACGCCTTGAGCGCGCTTAGAGCCTGCTTCCCGGGCGGCTCAATCACCGGCGCACCGAAGAAACGGGCGCGGGAAATCATCAGCGAAATCGAACCCCTTCCCAGAGGTTTGTACACCGGCGCCATCGGTTGGTTCGGTGAAGGCGGCGAAAGCAGCTTCAACATCGCGATCCGAACCATCATTCAAGAGCGGGATAAGCTGCACTTCCACGTGGGGGCTGGGATTGTCGCAGATTCGGTTCCCGACCAAGAGTGGCGTGAAACCTGGGACAAAGCTGCCGGGATCCTGCTTGCCGCCCAGAGGCTGCAGACTGCGAGCACCGAGCGCACCCACAAAAGTGGCAGTCAAAATACCGAACTTTTCAAATAAACCACGTCAGCGCGGACTGTTATGATTAGCGGGCACCGATGCTCGCATTTGTGACCGACCCCTCACACCCGTATTTTAATGGTGGCTTATCTCACTCCAATATTGGATCGTACATTGCCATAGGGTAGTTGAAGTGCTATTTTCATCAATAAATCCCATGAACACTCTCGCAATCTTCGGAAATCTTGCTGGCCCGGATATGCTAATCATATTCCTTATCGTACTCATTATGTTCGGAGCGAAAAAGCTCCCTGAACTCGCCAAGGGCCTGGGCCAAGCAGTGAAGGAATTCAGCAAGGCAAAGGAAGACGTCAACCATGAGATCACCCGCGCTTCGCAGATCCCTGACTATTCCCACTCCTCCAACTACAGTGACTCGCATTCGGATCCGCATCACCAGCCAGCGACCGCACCGAGCGTCGACCCTGCTGTAGCAGCGACATCCCAGAATCCCGCTCCAGCTACTACGCCGAAGGAGTCGGCGACCGCTTAAAGATTCCCTGAAGTACATGCGGAGTTCTCTCCGTGAAAAACCAGTTTTGATGAGCCCGCCCTTACCAAGGGTGGGCTTTTTCTTTTTGTGTTTGAGATTCAATCCGACTGATCCGAGTGAAAAAAAGCACCAAACGAATCCTATCGCTTTTCATAGGCGCACTCTTTCTCGACGAAGTCCGCTCCCAGAACGTCGTTTTCGGTGCATATAATCTTCAAAACTACACGCTGCAAACAGACGCAAGCGGCCAAAAACCTAAATCCCCCGCCTCGAAAGCCGCGCTTACCGCAATCGTTAGCCAACTACGCCCGGACATACTCGGAGTGTGCGAAATGGCATCGCGCGAAGCCTTGGCGGATCTACAGCTGCGCCTGAGGTCCGCCGGCATCGATTTGCCTGAATCGGAATTTGTGGACGGCCCGGATCCAGACCGTCACCTCGCTCTGCTGAGCCGCTTTCCCATTGTGGAAAAGTCATCCGACCGGCAGGTTGGGTTTGAATTAAACGGAGCACCCGAGTTGGTGCGACGCGGCTTTTTGGATGTCGTCATTCAAATTAACAGCTCCTACCGATTGCGTCTCATTGGGGTGCACCTCAAAAGCAAGATTGCAGCACCGGAGGGCGAATCGCTGATCCGCCGGATGGAATCTCACCTGCTGGCGAAAAGGATTTCAAAAATTCTCGAAAGGGAACCCGAGGCAAACCTGCTTGTGTACGGAGATTTCAACGACACCAAGGATCAACCCGCCCTTCAGTCGCTCATTGGAGAACGCGGAAGCCAGCAAATGCTCCGAGACCTTTACGCAATCGACGAGCACGGTGAATGCTGGACCCACTATTGGAAAACAGCCGACGTGTACTCGCGTATGGACTTCCTGCTGGCAAGCCGAGGCTTGCTACCCGAGATCCTTAGAAAACAAACCCGCGTACACTCCCCCGTCAACTGGAGCAACGCCAGCGACCACAGGTTAATTTCCACCTCAATCACCCCGACAAACCGCTGAGACAGGACATCCCTCACAGCGGCTGAAAGAGCGGTAAAAAACTAAAACAGTTTCCCTGCCCCGAATCAAATCTTCCCTTGGCCAGAGCCCCCGGCGCTGTCGATGACACGCCCCACGATGTACCGCGGGCGCTGCTTGGCTTGGAAATAAATCCGGCACACGTACTCCCCTACAATTGAAATCGCGATCAGGTTTGCAGCGCCAAGCATGAATGCGATGGAGATCAGGGATCTCCATCCCGGAATCCCTCGTTCGCCAGAAAAAAACCAGCCAATGTAAGTAATCGCCAAGTACACAAAACCGAGCAAAAATACGGAGACTCCAAGGAACAGCATCGCTCGGATCGGAAACTTGGAATACCCGAACAGCCCGTCCAGTGCACCCTCAATCCGAGGTCCCAAACGGTAGCGCGTCGTGCCGGCAAAACGTTCGGGGCGGTTGTACGGGATTCCGATTTGCCGGTATCCAACCCAGCTGCGCAGTGCGCGAAGCATCCGATCGTATTCAGGCATGGAGGACACCGCCTTCGCGACCCGATTGCTCACTAGGCCAAAGTCTCCTGCATCCTGTGGCATCGGGCGCTCAGCGATCAGGTTGAACAAACGGTAAAACGCCTTGAAGCAAACCCGCATCCACCAAGCCTCTTTCCGGTTCGTTCGAATGCCGTAAACAACATCGTAGCCCTCGCGGTATTTCGCCAAAAAAAGCGGTATCATCTCGGGCGGATCCTGCAGATCAGCGTCGAGGCAAACAATCACATCACCCGACGCATACTCGTAACCAGCAGTCAACGCATTCTGGTGACCGAAATTTCTCGCCAGCGAAATCACCTTGCAACGGGTGTCCCGCGGCCACGGGATCCGCTGGATTGCGGCCACGGTCTCGTCTGTGCTTCCGTCGTCAACGAAAACCACTTCAAAGCGCTCCTCAGGCATTGAGTCGATTACCTCACCCAACTTCCCGCAGAGCGTCGGGATAGACTGTTCCTCATTTAAAACGGGGATGAGCAGAGTGACCAACATAACCGGGGTGCTTTTGCAGAAGATAAAGTGTTCTTCCGACTGGGGCGAACCTACTGTCTGGGGCACTCAACGTCCATCATTAGTTGCGCATCGACAGGCGCCTGCGGCTGGAGCTCGCCCTCCGCATCAACCTCTGCAACTGCAGCCAAAGCAGCCCGGCTTTTAGATCAGGTACTCGGGCTCCTCCCTCGCGCTCCTTCCGGTTGACGCTTTTTTTTGAGGCACAAGCTTCATCAAAATATCAGGCAGCAACCCGTCCGACTCGAAAGCGTTGAGAGTGCTTTCTGCAAGAGTTTCAAGAGTCGCGCCGT
>JBILUQ010000336.1:0-3832 GCA_044370935.1 Chthoniobacteraceae bacterium
CCGCGACCTCGGCTGGCGAGAGCTTTGTCAGCGATGGCGTTATGCCGCTGATGAGTCCCTTCTTTGCGTATTTCTCCATCAACGGCCAGTCCTGCTGACGCGCGATGACCAACTGCCCCACCTGCTGTTCCAGCGTGAGGGATTTGAAATCTGGCAACGCAGCGGCGGCGAAAGCCGATGGCAAAAACCTCGGCAGCAAAGGCGCACCAAGCGTGATGCCCACGAGTCGGAGAAATGCGCGGCGGGTGTGGATGGAATCGGAGTGGATGTTCATGGTTTGCGCAAAGTTTGGCTGATGCAGCCGATGGATTGTGGGCCGAGTTCGAGGGAGAGGATGGCCTGGCGGTCGCGGAGTGCGGGCGTGAGGTCGCGGTCGTTCCACTCATCGCGATAAGTCGCGCCTTCGTGATGCGGCACGGCGAGCACGGTGCCGCGCACCGTCTGATAGCGGGCGTTCCAGAGGGTCCAAAGGGTGCGAGCTTGGCCGGGAAAACGATTGGCATAAACGCCGCGCCGCTGGGTGGGCGCCATCGGTTCGGGGCGGTCCGACGTGAAGCAATCGCTGAGTCGTTTTTGGATGGTCAAGCCGCGATTGGTGACCTGGCGGATGCGTTCGGGCTTGAGATACCACGTCACACCCAGTTCGGCATCGCCATTGAAGAAAGGGATTTTGAGCCGGCTGAGGTTGCGGCCATCCACGCCTACGCCAAAGCACAGTTGTTTGATTTCCGTGAAGACATAGCGGTGGAGGCTGAAGGGAGTTTCCGCCTCGATGGCGGCGCGTTCGTCGAGTGACGGCACATCGCAGAGTTTGTCAAAATGCCGATGCAGCGGGAGGTTGTAGTAGGCCACATGGCCATCCACATCCTGAGAGGTGACATCGCTCATCGGATATTCGCTGTAGATGGCCACCTCCTGCGAAAGTGCGTCACGAGTGCGCGACAGGACCTGGTGCGAGGTGCGGTCGAACCACAGCGGCTTCTCGTGGCCGTGGTCGGGGCAATCGCAGGCGTTGCCCGCCTGCAAAGGGAACACATCCATGTAAACGATGTTCTGGCCGGTATCGCGTCGCAGTTTCGCCAGGTCGGCAATGTAGTGTTCCTGCCACGGTTGGTAGCCCCAGCACATCACGCGAAACTGTCCCATCGGCGTTTGGATGGGTGGCACGGCGGCCCCGGCCCGCCAGAGGTTCGCCTTTTCTCCGAACTGCTCGAAAGCGGTGGTGCCTTGGCTGCACCGGTCGCCGATGGTGTAGAGCGACACGGGCATGTGCAGGTCGTCCTGGAAATGCTTGATGGCTTGCCGGAACAGGTCGAGACCGCCGGCCTGGGCGTAGGCTTGCGGCGTGCTGTATTCCCCCCAGTTGTAGTTGCGTTCCTCGTCGCGATGATACCACGCGAATAAATGGGCGAGGTCCGGTGATTGTTCCCAATACTTCAGGTCGGCAGCGTGAGCTTCGTCGATGCGATATTTTCCCGTGACCCGGTCAAAGATAGGCGGCGTGTGGTTGATGCGCGGCGATTCGACGGAGGAGACGATGTAACTGCGCATGACAAACGCCCGCCGCCACCAGTCTCCGGTGACCCGCCGCGCGTGATACCAAGTGCGCAGCCACGTTTGATATTCGCCGACCGCCTGGTGCCAATCGCCCGCGTGCCAGACCAGACTGGTGCCCGGCGGTTTCAAGGTTTGTCCAGGGGCGATTTCATGGAAGCGCCCCGGATAGGCAACACTGCACGAGATGCCGGCTTCGCTTTTGCCCATCGAATATTCGATGGGCCATTGCTCGATGTTGTGCGTGAGCGTCATCAGGCCGATGCCGGCCTTCGGGTTGAAGGCATCGAAGAACTGATGCGAGAAGTAGGGACCATTGAGCGCGGCGACAAACACCGGGTCACGCGAAATGAGCGCGCGGTATTGGGGAAAGAATATCCAGCTATCCTCACTGCCACCGATGACCAGGTCCTTCAGCACGGGAAACCGAATCGTGGTGGCGAGCGGCTCTTTGCCGCGATTGGTCGCTTCGATGCGTGTGGCGAGACGCGGACTGTCGTCCACTTCCAGGCGAAGAGTGATGGCCAGCGGCAACTCCGCCCGCGCGCTGTGCAGCGAGAGGGTTGCCACCGTCTGGTCCACTTCGACTTCACCCACCACGAAGGCACGTCCGGTGAAAACCTTTTTACCAAGGTCCACCTCCTTGGAAACTCCGGAGGTGCCCGCCAGCGGATTGGCTTCGTCCAGCGCCCGCCCGCGTCTGGTCAAGACAACCTCCAATCCTGATGAAGGGTCCACGCTCCACGCAACCTGCGGAGCCCACCGGCTGGATAAGCTGCGAATCGAGAAGCCGTCGCGGCAATCCACCTCAAACTCGTAATGCGTGTTGCCTCCCCGCAGCAGTCCATCGCGATAGGTCAAGTGCGGCGGCTGCGACGCCGGTGCGACCAACGAAGGCGGCTGAATCGGAGGCGTCTCCTCGACCAGCGACGGCACGAGGCGTGTGCTCGTGGTGTTGAGGGTAATCCCGGCCACGCTCACGTTCACCCCGAAGAGCCGGTTGTGACAAACAACTCGTTCCAATGGCCGCGCTGGGTCCGCCGAAACTGCATAGGCACCACCCATGCGCGCGATGACGCATCCGGCATCGGCCAGTGAGTAAGGGAACGCCCAGTCGCTCGTTCCATCGGCATAGACCAGCTCGACGATGAACGTCTCCACGTCATCGAGCCGCGAGGGCGACGGCGATAAGCCGTAACGAGGCTGCACCGGCGCCATGTCGCAGACCAGCAGCAACAACACTTCCGAGGCCCGCCGCCCGCTCAGCGGGAAGCTGAGCAAGTCGTCGCGGCTGGGAGGAAAGAAGTATTTGCGAGCGCCCTGCGCCCCGAGGAACTCGACCTTTTCCTCGTTAGGGTCGGCGCGCGGTGGAGGGCTAATCAGGTTATTCGCCCCGCCTGAAATAACGAACGGCACGCCATCCACGACCAACTCTCCCGCCGGACAATCACGTAGCCCGTCCGCGACCTTGCTGTGTTTGCTTAACACGCGGTCGAACGCGGCGGCGATGTTATCACTCAGCGGCGGGGAAACCTGATTGGTTGACGAAGGACCGTCCAAGGTGACTGGCGAAAACCGGCTGGCTTCTTTTCCTCGCGCACCCGCCGCATCGGGAGCAACAAACGGCGGCAGCGATTTCACATCGGGATAAACCTCCAGAGCGGCGATCTGCACGCGCGCCTCGGAGTTCTCGGTGGCCAAGTGAACCTGCACCTCCTCGGCGGAGAATCCGGGAGTCAGCTTGCCGATAAGCGTGTGCCAGCGTCCGTCGTTGATGACCGCGTGGCAATCGAGCAGACGGATGGTGCCAGGCTTTTCAAGATTGTCCTTCCCGCTCAGTTGCACCACGGGATAGGCGGCAACCTCACGTTGGATTCCCGACGCTTGATACCGGAGCAAATAAACCGGGTTGCCGGTGTTACTGATGGTTTGCGGCGCTGGAAGCGAACCGCGCCACCGCATGCTTCGCTTCTCCCCGGCTTCCCCGCGGAGGCGAAACTCAGACCCATCCGCGCTCACCACCGCATCGAATGAAGCATTCTTAGTCGTCGGCGCTGCCGATGAGACTTTCGTGCTATCAACGTAGAGCGTCGGCGCTGGCCCTTCGACCTCGCGCGCTGGACCGACAACCTGCCAGTTGGGTGTGCCTTGAAGAATCGAATGAGCGGCAGGTTTCGCGGCTTCCTGAGCGTGCGCAGCCAGCAGCGCGAGCACCAGGGTGAGGAGCGTGAGGGTGTGTTTCATATTTCAACCGGGTTGGTGCATTCAGTTAAGTTAA
>JBILUQ010000337.1:0-3828 GCA_044370935.1 Chthoniobacteraceae bacterium
CGATGCTCGCAAATCTGTATTTGGACGGACTGGACAAGGCCGTGAATACGGGGCGCGAGATGCAGGCGGTGATGGTGAGATACGCCGATGATTTTGTAGTGCTCTGCCGGAAAGGGCGGGGTGCAGAAGTTTATCGGCGGCTCAAGCTGTGGCTGGAGAGGAGGAAGCTCAAACTCAACGAGGAGAAAACCCGAGTGGTGAACTTCGAAGAGGATGGGCTTGAGTTCCTTGGGTTCCAGCTGAGTTGGCGCAAGGGGCGCAGCGGGAGGCAGTACCCGCACTGCGAACCGAGTGCCAAAAGCGCTCACAAACTGCGGGAGGCAGTGAGAGAGGAGACAGCGCGTGACACGTTATGGAAGCAACCGGAAGAGGTCATTCAAAGGATTAATCAGAGAATGAGAGGGTGGGCTGGGTACTTTCATTACGGCAACAGCACGCGAGTGCTCGCCAAGCTGCAATGGTACGTGGAAGCGAGAGTCGGACGATGGTTGTGGAAGAAACACGCCAAAATCCGAGGACGATTCGCTCCCGAGCACACCCGCGGACAACTGACGGAAAGACACGGCCTGTACCGGATGCCGCACCATGCTGCCTACGGAAAATCATGAAGCAAACCGGAGAACAGCCTCCGAGAGCCGGATGCGGGAAATCCGCCCGTCCGGTTCGATGAGGGGGAGATGAGGACACGGAGTGGTTGTGGCCGCAAACCATCCTTGTCTCCCTACTCTATTAAAGTGCAGGGCACCCTGATTGTCGAGGCGAAGTAGCGTTGCCTCGGTTCGCTGGAATCGGTTGGGGCAGGGGGGAGCCGATGGTAGGTGTGGCAAATACACTCCCGGGAAGGCGCGTAAACCGCCCCTTTCAGCCCTCATCTTGCGGAGTCACGGCACTTATCATACACCCGCAATACGTCCTCCTTCTCGGATTGGGTGCGGCCGCTCTTCCGAGAAGCCATTCCCAGAACCGAATGGAACGTGCTCACTCTCCCTACACACCGAGACACCGTGAGGAACCTGCCGGTGTCTTCTGCGCTGAAACTCACCCCGCTCGTTATTCCGCCTTCTTCTTCGCAGCGGCTGCACGTGGATACCGAAGAACCTCCACATCGTTCTTTTGCTGTGCTCCGGGTGTGCTGCGGCCATCGATGATAAGCTTCTCTAGCAACGCCTTCATCTCGGCTACTTTCTCCGGCATCGCAGCGGCCAGGTTCTTCGTTTCAGCGAGGTCTTCCGCCAAATTGTAAAGCTGCACGGGCTGCGATTGATCCCCGCCGGTGCCCCATCCGCCGGACCCGGGCGCCGGGATGTATTTCCACGACCCGCTGCGTACAGCTGGTGTGCCGCCAATGGAGGCGCTCACAGCGTTTTCGCGAATGGGTTTATCTTCCCCCTTGAGCAAGGGCATGAGGCTAAAGCTGTCCTCTCCAGCGGTGGCCGGAAGCGTCGAACCAAATATATCGGCAAAAGTGCGTAGGAAGTCGGCCTGGTACACGAGCTGGCTGCAAACACTGCCAGCCTTCACTACACCGGGCCAGCGCACGATAAACGGAACGCGGTGTCCGCCCTCCCAGGCGTCGGCTTTGTAGCCTCGCAGGGGACCGCTCGGATAGTGGCCCAATTCCTCGAGATCCTTCACCCCGATGTAGGGCGCGCAGCCGTTGTCGGCGGTGAATATGACGAGCGTATTGTCTGCTGCGCCGCTCTTTTCGAGCCCCTCGAGTACACGCCCCACAAGGGCATCCGTCTCCATCACAAAATCCGCAAAGAGATTGAGCTGGCTCTTGTCCTTCCACTCCGGATTCACAGCGAGCGGCGTGTGCGGCGACGTGATGGGCATGTAAACCAGAAAGGGCTGTTTCTCCTTCACTGACTCATTGATGAACTGGATCGTGCGGTCTCCAAAAGCTGGCAATAAAGCTTCAAGCTTCCAGTCCTTGAGTGCCGGACCTTGAATACTCGCCTGGTTCTTAGCCATGTAATGGCTCGGTAGGAACTCGGTTGGAGTGCCAAGCGTGCGACCATTTTCAATAAAACAAAACGGGGGCCAGTTTGGAATATCGACCCCGAATGCGAGATCAAAGCCGCGCGTGCTCGGACCGCCCTCGATGGGCTTCGAGAAAATATCGGCCCATGCCGCGATCTGCTGCTCCGTGGCGACAGCCCCAGAAGCGGCGTCTTTCCGATTGGCCTTCTTGTTGGGTTTGCTTGCCTCATCCTCTGGTTGTTTGGCAGGCGAGAGTAACGGGCGTTGCTCCTTCGTAATGGGCCAGTCCCAGCCCAGATGCCACTTGCCGATGGAGGCCGTGCGATAGCCGTGCTGCTTGGCAAGCGTGCCAATGGTCATCCGATCCGGCGCGATTAAAGCCTCCCCAAAGACCCCGACGATGCCGCTCTGCAATTTCGTGCGCCAGTGGTACCGCCCAGTGAGCAACGTATAACGCGACGGCGAACACACGCCCGAGGACGAATGCCCGTCCGTGAATCGCATTCCTCCTGCCGCCAGACGATCGATATTCGGAGTCGGAATCTTCCCTCGCTCGGGGTTGTAACACCGCACATCCCCATAGCCGAGGTCATCCGCGAGGATAACGAGGATATTGGGCTTCGAGGTGTCCGCTGCGTGGACTCCGCCTAGGGAGGTGAACAGCAGGACTGAGAGCAGTGGGAGTGGGCGTTTCATGAAGAGGTTGTCTGGAGTGGGGTTGAGGGGCGCGATCCCGCGTCCATTCCCGCGCAGGGAAGGAGGAATCTGTAAGAATCGGGAATTGTTTTCGGAAGGGAAGGGCAGGAGTGCAGGGCTTACAGGTGTTCTGGTTTGGGTAGGAAGATATAGGTTAAAACCCGGTCGACCCAAAATGTAATGATAGGAATTCGCTTTTGCCCCGTTTCCGCAGCTCGCGCGCGCGGTATCGTCGCGGGGCGCGCTAAATGGCTTGTCGAGCTTGTTGATCATTTGAGTTCTCCTACGGTGTCGGTCGCGCCGGTGTAGCCGGGGCCGCCGCCGGCCACGTAGCCGTCGCTGCGGCCTGTGGCGTCGCGGCTGACCCAGAAGGCGTAGAGGCTTCCGCGGCGCAAGGTGAAACGGAGACGCACCGGTTTGCCCGCGACGGCGGAGAGGTCTGTGGCGCCTTTCCATGAGACAGGGGCAACGGTTTTGTCGGCGGAGACGGGAACGCAGTTGGCGAGCGTAAAGGGTTCGACGGCTTTTCCATCCTCGCCGATCACCTCGGCTTTCAGTTCGCCCTGCGGGCAGTCGACGTTGACGAAGAGGTTCTTTCCGGAGGAGGTCAGCAGGCGCGTGGTGATCTCGCCGGTCGAGGCACCCGCGTCAAGAGAGGCGAAGCCATCTCGGCGCAAGGTTGAGATCCCGATGCAAGTCGGGTCATACATGCTGCGAAAGTTCACCTTGCCGTCTTTCTTGATTGCGCTGTCCATGTCACCGCGGACGCCCGAGTGGTAGAAATAGAGCTTGTCGCCGACGACCGCGCAGATGTTACCGCCACCTGAGACATAGCCGCGGTCCCAGGTGTCCTTGCGACTGGCGGGAATATGCGCGCGGCGGTCGGGACGCGCCCAGTGGAAGCCGTCACGGCTGTAGCCAAACGAGATCTCGTTCAGCTTGGGCAGGCCCCTTGGCACGCAGCGGTCATTCTCCGGCCCGCGGTGGAGTTCGAAGAAGCCGAGCATGAGGCTCTCGTAGGCGACGGCGTCAAGGTTGTAGAGCTGCGTCTTGTGCTTGTAGCCGGGCTCGGGCGCATCCAGGCGGTCAGCGCCGGTCCACGGCACGGGGTCACCGGGCATCCATCCGGCTCCGGCAAGGAAGTTGTCA
>JBILUQ010000338.1:0-3820 GCA_044370935.1 Chthoniobacteraceae bacterium
GCCTCCGCCTGTTTACAAAAAACGCATCTACCCAGCCGGGTTGTTCAAGTTCGGCGCTAATCTCGCCCACGGCCAGTACGTTCTGCTCAAGGACAAACAGCCCGACCCGGACCTGCCGGTTCGCGGAGGAGGCGAAGACAAGCAGGGGCACGTTGGATTTCAAGGACCAGACTTGGAAGAACGTAACAAGCTGACTAAGGAGCAAACGATCCGCCAGAGCCAGAGCGCGGTCGGTCTGCTCAACCCGAATCTCGCGGGTTATGAGGCGGCGATGAACGTCTCGCCGATCTATGCCGGGATGTATCGGTTGAAAGTTTCGCTTTGGGGTTTCCAATGGGAGAACGCGCGACCTAACCCGTGTGCATCACCGCAGGCCGCCGTGCTTCGAGCCCATGAGGAGGGCAAGCAGCAGGAGGGCGGTCGTTTGCTGTCGGCTTTCACCGCGCCCTCCATGCAGTCCAACGAAGGAGAGATTCTCACCTGGCTGGATGCGCACGAGTCGATCGTTTTTGATCCAGTGTCCATCCCTTGGATAGGGCTGCGTATCGGTCAGATTGCTGGAAGGGCGGCCAAGCACGTGGGCCCGGGTGTGGCGATCGATTGGTTTGAGATAGAGGGTCCGCTGAACCCGACATGGCCGCCAGCGAGTCATCAGAGGATCTTTGGCAGCCTGCCGATCAAACCCCTGGCCACAGATATCGGAGTGGTTCCCCCTCGACGGGAGAAAATCAGGAGTATCGGCGGCTATCTTCCCAACCATCATATCGACTTGCCCCCGGCAGAGCGAACGCCGCCAATCGAAACAGTCGAGTCTGTGGATCCCGTGGCTGATGCGCGTCGGTTGCTCGGTGACTTTCTTCCGCGCGCATTTCGCCGAGACATCGGCGACTCTGAGATCGAACCCTACATTGGGCTTCTTAAAAGACGTCTGGAGGCAAAGGATTGTTTCGAGGACGCAATGCGACGAGTTTATGTAGCGGCGTTGACGTCGCCGGAGTTTCTTTTTCTGGCAGGTGATGCGAAGGAGGAAACGACTTTTTTCTCGAACAACGAACAGTTCGCCCTCGCGTCGCGTCTTTCGTATTGGATCTGGAACGGACCTCCGGATGAACCCCTGCTTGCGGCCGCGCGCGCCCGAAATCTGAGCCAACCTGAAGTGCTGAGGGCGCAGCTCGACAGGCTATTGGCTGATCCGCGCAGCCAGCGCTTCTACATTGACTTTGCACGGCAGTGGCTTGAATTGAGCCGCATTGAGGAAACCACGCCGGATCCCGTGCTTTACCCGGAATACCGGTTTTTATTGCACGACGGGCTGGCCAATGAAACGCCCGCATTTTTGCGCGAGTTGGTAACGAATGACCTTCCCGTACGTTCGCTGCTCCAGCCCGGATTTGCGATGCTCACGCAGCGCCTTGCAGAGCACTATGGCATTTCCGGCGTTGAAGGTGTGGAGGTTCGCAAGGTGGCGCTGCCTCTGGAGAGTTTGCGAGGCGGGCTGCTCGGGCAGGCTGCTATTCTGAAGCTCACGGCCAACGGCACGACGACTTCTCCGGTGAAACGCGGTGTGTGGGTCTCTGACCGACTGCTCAACGATCCTGCGCCGCCGCCGCCTCCAGGCATTTCGGCGATTGATCCGGATACTCGCGGCACCACCACTGTGCGCGAACAACTCGACCGGCACCGCAGCGATGCAAGCTGTGCGTCCTGCCATGCGAAGATTGACGCGCCCGGTTTCGCGCTTGAAGCCTTTGATCCTGTCGGAGGCTTTCGCATGCGCTATCGCTCGAATGGAGCAGGGGAGTTGCCGCCTGAGAAGGGACGGACCACATGGAAGGTCGAGTACAAGCTTGGCCCGACGGTTGACCCCAGCGGAACACTGCGCGACAAGCGCACCTTTCGCGACACTGCGGAGTTTGTGGCGCTGCTGGCAAGCGAAGATGAAAAGCTTGCCCGCTCATTTGTCGCGCACCTCTCCAGATACTCAACCGGTGCCGAGGTCAGTTACGCAGACCGCGGTAAGATTCAGCGGATTGTCGATGCTGCAAAAGCATCAGGGTATGGTCTTCGTTCGCTACTTTACTCGCTCGCTGAGAGCGGGCTTTTTCAACCACCAGTACGCTGAATCAAAAATAGAGCTAATCCAAATGAACCGTCGCAATTTTCTCTTCGCAGCTGGCGCATGCCTGGCGCTGCCTGCCTTTGGACGTGCTGCTGAAAAGCCCGCGCCCCGCCGTCTTATCGCCATTCACGTGCCACTCGGCATGATGCCAAACTTCTTTTTTCCGAAGGATGGAGAGACCAGCAGCCCGTACCTTGACATACTGGCGCCGCAGCGCAGCTTGTTTACAACGTTCGCAGGGCTTTCGCATCCGGGGGTGGATGGGAATCACCACGCGGGCCAGTGTTTCCTCACCGGTGCGCCGCACCCCGGGCAGCCAACCTTCCGGAATAGCCTTTCGCTCGATCAGCTGGCGGCTGACAAAATCGGTGCTGACACACGTTTTCCGTCGCTCGCGGTTTCGGTGCGGAAAGGTGAGCATTACGTGGATTCCATCGCTGTTTCCCGGGCTGGGGTGGTGCTGCCAGCCGAAAGCAGCCCTGAACGGCTTTACAGGCGGATGTTTGTTGCCGGCACTCCGGAAGAAAAAGAGGCTGCAATGCGCCGCATCGAGTCCGGCGGAAGCGTGCTGGATTTAATTCTCGATAAATCACGACGGTTGGAGAAGAGCTACGACTCAGCTGATCGCAGCCGACTAGACCAGTACTTTCAAAGCGTACGCGAGCTTGAGGGACATCTGCAGCGCAATATCGAGTGGGAGAGTCGACCCAAACCACAGGTGAGCTACCCGCAACCCAAGGACATCGCGGACGCTAATGAAGTTGTCGCCCGCTCGCGGCTGATGTTCGACTTGATTCGACTCGCACTCGAAACTGACAGCACCCGAGTGGTGACGCTCACACTCAGTACCTTCTCCGTTGTGCCGCATGTTCCAGGGGTGAAGAACGAAACCCACAGCCTCACGCATCACGGAAACGAGCCGGAGAAAATCGCGGAGCTGAGGCAAATCGAGGAAGCGCAGATCTCAGTCTTTGGCGAGTTTCTGAGCCGAATGCAGGCCTCCCCGGAGGCGGGCGGCACTTTGATGGACAATACGCAGGTCCTTTACGGCAGCTGTCTTGGAAACGCCAACTCGCATAGCAATCAGAATCTGCCGCTGATCCTAGCCGGCGGCGGCTTCCGGCACGGTCAGCATCTGATCTATGACTCCGTCAACAACACGCCGCTCGCAAACCTTTACGTGAGCATGCTGCAGCAGCTTGGCGTGGAAATAGACAAATTTGCGACCAGTACCGGCGCTTTAAAGGGGCTGCGTGTCTGAGTTCAACCGTCACGGAATTCCGCGAGAGCACTTTGCGGCGCGACTAGCTCGTCCGGCGGAGACTCTTTCGCAGCCACACGCTTTTACCTCAGTGCCGACCGCGGCCAGCTACTGGTAGAGAGCTTTACTTAAAAGGAACCGGATGACACCCAGAGCAGCATCAAAAAACGCGCCTAAAATTCACGGCAAAAACATCCAAACAACTATGAAAAACGTGCAGTTTATTTTTTACACCCTCATTTTTGCAGTTTCGGGAACCACACGTGCGGCAGAGCTCAAACAGCTGGTCTCTGCGCCCACTGCAAACTCAAACCGTGCCGAACCGGCTGCTAAGCGTCCAAATATACTCTTTCTAATCGCCGACGATCTTGCCACGCGACTCGGCTGCTATGGAGACAAGGCGGCAATCACGCCGAACCTCGATCGCCTTGCGGGAACTG
>JBILUQ010000339.1:0-3817 GCA_044370935.1 Chthoniobacteraceae bacterium
GCCCCCCCCAGCCCCCCAGTCGAGTATGCGGTATACAAATTCCGGGTCAAGCGGTCCGTTGTCAGGCTTATGCTCAACTCACGCGCTGCAGGCCTTGAGTAATGCCGGCGTTTCCCTTTTTGAACACCCACCGCTCGAGCACGGTGTTGACCGCCCGCTCGACGCCGGCGCCAAAAACCCTGAGGCCGATCAAAATCAGAGGCATTACTAATAGAAAACCCCACGGAGGGAGTGTCCTTGTCTTGATCCCGATCCAAATAGCGAGGGGTTGATGCGTGAGGTAGATCCCGAACGAGAGTTGGCCGGTCTTTAGTAGCCACTCGCTCAAAAGTGGTGTCCGCACCGCAAGGCCGCTCATTCCCAAAAGTAGAAGCATGCAAGCGATCGATGTGTAGAAGTCCGCGAATACATAGGCAGTCAGGCTGGAGTTCAGGAGCCAAACAAAATAGTACATGGCCAGCCCGAGGAGAAGGGCGCGCCAGCCGAGTATCCATTTCTCGATGCGATCGGCGTGGTTGAGGTGGGCGATGCCCAGCGTCATGCCGAGGGCGAACTCGGGCAGACGCGAAAGACAGTTCCCGCCTAAAATCCAGTTGCCGTTTACCTGCCATTTAACGATCAGCAGGTAGCGCAGCAAAAAACCGGATCCAATCGCGAGCGCGAGAAACAACCACCGCCCGAGCCGTCTGTAGGCGGTGAACAAGAGTGGGAAAACGGCGTAAAACTGGATGAGCATCGAAAAATACCACCACGCTGAGTTGGCGTAGAAAAAGGTGCGGTCGATGTCCAAAAATCGGAGGCCGGTGAGGCTCAAAAGAAATCGTGAATCGACCTGCTCAATCCAAGTGAAGGGCGTTAGCAGCAGCACCAAGTGTGCGCACCAGTAAACCGGGTATAGACGCTCGAAACGCTGCCGGTACCAGTTCATCCACGGGATCGGCGATGACTGCGCTTTTTTGTATGTTGCCGCTGCCAGCGCCCATCCCCCCAGCAGAATGAAGACACCCACTGAGTCCGATCCGATATCGGGCGCGCTTGCCCACAGCATTCCGCCGAGGACTCTGAGGATGTCTGCGGCGGAACCTACACCAGCCGGGCCGATGAGGTCTGCGAGGAAATGCCCCGACTTTACCCAGGGCATTTTCGCGTAGTCCTTGTCGATGTATGTGGCAAAAAGGTGGTAGTAAACCACTCCCAAAATTCCGAGTCCTTTAGCGATGTCCATCCAGGCGAGCCGGGATGCTTTTTTTAAAGTGGGGGCGGCGGTGCTCATGATCGGCTTGGTTGCGGATAAGGGATGGGAGTTCCGGATACAGCTTTTTACAGTCGCAAATTGGCGGATTGCAAAATAAATGCTCCTCAGCTAGTGATAGTTACAGGTCCGGCATGCGCCGCGACATCTCGGGCGCCGCGGATGGCGGCGTCCGGTCGGTTTTCAACAGATATCAATGATTCCACCCCAAACGATGAAAAAGAACCTCACCAAGCAGCAGCAGGACGAGCAGGCCTATCTGGACAACATCACGAAGCTTTCCTTCCGCAACGTGAAGTGGACTCAAAAAAAGTTGATTGAAGTCCGCGACGCTCTGGGACCATGGAACCACAACGTCCGGCTGCCTCACAAAGTCTACACCGCTTACGTGGAGGACTATTACCCGGCACACAAGGAGATCATGAAGATCGTGAGTCATCAGTGGCAGGGTGATTTCAAGAAAAAGCGGGTGGTTGATATCGGCTGTCTCGAAGGGTACTTCTCTGCCGAGTGCGCGTTGCAGGGAGCATCTGTGCTCGGGGTTGAGGGAAAGGCGAAGAACCTCAAGAAATGCGAGTTCGTGAAGTCTGCGCTGAAGATTCGAAACCTCAATTTTGTACAAGATGACGCGATGAAGGTCACCAAGAAGAAGTACGGCGTTTTTGACGCGGCGCTTGTGCTCGGGTTGTTGTATCACCTCGACGATCCATTCACTTTTCTTGAGAACATGGCGGGGCTTTGCAACGGGTTTATGCTCCTGGACACGCATGTTTCGCTGCCGGTGATCCCGAAGATCGGCGACTGGAAGCCCGAGCTCACCGAGATGAAGGAGTTCAAGCACAAGGGCAAAACCTACCAAGGGCGCCACTTCGTTGAGTTCAACCCCAACACTCCGCAGCTCACCAAAGATTTATCCACAACCGCATCTTTGGTGAACGACCTTTCGGTTTGGTTGACGGAGGATTCGCTCGTGAGTTTGTTGCACGACGTCGGGTTCGAGCAGGTCTCAAAAATTGTATTCCCGCGCAAAGACAACACGTGGTGGACCGACGACAAGATCAATGCCCGGGTACTGATGGTCTGCGTGAAGAAGCGCGACCGGTGGCGTTCAAAAATCTCCAATACTTGGAAGGGCTAAGTTCAAGTCCAATGGCCATCCCTGTCGTCTTTCATTGTGCGTGCTGAGTTTGGGCGCGGATGGCCGCTTCGCCTTCCTCGTGCTGGGGCTGGGTTCCGTTCGCGGGGCCAGATTTTTTTGACGCGTAAATAAGTTTTCAGGAACAGTGCCCGAGAGACTTGCAAGCCGACCTTTTCGTCGTAGTCATGGAATCCGAAAACCAAAGTGCGCCAGACGCAAGCTTGCCGGTTGAGCCGGCGGAGGCATACCTGAGGCTGCTTTCGACCATTGAGCGTGGTTTGAGCGTTTATGTGCACAGTTTGGTTGCAAGCTCGTCGGACGCGCAGGACATCATCCAGGAGGTGCGCATCACAATGTGGAAGCATTTCCAGTCGTTTCAGCCCGGCTCCAATGCCCGTGCATGGGCGCATCGCATCGCCACGAATCATGTTTTAAATTATCGCCGCGCCTTTAAGAAGCGTTCAGCGATTTCCTTGGACGATGCGTTCGTTGAGGTAGTGGCACAGGAAATTGACCAGCGTTTCGATGCTTTGGATCTTCAATCGGAAGCGCTCCTGCATTGCTTGCAGAAGCTTCCAAATGCCCATCGAAAGATCATCCTTTGGCGTTATTACGAAGACTGCGGAGTTGAAGAGATCGCGTCGAGGACACAGCGCACCATTGATGCAGTGTATCGCGGGTTGAGTAGGATTCGCGAAGCGCTTCAGGAGTGCGTTAAAAGGCAACGTTTATCAATGCCCTCATGAAGGATCAGAAAGAAACAAACGAGCGCATTCACCGCGCCATTGAGGGACTGCTTTCCCCAGAGGAGCAAGAGGCTTTCGAGTCTGACGTAGTGGCGGACGGCGATCTGCGTTCTGCTTATGTGGAACGTGTGTGGTTGCATGCAACACTGCGTGAAAGAGGGTGGGATTTGGAGCGGATTTTTGCAGGTCACCCTGTGGTTGATGTTGCCGACCATGCTGCGAGGTGGAAGCCGGTGCTCGCTGGCGCGGTTGCGGCGAGCCTGTTGCTCGGGGCGATCTTTGTCGGTTGCGGCGGTTTGAGCTTGCTAACTCCAAAGGTCGCGAGACTTATCAAGGCGGATAATTGCAAATGGGCTGGTTCGGCCCTGCCCACGCTCGTGAATTCGCGAATGACTGCAGGGACACTGATTCTTGTCGAGGGTATCGCCACTCTTGAGTTCAAATGCGGCGCCAAGGTCTGTATGGAGGCGCCCGCCACGCTTCAGATTCTTGATTCGATGCACTGCCGGCTCGTGGAGGGATCTGTCACTGCCGACGTTCCAGATCATGCCCACGGATTTACGGTTGATACGCCCGAGATTAAAGTCATTGACTGGGGTACCAAGTTTGGGGTCAGCACCGGATTTGGAGGCCGTTCGCACGTTTGCGTCTTCGAAGGTGAAGTTGAGGTTGAAGGGGCAA
>JBILUQ010000083.1:0-13693 GCA_044370935.1 Chthoniobacteraceae bacterium
CCTTTTGCAAAGGCCCCGCCGCTGATGGCCTCTGGATGGATGACTTGGAAATAAAACGCGCAGGTGTGCTTGTCGTCCCCATCTGTTTCCCAGCGGCTTCTCAAGGTTGGGAGAGAGCCTCCAATGTATCCTCCGACCAATTCGTTGATGAGTGCCATGCCGTAGCCTTTGTGTGCGCCGAATGGAAGGAGTGAGACCGCGTCGTTAGGGTCCGTTGTGGGAGTTCCGTTTTTGTCGACTGCCGCCATCGGCGGAAGCGTTTTGCCTTCGCGCTTGAGTTGCTGGACGCGGCCCATCGCCACAACCGAGGTGGCCCAGTCGATGACAATCGGATAGCCGAGTGTGTCCGTTGTTGGAAATCCCCAGGAATGCGGGTTGGTGCCAAGCGTTGGAAATTTGCCTCCGAATGGAACTACCTCGGCGAGGGCCGCGGTACAGTTGGTGTAGGCAATGTAACCGCGCTTGGCAGCGTCCATGACGTAGCCCCCGCCCCAAAGGTAATGGAAAGCATTATCCACTGAAACCGTCCCAACTCCGAACTGGTCGGCCAGGCGGATTGCCTCGTTGATGGCGCGGTGCGCGGTAGATTGCCCCAGCTTTTTGTTCGCGTTCCAGATTTTTGCGGATGGAAACCGGCTCGTGATTTCCTCGATCTGTGCCCCGGGAACGCATCCCTGCGAGCCCGATCCGAAAAGGTGGTCCAAGTGCAGCGCTTTGATTCCGTTGTGTGTGCGGATTCCATGTTTGGATGCTTCGGCACAAAAGCGAGCTGCCTCGGAGGATTCATCCGCGAGATATCCGCGGTGCTCGTAGGCTGCTTGGATGAGGCTGTTGTGCGCTGCTTCGGGAACGATGTAGTAGGTTTCGGACATGGGATTAATTCGCGCGGGCGATTGGTGTTTTCCCCGCCATGTAGCGGGTGAGATTTTCCACAGCGCAGCTCGCCTGACGCTGCACGCTCTCGTGCGTGCGGGAGCCGATGTGCGGGGTAATAATCACGTTAGGAAGGCCCAACAGTGGATGGTCTGCTGGAGGAGGTTCCTGGTCTAACACGTCCGCCGCGTACGCGAGTAAATGGCCTGATTTGAGCGCGTCCACCAGCGCGGTGAGTTCGAGAATCTCTCCACGCGCGCAGTTGACGATCACAGCGCCCTTTTTGAGCAGCCCGATGTTTTTCGCGTTAATAAGGTGCCGGGTTTGAGGAGTGAGTTTGGTGTGCAGGGAAAGAACATCGGCAATCTTCATGGCTTCCTCGACGCTCTCAACGCGCTGGATGTCGTACCATCGCGCAAAATCTTCATCCCAATAATTTCCGTACCCTATGAGTTTCATGTCAAATGCCTTTGCTCGGACGGCAACCTCTTTGCCGATGCGGCCGAATCCGACAATCGCGAGGGTTTTTCCGCAGATCTCATTTCCTGTGATGCGCGTCCATTCCCCGCGAGCTGTATGGTTGGCCTCGATGACCAGCTTGCGAACCGCGGCGAGCATTAACGCAAACGTGTGTTCCGCGACCGTCGTATGGTTTACGCCCGGAGTGAACAGTACTGGGATCGAGTGGTCAGTGGCGGCTTGCAGGTCAATTTTGTCGATGCCGATGCCGTATTTGCTGATGACCTTCAGACGAGGTAGTGATTTTTGGATGACGCTCCGTGTGAGTGCGTCGTCTCCGCAAAGGTATGCGTCGAATTGTCCGGCTAATTCCAACATGCGCGTCTCAGAGAGCGGGCCGCGTTCTCGGACGATTTCAAAGCCGGAGGCTGCAAGCATGTCGTGGTGAATCCCAGGGGTGTCTTGGAACGATGTGGTGGTGAGTAGAACTCGAGTCACGGGATGGTTGGAGTGGGTGAGGGGGTTGTTGGTGGTGGGTGAAATGGACTAGGACTGTGGGTTGGTCGGAGGTGAAGGCGCCCTAACGGGTGAGCTGTCCGTCCAGCTGTCTCATGATCCCGAGCGGGTTGCGGTCCCTGAGTTCGTCTGGAAGGAGAAACTCCGGGAAGTTTTGCAGGCAGATCGGGCGGGTCCATCGGAGGATCGCAGCGGTTCCCACGCTTGTGAAGCGAGAGTCTGTAGTCGAGGGAAATGGGCCTCCATGCTGCATGGCGGGCGACACTTCCACACCGGTCGGGAATCCATTGAGTACGATTCTTCCCGCTTTCGTTTGGAGAGCCGAAATGAGCGGACGGAAGGAGTGGATATCGCCTGTGGTCGCATGGATGGTGGCGGTGAGTTGACCGCTGAGGGACTCCGCAAGTTTTTGCATTTCTTCACGCGAATCGGCCTCGATGAGTAGGGTGTAAGGACCGAAGACCTCCTCCCACAATTCTCGGTGAAGCATAAAATTGCGGGCGGATGTTTTAAGGACAACGGGCGTGCCTTTGGCGCCTGGCATCGAATCGTGATTCACCTCGGAAACCGCGAACGCTTCAACTTCCTCAATCGCGGAAATTGAGCGCAGGCTGTTGAGGTAAGATTCCGCGATGCCCTGATGCAGCATGGTGGCGGATGGCGCCTTTTCAACCGACTCCTTAAACTGGCTCGCGAAACGTGTGAAGTCTGGCCCGGCGATTCCGATGACGATTCCGGGTTTTGTGCAGAATTGTCCGACTCCCAACGTGATCGAACCCTTCAATCCTTCGGCGATCTGCTGAGATCTTTCCTTCAGTGATTCGGGCAGTAGAAACACGGGATTGAGGCTGCTGAGTTCGCCGAAAAAAGGAATCGGCTCGGGGCGCGAGAGAGTGACTTGGTTGAGTGCTAATCCTGCGGCTCGTGAACCGGTAAAGCCAACGGCCTTTGCCAGTGGGTGTTTGGCTAGCGCGCGGCCTGTTTCAGGTCCGCCGTGAATCAAGGAGAAAACCCCAAGGGGCAGTCCGCAGATGCGCGCAGCATCGTTGATAGCGCCCGCCACAAGTTCGCTTGTTCCTGGGTGGGCTGGGTGGCCCTTCACCACCACTGGGCAGCCGGCTGCGAACGCACTTGCCGTGTCTCCACCCGCAACCGAGAAGGCGAGAGGGAAGTTTGACGCGCCAAACACGATTACTGGGCCCAGCGGCACGAGCATCCTTCGCAGATCCGGGCGCGGAACTGGTTGGCGTTCGGGAAGGGGAGGATCGATGCGTGCATCTACCCATGAGCCCTCCCTCACTATTGAGGCGAAGAGGCGGAGCTGTCCGATGGTGCGCCCCCGCTCTCCAGTGAGCCGATCCAAAGGCAGCCCAGACTCCTGATGAGCCTTCTTCAAGAGGGTGTCGCCAAGGCGCATGATTTGATCGGCGATAGCCTCTAAAAACTTTGCGCGGTCCTGTTTGGCGCGGCTCTGAAATTCGCCGAAACAGGCGTCTGCAAATTCGAGCGCCCGGTGGATTGCCGTAGGCGAGGCCTCTTCAAATGAAGGTTCCATTGGCATGAGGTCAAGCGGGCTGCGGTGCTGGAAAGTCGGACCGGAGCATGTCACAGGTTCGCCGCCTACGATGTTTTTTCCGTGAAGCTTCATGGTTTGTATGGGTTGAATGCGGTGCAGGTTTCTGAAACGTGAAATTGCCTTCGGTCAGGAAGAGAGGAGTCGTCGCTTATCTACGCGATGGAGTTGGTGAGGGTGCCCAGACCCTCGATCGAGATGTCGATGACATCGCCCGAGTGCAGTGTAAAGTCGTTTGGCGGCACCGTGCCTGTACCCGTCATCAGATAGGTGCCCGCTGGGAAGCAATTGTCCCGCCACAGCCAAGCGGCAAGTTCTTCGAGGGTGCGCTTCATTTGATCGAGCGACGTCTCGCCGAGAAACGCCTCGATGCCGGATCTTTTGATGGAGAGGCTGATGCCGGTGCTGCGGGGAAGCGGGGCGCGAACTACCAAGCCCGGGCCCAGCGCGCAGCAATCGCTCCACACCTTTGCTTGCGGAAGGTATAAAGGATTCTCACCCTCGATATCTCTTGAACTCAGGTCGTTCCCAATGGTGTAGCCAAAGATGGAGCCGAATCGGTTGATGGCCAGCGTCAGTTCAGGTTCGGGTACGTTCCAAACCGCGTCAGACCGAAGCTTCATAGGCTTTGCGGGGGCGATGACCCGATGTTTGGTTGCCTTGAAGAAGATCTCTGGTCGCTCCGCGTCATAAACGCGGTCATAAAATTGGCCACCCCCAGTGTCGCGGGATTCTTCTTTGCGCGCATCTCTGGACCTCAAGTAGGTCACGCCAGCCGCCCAGACCTCCTGAGAGTCAATGGGTGCGAGAAGCGACTCGGGCTCTGTGCACCTGCTCCCGTTAATGAATGCCGAGTGAAGCCAGTCTGCGGGTTTTTCCTGCGCAAAAATCTCATCAAAACTGCCTGTCGACAGCTGGCGGTATTCGCCATCGCGCGAAGCGATCACCCCCAGAGGGGTGCGGTAGAGGGTGGTTGGGGGATGGGGCATTCGGCCACTATGCGGAAGCTGGGGCGGTTTGTGAAGCGCGGGAGCGGCGTGGCCCGCAATTTAGTTCGAAATTCGCGGCTGCCACGGGATACTAAGCTTTCATGGACGGAACACCTACTCCAGACCCCAAAAATGGTGCGGCCCCCGAGGTTGCTGAGAAGCATCGGAGCATCTATCAAATTTCCACAAGTGCTCCCGGTCCGAAGGGGGCTTTGCCTTTGACTGACTCCATGCTTCGGGAGGAGCCGAGTGGTAATTTATTCGGGCTAACCCAAAATGTTGGAATGGGTTGGGATCCCGCGAGTCTGGGGGGGAAACAAATTTTGATCCTTAGCACGCAGGGCGGTCTGCGGGGGGAAGATGGCAAGCCAATCGCACTCGGTTACCACACGGGGCATTGGGAAATTGGGCTTCAAGTGAGGGCTGCTGCCGAGGAGCTAAGGCGCGCAGGCGCCATTCCTTTTTCTGCCACATGCTCCGATCCTTGCGATGGTCGTACGCAGGGAACGACGGGAATGTTTGACAGCCTGCCATACCGCAACGATGCGGCGACGGTTTTCCGGCGGCTTATAAGGTCGCTGCCGCGTCGTCACGGTGTGATTGGCATCGCCACTTGCGACAAGGGAATGCCCGCCATGCTAATGGCTCTGGCGTCCGCGGGGGAGCTGCCGTGTGTGGTTGTGCCGGGCGGCGTCACTCTGCCGGCAAGCGATGGTGAAGATGCGGGTGCTGTTCAAACCATTGGTGCGCGATACTCGCGAGGGCTGTTGTCAATTGCCCAAGCGGCGGAGCTTGGGTGCAGGGCTTGCGGGTCTGCGGGCGGCGGCTGCCAGTTCCTTGGAACGGCTGCCACCTCACAAGTGGTTGCGGAGGCCTTGGGGCTCGCGCCAACACACTCTGCGCTGGCGCCCTCAGGGCAGGAGGTTTGGCGCGACATCGCAGTGCGTGCCGCGCATTGCGTGCTGGAGCTGGAGCGCCGACGCATCAGGACTAAAGACATCCTCACTCCCGCAAGCATTCGAAACGCAATGACTGTTCACGCGGCGTTTGGAGGATCGACAAATCTTTTGCTGCACATTCCTGCGATCGCCCATGCCGCAGGATTGCCGCGGCCGCAGGTGCAGGATTGGATTTCAATCAATCGCGCAGTGCCGAGACTGGTGGACGTGCTTCCCAACGGGCCCCAGTATCATCCCACGGTGCGCGTTTTTCTCGCTGGCGGTGTGCCGGAGGTCATGTTGCACCTTCAATCCCTTGGGTTGTTGGATGATTCGGTGATAACAGTGACGGGGCGCACGCTCGCCCAGAATCTCGATGAATGGCGTCATTCGGAGCGGAGGACAAAGTTCAGGCAGATTTTGTCAGAGCGTGACGGGGTTGATCCAGACGATGTGATCATGGACGCCGACAGGGCTCGAGAGCGTGGACTTACGGGAACGGTGGTATTTCCGGTGGGCAACATTGCCCCCGAGGGCTCGGTGATTAAGAGTACTGCCATCGACGCTTCAGTGGTCGGTGCCGACGGCGTTTACAGGCACGACGGACGCGCCCGAGTCTTTGCAAGCGAGGCTGCCGCAATATTAGCGATTCGCGAAGGACGCATCTTTGCCGGCGATGTAATGGTGCTCGCTGGAGTTGGGCCCATGGGCACCGGAATGGAGGAGACGTATCAGATCACATCGGCGCTCAAGCATCTGCCATTTGGAAAGAACGTGGCACTGATCACCGATGCGAGGTTCTCAGGTGTATCAACAGGCGCTTGCATCGGGCACGTGGGGCCGGAGGCTCTCGCAGGTGGTCCGGTTGGAAAGCTGCGGGAGGGGGATTGGATTCGGATCGTCGTGGATCGGGTCAGGATGGAAGGGTCTCTCGACTTTGTGGGCCGCGAGGATGCCCGTTGTTCCCCTGAGGAGGGTGCAAAAATTTTAAGTGGGCGTTCGACGGGGGCCGAGTTCCGCCCGCACGCGCACTTGCCGGAGGACACAAGGCTCTGGGCCGCGCTCCAGAGGCTTGGCGGAGGTACATGGGGGGGATGTGTCTACGATGTGGATTCAATTATTGACGCAATTCGTGGGTAGCATCCTTGGACGCTATCAACCCAGAGTTCGGTTGTGTTTAAGTGCCAGGGATACGAGAAAGGGCAGCAGGGATAAATTGCATCGTCACAAAAACAAGGCCGCGCCTCATGCAAGCAAGAGGCGCGGCCCTTAAGAGTTCATCGCGCAGTTTAATTCCCGCGCGTTTGCCCGTTGATTAACGCATCATCAACGCCTGTCTGGAACGCTTGATTTCACGCGTGATCTTGCGGTGATAGCGAGCGGACATCCCAGTGATCCGGCGTGGAAGAATCTTGCCGTTTTCGGTGATGAATTTGCGGAGGATATCCGGATTCTTCCAGTCGATCGCGTCGAGTGAAATGTCGATGCGACGACGGGGCATCGTGCGGTTTGCGCGACGGAATGCGGAACGGCGGGCTGGTGTTTTTGGCTGCATGAGAGAGTTGTCTTAGGGATTACTTGGTCTCCCGGTGGAGCGTACGCCGGCGCAGGGAGGGGTTGTACTTGAGCTTTTCCAAACGGTTTGGCGTGTTTGGGCTCTTTTTATTGCGCGTGGAGATGTAGCGGGAGACAGGTTTGCCTTCTGCGCGTGCCTCGGTGCACTCTAGGATGATAAAGTCGCGTGCCATGGGTGTTAGTATTAGTTTGGGGTTATTCTTTGGAGTCTAGTGCTTGGTCCTCATCTTCGCTCTCTTGAGCTTCTTCATCAGTGAGGCCAAAAAGGGATGTAACGGGGAGACGAGCCTTATGCAGTTTGCCTTGCCGTTCAACTTCCGTCTGACACTCTACAGTGTAGCGGGCGAACGGGAGGGCTTCCAAACGAGGAGTCGGAATTTGTTTGCCGCTGATTTCGCAAACTCCGTAGGTGCCGAGTTCGATTCGCTTAAGGGCCTCCTCGATCTCGTACAACGCATCCTGCTCTTGGCTCAGAAGCGATAGCGCAAAGTCTCTGTCATAGGCGTCGCTTCCTGCGTCCGCCTGGTGCATTCCGAAGGCGCTGGCTTCGCTGCCCTCAGCCCGTGAACGGAGCGTGTCCTTTGCAACCCCGTGCATCGACTCAAGGATTGAATCACGCAGTTCGAGGATCCGGTCTTTCTGGGCAATTACCCAGGTTGCACTGAAATTCGGCTTGGCCATCTTCTTGGGGCGCGCCTCAGAGTCCTCAATGATCGAGGTTCGTTTCGGCACCACAACAGACGCAACCTTCACCCCGCTCGACGCTGGCTTGACAGGTGCTTTTACCGTCGGGGCAGGTTTGGCTTCGCCTTTGGCCGGGCGTTTTCCTGATGCAAGTACTTGGGGTCTTGCATCCTTTTTTGGCGCTGCGGGGGCTTTCGGTTCGGGGGCTGGTTTAGCCACAGCCTTGGGTGCTGGCTTGCTGGAAGCCTTCGGTGGAACCCCTTTGGCGGCTGTTTTTTCCGGCTTTGCTGCCGGCTTGGCAGAGGGCGCTGGCTTTTTTAAGATCGGTTTCGTCTCGATTTTCTTCGCAGCTGGTTTGCTCGTATTTCCTTTTACCTCAGCTTTTTTGACGGCAGGCTTGAGTTTGAGTCTTACCCGAAGCTTCACTTTTTTCTTCGCTGTTGACGCGGGCTTGGCAGCCTTTTTCGCTGTAGCAAGTGGGGCTTTAGCTTTCAGGCTCTTCGCCTTAGATGCTACTGCCTTCTGCGCCTTTGGGGCGGGCTTTGCTGGTTTTGATTTTGCCATAGTTCTGTGTTCCGGGAACAGCGGTTCAGTAATTTGCGAGAAAAGAGGCAAGGGAACTACATGTTCCGCGCCGTTTGTGCAAGGGGAATCGCTGGGAATGCGCCTTTGTCGCTTCCATTAACCCTATCGGTGTTCGAACGTGACGCGAGCGGCAGAATCAGTTTTTTTGAACGACGGGCGCGCTAAATTTGATTTCGAAGCTCGCGTTTGCCACGACGTTTCGTCAACTCAGGTGGTGCCGCTTAGCGGTGCGTCCTGCGTGAATCAATGCAAAGGCCGGCGTCCTACCCAAGGCGCGCCTTCATTGAGGTCGGCTGCGAGAGGGGGGCAAATTCGATCGAAGAACCAGCAAGCTTATGTTCGTTGAAGTAAAAAACCTGACAAAAGTACATGCCTCGCAGGGGGAGTTTTCCGATGTCTCAGTCCTTAGGGGGCTTGATTTCGGGCTAGAGTCCGGCGGGAGTGCGGCCATCGTCGGGCCTTCTGGGGCGGGAAAGAGCACATTCCTCAATATTCTGGGGGGGCTGGATAAGGCCGACTCTGGGAACATTTCGGTTGGAGGGCAGGATCCCAGCTCTTTAGAGGGGGCTGCGCTTGCGCATTATCGCCGGCATCGAGTTGGGTTTGTGTTTCAGGCGCACCACCTGCTGCCGCAGTGTAGTGTGCTCGAGAACGTTTTGGTGCCGTTTCTACCGGCTCCGAAGGCGGAGCGGATGGCGGCGCAAATGCATGGGCGGGAGTTGTTGGAGGCGTTGGGGCTTGGCGGTAGACTGAACCATATGCCCTCCCAGATTTCTGGGGGTGAAAAGCAGCGCGTTGCAGTTGCGCGTGCGCTTGCCGGCCGCCCGCAGCTAATCTTAGCCGACGAGCCCACTGGCGCGCTTGATCGCTCGAATGCTTTGCAGCTGTGGGCTTTGTTGAAAAAAATCCAGAAGGAACGCGGAGTCAGTCTTTTGGCTGTGACGCACTCTGCGGAGCTGGCCCAGCAGCTGGACGATGTGTGGGAGTTGCGGGATGGGAAATTGGAGCGGGCGTCATGAGTGTGCTGTTTCTTGCAATTCGCGGGCTGAGGTATCACTGGCGCGCGCATTTCGGAGCGCTGCTGGGAACGGCGCTATGCGTGATGGTGTTGACTGGATCGCTGTTAGTCGGGGATTCGTTGAAGGGTACGCTTCGGCAGCAGGCTTTGGATCGAGTTGGACAAGTCCACTCAGCGCTTGTGGGCGGGGATCGGATGTTTCGAAGCGCGCTTGGGGGCGAACTGAGTTCGAGGGTCGCGCCTCTTCTCATGCTCGCAGGGAGTGTCAACCGATCCGACGCCAAGGCGCGAATCAACCGTGCGCAGCTCATCGGAGTCGATGAGCGTTTCTGGGGGTTGTCAGTTTCGGGCAAGCGGTTTGAGGTTGGTGAAAATGACGCGATTTTAAACGTAGCAGCAGCAAAGAGGCTCGGGGTAGTGGAGGGGGATTCGTTGATCATCCGAGTCGAAAAACCCTCCGCTTTTTCAAAGGATGCGCCTCTTTCGGGCGAAGAAGATACCGTCGAATCCATTCGCGTTGAGGTAAAGGAACTGGTGGATGACTCCTGTTTCGGACGCTTCGCGCTGTACGCGAGTCAAATTCCCCCACCGAGTATTTTTGTCTCGCTTGAAATGCTCCAGCGCCGGCTTGCGATAGATGGGCGCGCAAACGTTCTCCTTTCAGCCGATCTAAACGCAGTGAATTTGACCTCGGAACTCAAACGAGTATGGACCGCGGGAGACTCTTCCCTAATTGTGCATGGAGGGGATGAGACCGACAGCGGGCTGCTCCCTGGACGGACAGAAGTTCGGACGGCGCGCGTGTTTTTCGACGACACGCTCATGAGCGCGCTGCCGACCGGTTCATCGTCTCTCACCTACTTCGTGAACGGGCTCCGTTCCGGCGAACGGGCGACTCCGTACTCGATGGTTTCAGCTGTTGAACCTGGTAGCGAAGCGTTCGTCCCCGCCGAACTGGAAAAGCACGAAATCATTGTCAGTGATTGGCTCGCTGATGATTTAGGGTTGAAGGTGGGGGCCGAGGTTGAACTGGCCTACTTCGTGATGGATTCGAAACGCAAACTGGAGGAAAAGCTCCGGAAGTTCACCGTCCGGGGGATCGCGCCGCTGGAGAAAAATGGATGGAACACTTCATGGATGCCTGATTTTCCGGGCTTGTCTGATGTCGGGAACTGTCGTGATTGGAAACCTGGCTTCGCTTTGGACACCAAGCGGATTCGGGATAAAGACGAGGCTTATTGGAAGGAGCACCGGGGCGCGCCCAAGGCTTTTATCTCGCTCGCGGCGGGCCGCGAAATGTGGGCGAATCGTTGGGGGACGTCGACTGCGGTTCGATATCCTAGAGGTGACTCTACAAAGCTCAGAATCGATATCGCTGCGGGTTTGACTCCGCAGAATTCGGGTATGCAAGTGCTCGCTCTTCGGGATCTCGCGCTTGCCTCAACGGATGCTCCGGTTGACTTCGCCGGACTTTTTGTCGGCTTCAGCATATTTTTAATCGCGGCCGCCTTGGCGTTAATCGGGTTGCTGTTTGGATTGATGATCGAGCAACGCTCAAGCGAGGCGGGAACTTTGCTTGCCGTGGGTTGGTCCCCCCGTGACGTGCGGCGCTTGTTTTTAAGCGAGGGTCTCTTGGTCGCCTCAATCGGCGCTTTTATCGGAGCAGTAGCTGGATTGTTTTTCACGGCATCCGTGCTGGACGCGCTCTCTAGTGTTTGGAAGGGAGCGACGGGCGGCATGGAGATCGTTTTTTTCGCAGCGCCCTCGAGCATGTTTTTAGGGCCGGTGAGCGGCGCCTTTGTGGCAGTCGGCGCGATGGCTTTGGTGCTGAGGAGGGCCTGGCGTCGGCCTGTTCGCGATTTGATGGCTGGTGGAGCTACAGAGGCTGTTGTCGCCGGTTCGAAAAGTGGCAAGCTCTTGCACCTGCTTATTGGCGCGGTGGGGATGCTAGTCGCGGCGGCTACTGTTGTATTTTCGCTGCGTGGCCAGTTTGGCGGGCCTGAATTGTTTTTTGGTTTGGGCGCCTTGGTTTTGCTTTCGTGGATCAGCATTAGCAGCGCTTGGCTGATTCGCATCGCCTCAGGGGCTGTTTTTAGTGAGCTCCAATTGGCTTTGCGTAACGCTGGAAGGAGGATGAAGCGTTCGCTCGCTGTCATCGGAGTTCTGGCCTCGGGGGTGTTCTTGGTTCTCTCGGTGCAAGTTTTTCAGAAGGATGCCAGGACGGCTTCGTCATCTCGGTCTTCGGGAACCGGGGGATTCGCCCTAATGGGTGATTTGGCCACACCGGTATATGAAGATCTCAACGAGTTTGCAGTGCGTGACGCGCTCGGAATTCCCGATGAACCCAGCGTGCGCGCGGTTGCTATCAGGGTCAAGGAAGGGGAGGATGCTAGCTGCTTGAATTTGAACCGCGCTGTAAGTCCAAAAGTGCTTGGATTGCCTGCCTCGGACCTTGACGCGCTTGGCGCATTTGGATTCGCCAAGGAGGGGGATGACTGGGCCATGCTGCGCCGGAAAGACAACGGGATCGTGCCTGCGTTGGTGGACGAGGCGACGCTAATGTGGGCGCTTCAAAAACGAGTCGGCGATTTGCTTTCGGTCCCCGATGGGCGCGGTGGGCAGGTGCGAATGCGTATTGTCGGCGCACTCAAGGCGTCGGTCCTGCAGGGAGCAATTCTGATCGACGAATCAAATTTCGTTGAAGCATTCCCTGATGCGGGTGGATATCGCGCGATGCTGCTTGATGTGCCGCAGGATCGAGTCGCTCTTGTCAGAGCGGCTTGGAGCCGCGCGCTTGAGGACCGCGGGCTTGAGCTGTTTCCAGTGCTGGAACGGCTGGCGGAACTGGATGCAGTATCCAACGCCTACCTTTCCATTTTTCAGATTCTCGGCGGGCTGGGTGTATTGCTGGGCGCTGTGGGTGTTGGCGTGGTTGCAGCGCGGAACGCAGTCGAGCGTCGAGGGGAAATTGCTGTCATGATGGCGTTAGGCTGGCGGCAGCGGCAGGTTTATTGGATGCTCGGTTGGGAGCATTTCATGCTCGTAGCCGTGGGCCTGTTTGGGGGCGGTTTGAGCGCCGTATGGGTTGCGATACCGGCGCAGATGCAGCGGGGCGAGTCGGTCTCAGTTTCCGCCTTGTGGGCGCCGCTCGCAGTGCTGGGAGCGGTATCGGTCCTTGCTGTCTGTGTGGGACTTTGGCTGAGCGTTGTACGTGATCCCGGCGCGCAACTGCGGCAGGAATAGTTTAGGCTTTTCTTCCGAACTTCTTCTCCAATTCGAGATAGCTTATCTGAATCATTGTGGGCCTTCCGTGGGGGCAACAATACGGGAGCTCGCAGGCAAGCAGGTTTTCCACGAGTTTCGCCAACTCGGGCTCGCGCAAAGTGTCATTCGCTTTCACCGCGTGGCGGCAGACCGTTTTGGCGATCATGTCCTCTCCAAGTCTGAGCCTGGCAGTTTGCGTGTTTGTGTCACGGAGGTCGTCGATAATGTCGTGGAGAAGTTGCGTTGGATCCTCGCTGCGAATGAATGTCGGTAGCGCGTCCACTTTGAAAGAACCTCCTCCGAAATGCTCCAAGGATATTCCTGCTCTTTCGAGCATCTCTTGATGCCGGGTGATCCAGTCTGCGTCGCGCGGACCGAGCTGCAACGTGATTGGCAAAAGTAAACGTTGAGAAGGAACCCCTTGCGTTTCCATCCGGCGCTGCATTTCCTCATAAAGAATCCGCTCGTGGGCGGCGTGTTGATCGACGAGAACGAGGCCGGAGGAGTTCTCGATCAGGACGTAGAGTTTTCCCAAGACTCCAAGAAAACGGAACGTATCGGGCACGGGTGCTGGTGCTGATAGGGATTCCTTGTTCGCTCTTCCTTCGGATGTTTGGCTTGAGGGCGCGTGCCGTGCGAGGTCTGCGGGTTGTGAAGAACCGGCAGGAGCTGGGGATGGCTCCTGCTTGGAACGGGGCACTACAAGCGCGGGGCGCGGCTGAATTGGAAGGGGCAGGGTGTGCTGCTCTGCTTGAGCTTTTGCGTCCTGCTGGATACGCGGATGCGGGGCCCCTCCGCCAGTAGGCGCCGGGGGTGCAGCCGGGCCTGAATGGTGCTGACTGCCTAGCATTGGAGAGTTTGATGAATGGGTGAATTGCGCGCTCCAATTCGCGCGGTCGCTCTCCAAAGTCTGCTTCACTGTCTGCAGCACCGCTTCGCGGATTTCACCCGGTGAGCGGAAGCGCACCTCACGCTTGGCAGGATGGACATTCACGTCGACCGCTTCCGGATTAATTTGGATGAACAGAAAACACACAGGGTGTTGTCCCTTCATGAGCGCAGTATGGTATCCCTCGCGGAGGCCTTTCGAAATAGTGATGTTTTCAACCGCCCGTCCGTTAAGGAAGCTGAGTTGTTGTTGTCTCGAGGAGCGGCTCATTCCAGCTTTTCCGATATACCCAGAGATTTGTAACCCCTCAGTTTCGTAAGGAACAACCGG
>JBILUQ010000340.1:0-3802 GCA_044370935.1 Chthoniobacteraceae bacterium
CCCACCGGCGCTGTTCCTTTGATTCCGTCCACCCCAATCTTCGCTGGATCACCATTACCATCCGCTGCCAATGCGTAATTCCCATCATCCCAGCTCGGTGGAAAATACTTGCCCCAAGGATACTTTGTAGTGCCAACGGCCGCCTCCATCTCTGCGTTTGTTGGCAGGCGCCACTCTTTGCCGGTGACTTTGCTCAGCCAGTCACAAAACTGCTTCGCATCATTCCATCTCCTATTCACCACCGGATGCTCGTCATTCTGTTCGAACTCGGTACTCGGTTGCTTCCAATCCGGCAGTCCTTCTGCCTTCAGGTACAACTTCCATTCTCCAACGGTAAACTCTGTTTTGCTCAGCAAAATCTTAGTGCCGGGAACAGGCAGCATCTTCGCTTCCAACCGGCGCACAAGCTCTGGGATCACGCTTAGGTCCGTCTTACGATCCTTCCAGAAATCTCCAAGTGTGCTCGATAGGGCCATAGCCTCGTACTGACGTCCTTGACTATTGAGTGCTTCGAACAAGGCAGCTTTTGCTTTTGCTTCACCGTCCTTGCTGCTCAATCCAATCAGCTCCTCGGTAAGCCTCAGGTTTACTTTCGCCTCCTCGATTTCTCCCAGCTCAAGCGAACGCTTGTAGGCTGCCAGAGCCTCAGGCCACCTCACAAGCACCTGCAGCGCATTTCCCCGCAAAGCATGGTATTCACGGTTGGACGGCTCAAGTTTTACAGCAAAAGTCGTTGCTTTCAGCGCCTCTTCAAACTGTCCCTCCCGCAACGCATCCTGAGCACGCACTGCAAACGTGGGCGCAGTCTCGCGCAAACTCTGCAACGCCTCGCTTGCTTCACGTCCTTTTTGAATCATGCGTGTGGTAAATCCACTAACCACTACCAGCATGGCAGCGGCAGATCCTGCCAGCACCTTGTTGCGACCCACCCACAGCTTGATGCGCTTCAAAGTTCCGGCGTCCTCCGCCTGAGTGGCAAACCCGTTCTGGTAGCGCTCAATGTCACCGGCGAAAGCCTCTATGCTCGTGTAGCGCTTGTTCCGATCCGTTGCCATCGCCTTGAGCGTCACTGCCTGCAACGCTTCTGGCACCTCAGCACCCATCCCAATAGGTGTCCCAACCGTCACTGCACCCTTGCCACCACGTTTGGTGACCATCGAGCTGATGCTCCCGTTCTTCACCTTGGTGAGCACCTCGTCCAACGTCGTGCCATCGATCGGTGGACGCAGGGTAAGGATCGCATAGAGAATTCCGCCGAGGCTGTAGATGTCACTGCGCGCATCCAGCTCAGCCACCATGCCCATCGCCTGTTCAGGGCTCATGTACTGCGGCGTACCCATGACCTCACCTTCCATCGTCATGCCGTAGTCACCCGTGTCGTTGACTCTAGTGACAGAGGCTTGCTCTTCACGTTCACCCAGCACTTTCGCTAGGCCCCAGTCCATCACCAGCACCTCACCGTATTCACCCACCATGATGTTCTCGGGCTTCAGGTCACGGTGAAGAATGTCTTTGCTGTGGGCGAACATCATCGCGTCACAAACTTTCCGAAAAATGGTCAGCAGCGTGGCTCTTGGATAGTCTTTGATCGCTGCAGCATCCCCATCGCGGATGAGGTTCAAGACAGCCTGCAGCGTGCGGCCTTTCACCAGCTTCATCGAGTAAAACGGTCGACCCTGCGCATCAACGCCAATGTTGTGGATGGGGACAATGTTTGGATGCGCGAGCTGAGCCAGCACCTTGGCCTCTTTAGAAAAACGCGGATCTTCACCATCTTCGCTCACGCTGCTGACCTTCACCGCCACCTGCCGCTCCAATTGCGGATCTTCGCCAAAATAAATCTGTCCCATCCCACCACGGGCGATTTCACGAACGAGGGTGTACTCGCACAGGGTAGATGCCTTATCCGTAGAGCTTGATTGCGCAGAGGGTGTTCCTGTGGATGCAGTTTTCTGAACACTCGAACGCGTGGGCGTTCTCTGCGGAATAGTGACCTCCATGCTAGCCTTGCTCTTGGTCACTGCCCGCTGGGGGATCGTGATGTCCAAGGAACTCGGAGTAGGCGCCACAGCCACCGGCTGCACTGATTTGAGTTCAATCACCAAAGTAATTTCTCCCACCTGCACGCTCGCTGGATACTCCACCTGAACGCGCTCATTGATCTGGTATCCGTTGACGAGAGTTCCACCCCCGAGGGCCTCTACTTGCAACCCGGCTTCGCTGATCCAGACCCATGCATGGCGCGCGCTAACGCCATCGCCATTCACCGTGAACACATCCGACGCAGTCTCAGTACCGACGACAAATTGTGACTCGCCAGTATCAACGCTACTGATGACGCCCGCTGGTCCGTGAAGGGTGATTGACCAAGTCTGCATCATTTGCATTTAGCAAAGCCGGCTGAATGATGCATCCGCAAAATGCGCAGAATAGGTTCAAGCTTGTTTCTTTAGGAACCAGTAATCACCACCGTAGCTAAACCATCGGACGTTTCGTACGCTTCTGTTTTCAATCTACATCAAGAGACCAACTACAGCTTATAGGTTGGTCTTGAGTTTGCGCTGGCACGCCTGCGCCTGCTTCATCTGCCTGGAGTGCGCATAGCGGCTCTGTTTGATTTTCAGTTCTTCTTTGCGTGCAATCTTCACCAACCGCTCCCTTACACGATCACACAGACGCGCCTTGAGTTTCACGGGAAATCCCTATGACGGGCGCACCTTGAGCAAGCAACTCACGTAGACACGAGCAATGATCGGGGAACAAACGCGGATCAAACATGTGTTTGTCGACAGAGGGTATCGTGGACACAAACAGCCGGGGCCTAAATCAGTGCGTGTCGACCGGCGACGCTGCGGAGCAATTCCAAAAATGGCTGTGGCGATTGATGAAAAGGCGTGCCGCCATTGACCCGACGATCGCTCACATGAAAAGCGAGCATCCGCTGGAAAGAAATCGACTCAAAGGAACCTGCAGAGACGCAATCCATGTGCTCTTGAGTGGAGGTGCGATGAACTTTGGTAGGTCGCTAGCGAGGGTCGGGCGTTTGTGGCTCCTTTTCCGCGCCGTAATCGGGGTCATTTTTTCTCAAGGGTACCCCCTGCATGCCTTTTAGGGCGGACTTTTTCAGCGTCGACTTTGTATTAATACCTGCGGTGGAGTTGAGCAGTGGCTTGTTTAAATCCAAACCACTCTGTTGCGTTTCCGGAAAGTAAATATAAAATGTATCTATGATCACTGCTAAGATTTTCCAGCATGGAGGCAGTCAGGCCATTCGTTTACCAAAAGCCTCCCGCTTTGATGGCTCAGAAGTGCTGATTGAAAAACATGGCGATGAGGTCATTTTGAAGCCTATCCCTGTACCGAAATTCGGTTCTTTTACTGAAATCGCTCGATACCTCGCGGAGAAGTTTCCTCAAAGCAGCGATTTTCCTGAGCCCCCTCCTCGCCCGACAATACACGACCGGCCAATCCTCGAGTTTTAATCTTCTGACATTTTGAAGCCGTGATTTTTACTCGATTCGAGTGCCTGCATTCCGATCTTACGGAACCAAACTGGGCTCGAAAAGCTGCCAGCCCCAGCGATCACCGGCATACCTGTAATCGTCGCTGCGGAATTGTGGACCGGCGTGAAGAAAAACTGGCAATCGCATTCGCATCAAGCCGCCCTGCTTGATGCCTTCCTTGGCATGTTCTGGATTGCTGATTTTAATCTCGAGTCGGCGCTGCATTCTGCTGACATCCGCGCTTCTCTTGAAACAAACGGTACAAGCATTGGTCCGCTCGATCTCTTAATCGCCGCTCA
>JBILUQ010000084.1:0-13672 GCA_044370935.1 Chthoniobacteraceae bacterium
GTTGGGATATAAGAGCGGGGATTTCCCACAGGCTGAGAGAGCTGCGCTTGAGACGCTCGCGCTCCCGATTTTTCCGGAACTCACCGCAGAACAGCAGGAATACGTGGTTTCAAAAATCGCCGAGTTCTACGGCGTATAGACGGCAGACTTTTGACCGTTCCGATCAGCGCCAGCCGTGACTCGGCGCAAGCTGCTCTCCAGCGTTCATTCGGCAACGCTCAGATCGGAGCGCTCAGGTCGCAGTTGCTCAGTTGTGCGATCCGCACGTGGAGTTGCACGTTTCCTCGTAAAAGTCATCCTCGATGGGCACGCGTCCGACCTCAAATGTCTTTGTGACTAGCCGCATGATCTGGTGCTGGATTTTCTGAATCTCCTCCTGCGCCTCCACGAATTCGCGGATCGTGTCAGACTTCATGATGGCGTTACGGGTTCCCTCGTAGTTCCCGATCTCCTCTTCGGAAATTTCCGCGCCCATTGACTGGCGTTGCTGCAAAAGCTCGGTGAGTTGAGAAAGCTGGCTCAGTTGGTACTGCGCGCCAAGATCGGCGAGGTAGCGCTCCACCTTTTTGAAAAGCTCTGGAAATGACGGCAATTCGACGAGAGCTGCACACAGTTCGCGTGTTTTGATTTCGATCGGATCAGGAGTGGGTTCCATAAGAGGAGATGTACTCTTTCGAGGCTGAGGGCTTTGTTTCCCAGTTCAAGCCTTGAGTTCATGCTTGGAGTTTCACGGGTGATGAGGTCGACTTGAAACCGCGCGTGGCGGCGCCAAATCAGGCCCGCTCCCGATCTCCCCCTATGAACAGAAAACAGTTTCTACAGTCTATTGCTGCGGTCTCAATTCTAGATGGTTTTCCAGCCCGACCGTTGCGGGCTGTTGCTGCGTCAGACAACGCCTACAAAGTTGCTATCATTGGGCACACGGGACGCGGAAATTTCGGGCACGGTCTGGACAGCATGTGGGCGAGTGTTGAAGGAGTGAAAGTCGTCGCGGTGGGCGATGCCGGGGCTGGAGCCAACGGGGCCGACGTGAAGCGGTTTCCGCAGGCAAAGGCATACGTGGATTATCAAACGATGCTGGCTGAGGTTAAGCCGGACATTGTGGCGGTTGGTCCGCGGCACGTTGACCAGCATTTGGCGATGGTGCTGGCTGCTGCGAAGGCTGGGGCGCGCGGCGTTTACATGGAAAAACCGTTTGTACGCAGTTTGCTTGAGGCGGATGAGTTGGTCTCAGAGTGCAGACGCACAGGGATGCGCTTGGCGGTTGCGCACCGCAATCGGTATCATCCCGCTCTGCCAGTGGCGCTGGGAATGCTTAACGAAGGCAAGTTCGGTAAGCTCATCGAGATTCGTTGCCGTGGTAAGGAAGATGCGCGCGGCGGTGCACTCGATTTGTGGGTGCTGGGATCCCATGTGTTGAATTTGTCGACTGTGTTCGCTGGGAAACCGCTTGCCTGCACCGCAGGCGTTTTCGTGGACGGACAGCCTGTGACTCGGGAGCATGTCAAAGACGGGGACGAGGGGATTGGTCCGATGGCTGGGACTGAAGTGCACGCGCGATTCGAGATGGAGAGCGGGGTGCCGGTGTTTTTCGACTCGGTAAAGAACTTTGGAGACAAGAACGCGGGCTTTGGTGTCCAGCTGATCTGCAGCGAGGCGGTGCTCGACTTGCGCATGGACGCCGAGCCGCTGGTTCATGTCCGAATGGGCAATCCATTCAACCCTCTGGTGGCATCGTCTCCTTGGGTGCCGCTCACAAGTGCTGGACTTGGCGTCGTGGAGCCGCTCAAGGACATACGGCAGCTGGTTGCAGGGCACGGACTGCCTGCGCGTGATCTGCTGAACTCCATTCGGGACCGGCGTGAGCCTCTGTGTGGTGTCGAGGCGGCGAGAACCATCATGGAAATGATCTCCGCTGTGTTTGAGTCTCACCGGTTGGGCGGAAAGCGAGTGTCTTTGCCGCTTCAAACCCGTGTAAATCCTCTTACGCTTCTTTAGTGGGCTGTGTCTCTTTTGGCGCAATAGCCGTTGGCAGCAGGATGGCATCGCGCATGCCGTGCAGAATTTTTTTATCGGGCGGACAGAGCGTTGCAAGCGCCCCGCTGAGGTGGACGCTTTTTGAATCCGCAAAGTAATAAGGGCAGAGTCTAACCTTTGCTTGGAAGGGCAGAATATCGCCTGATTGGTTATCGAAAACGCAGTGAGAGAAAACTGCAGCCTTGTGAAAGCGCTGCAAAATATGGGGCCGTGTGTCGAATGCTGACAACGCGGATTCAACCGCGTCGCGCCACTCGATTTGCGGCACGTCCGAGCCGATGACAACACTGCGTGCGCCCCAAGCGCGCTCGGAAAAGCCGCTCGCTTTGACGACTAGCTCGCGCTCTTTCTGGCTGAAAGCCGTAAGCTCTTGAAAGTCTTGGATGCTGAGCTCCGGCAGTTCTGCATGTGGAGGAATCGGGCTCGGATCCAGAATCCAAGTGCGCGGAATGACCTTCTTTAATGCATTAAAATGCCGATCCGAAAGAGCGCGCCTCCAAAATTCACGGAGCGGACGCATCCAGAACAGCGCGAACCAAAGCTTCTCCTCCAACTGGGGCTTGAATGGCGGCGTGACGCGGATCCTTCCGTCCAATGCGAGACTTTGGATTGCATCAACGCCGGGAATGTTCGGAATATCGAAGCACTCAAAGAAGCGGTAGGCGCAAGCGCGTTTGTCCTGACGCGAAGCGTACGATTCCGCGTCGCAGACCCGCTGTCCGGTGCGTTCCGCGAGCCATTCCATCTCCGGCCTGTAGGTGGAGGCCTCCCGGGAAATGAGGATGTCGCCCTCCGGTGCGATTCTCGAGAATCCCTCGATCATCTGCGACTCGCCGCCGAGGATATTAAAGCCCAGTTTTGCGTAGCTTGAATTCAGAGATGCGGTGAGACCGATTCCCCCTGGGATGGAATCCAGCTCACTAATCACAAATCCAGTCTCGGTAAGGATCAAGTCTGGCCGCAGTAAAAGTGGCACATCATTTCTGAAAATCCGCGCGCGCGCTACATGTAGAAGCTCTTCTGGCTTTCCGATGTCTAGAAGCCGGTGAACCCAGGCTGGCTGACGTCCGTCCACGGAAAGAGCGTACAAGTCGTTGCACGCTTTTTGAAACGCCCAAAGCTGCGTCCCCAGCCGATGCAGTTGCGCATGCAGCGTTTCGCTGATCGGAAACGGAGCCGGTGAAAGCCGCCAGTTCTTGGCCTCGAAAAGCCCTTCGTTCGGGAGAACCTCTCGCAGTTGTGAGAGCGACACGTTCATCATGCGAGACGCTTGAGGGATTCTCGCACCAAATCATCGGATGACGGCGTCTGTCCGGGGCGGGATTCGGCAACCGCTTTTACAGCTTTATGGGCGTCGACCTGTTTGTACCCGAGGGCTATCAGGGCGAGAATCGCATCGGTCATCTGCTGGTCCTGCGGGCTGGGCGCGTGGGCTGCGGAGGCAGCTTCCCACGCTGCGGCGACCCCTACCTTGTCTTTCAGCTCGACCAAAATGCGTTCGGCCGTTTTTTTGCCGATGCCCTTGATCTGGCTGAGGGACTTGGTGTCGCCGGCGACAACTGCAGCTTTGAAACTTGTGACGGAAACTCCGCTGAGTACGTCGAGAGCGGTTTTGGGACCGATGCCCGATACGTGGTTCACCAGCAGTCTAAAAAGGTCTCGTTCCTGCGGAGTGGCAAAGCCATAGAGGACATGCGCGTCTTCGCGGACTTGGAGGTGTGTGAGCAGATGGATTTTTGCGCCAACCTGTGGCAGGCGATCGTAGCTCGATAGCGGGATCAACGTGTGGTAGCCGACGCCATTTACGTTTATCACCACGTGCGTGGGGTACGCTTCTACAAGAACGCCTTCCAAAAAAGTGATCATGCTCTTAAGATTCGCGGCATGTCACCTTTGGCGCAAGTCTGCGGATCACTACTTGTGTATATGATGCTTGGTGCAGTGAGGCTTTTTGCACAGGCCGCGCCTCCTCCGGAGCCTGAATGGCGAATCGCCTTTGAGGCATCGTTCTTTCGTCCGGGCGTGCAAGTCCAAGTGATGGACGCAAAAAAGACGCTGCTCACCGCGGGAGTTTACAAAGAGGGCGAGTTTGCTGCTTTCAACAAGAAGGACTGGGAGGGGTTTTCGATTGGCTGGGATGTTTTCGCCAAAGTCGCGCGAGCCAATGCCTCTAAAGACTGGGACGCGCAGGAAATCCGGCTCCGGCGCGACCGCCGCGATGTGGTGTTGTACGCGGAGATCCTCTCACGAAACGGGACCACGGGTTTGTGCGTGCTCTCAGAGGAGTTCGGCCCACGGTTTTTGGAAACCATGGGTGAAATTTTTTTGTTCGCGATCCCTAGCAGATACCAGTGCTTTGTTTTCCCGAAGCTCGGAGGAAACGTGTCTGCGTACTCCGAGATGGTTCACTCGGCATACCGGGCTTCAGCGCATCCGATCAGCGTTGAGCTTTTCGAATGGGAGAAAGGACAGATCCGCGCCGTAGGTTTGTTCGAGCGGCCGTAAGCGAGAGCATGCCGTTTCAGGCGTGCATGAGCCTTGCGATTTACCCGCTATTTCGCAGACTTTATCGGTTTGCCGATGCAGAACAACTTCGTGTCGGTCCGCAGTAAAAGCTGGCCGTTTGTGGGTACGATTGCTGATCTGATTTGCTTGTCCTCGGGTGTACCAAAGGAGGTTTGGTGCAGAATTTTTCCGTCCCCCGCATTGACGACCACCACCTCGCCGGTGAAGTTCACGATGTAGATCTTTCCATCAACGGCCGTGGGTGATGCTTCGTACTTGGTGCGGCCGGGAGTTTCGATGGACCATTTGATCGAGCCGTCTGGTGCGACGCGGGAGAGGGCTTTGGCAACGTCGGAGAGCACAAAGAAGTCGCCATCGTAGAAAGCCGGGGTGGGAACATCCGAAGTGACGGCGCGATCGGTGCTGCTCCATGCGAGGGATTTGTCGTCTAGCGTGCCGGTTCCGGGCTTCACTGCGTAGACAGGTGCCTTCTTCGGTGCGCACGCCAGCACGACTCCGGCGCCGGCCACGGGTGAGGGCACCAGACGCCAGTGGCCAATCCGTGTTGGATTCCAAGTGCCCCACCGCCAGAGTTCCTCGCCTGTGCTAGGATTGTGACCGGAGACCATGTCGCCGCCCACGATAAGAATCTGCCATTTGCCGTTCACCATGTGCGGGATTGGCGTGCTGAATGCCTCACGCGATTCAGCCTGTGCCTCGGAGGGGCGGACATGACGCCAGAGCGTCTTCCCAGTCGCGGGTTCGGCGCAGAGAAGATAGGATTCGCCATCGGGTTTGCCCCGCTCGTGCACCGGCTCGTTCCGCTGCAGAACTTGAATGTATAGCTTCCCTTCGAAAAGCATCGGGCTCGCGGAATAAGTCCACTGGTACGCAAACGCGCCAAAATCCTCTTCGAGGTTTCTGCGCCATAGCGGCTTTCCTTCCAGATCAAAGGCGGCAACATCTCCGTTGCCGTACACGAACACCACACGCTCGCCATCGGTTACCGGTGAGGGCGAGGAAAAGTTGCTGCGGTCGTCGCGCTTGATGCCGTCGGAAACTTTAGTTTGCCAAAGAATTTTTCCTGTCAAGCGATCCACGCACAGGGCGTGTGTGGACTGGTTTTCGGAATCAACGCTGGAAAGGAAGATTCTGCTTTTATGCACAATTGGAGTTGAAGCACTAGGCCCGCTCAATGGCAGAGACCACGCTACTTCGCCATCACGAGTGAAGGCGGTGGGCAGATTCTTTTCCGAACTTGACCCGTTGAAGTTCGGGCCGCGCCACTGCATCCAGTCATCAGCGTTTGAGTGCGGGACGAAGCAAAGGGCGGAGAGGGTGACGAGTGTGAGGGGGAACTGTTTCATTGGATCAACTCCCAAACCGTATAGAGTGAGGCTTTGGGTACTCAAATGCTTTTTACACCCGCTAAAACCTAAGTTTGATGGGCTGAGGAGCCGGTGATGGGATCAATTGTTCGGGTCCTGCTTCTTGGCTCGAGCTCCTTTTTGAGGGGGAGTCCATTCCGCGGGCTGGCTTTGCGGGACATGAAGCGGTGCTTCGTCTCCAAAGCTTGACTGTTCTTTGGTGAGCAGAGCCAAAAGCCCCTTGATCCGCTCTGACTGCTCCGGCTTGGCAGCGAGATCATTCACTTCGCTTGGGTCAGACCGCAGGTCGAACAACTGCGTACGGTCGACTTGCGGGTAGCGTACGAGCTTCCATTGGCCGTCGGATACGCTCCTTTGGACGTTTTTGTACGCTAACATCATGCTTCCCCGTGCTTGGCGAGAGGGATCCTTGAGGGTGGGCGTCAGGTCAATCCCCTCGCTCCGCGCTGGTGGGGGCACCCCGCAAAGGCTGCCCAAAGTCGGGAACACGTCGAAGAGGTAGCACATGGCATCCGTCCTTTGACCTGCGGGAATACCGTCGCCGCAGATGATGAGCGGCACGCGCATGGAGTGCTCGTACACGTTTTGTTTGCCGATCAGTCCATGACTCCCTCTGGCGACTCCGGAATCTGCGCTGAAAACGACAATCGTATTTTTTGCATGCGGTGAAGCCTCGAGCGCGTCGAGAACGCGACCGATCTGCGAGTCGAGGTAGGAGACGTAGCGGTAATATTCGGCGATGATCTCCTTCACCGCCTGTTCGGTTCGCGGCCAAGGAAGCAGGTGTTCATCGCGAATATCCATTTCACCGTTATTCCAAGGATGCTGCGGCATATAATTGGATGGCAGCGGTATGGAATTCGGGTTGTACGAAACTTTGAATGAGTCCGGAACGATGTGCGGGTCGTGAGGAGCATCAAACGGCACGTAGCAAAGGAAAGGTGAGTCTTTCTGCCCTTTGATGAATGCAATGGCCTCGTCTGCGAAGGTCTCGCATGCGTGTTTTTCCGAAACGGTGGGTCTGCCAAGAACGCCTCCGTTGACATCGCTCAATTTGGCCTTCAGCGGATCGGTCATGCCTCCGACAAAAACCGACTTTGCGATTTGGAAACTTTTGGTGATTGAGTTCGCACCGTTGTGCCATTTCCCGCTTAAAAAGGTCGTGTAACCCGCCTTTGAAAAAGCCGCAGGCCACGTCTCGTCGCGCAGCAAACCCTCATCCACTCGGAAGAGTGATTGTCCGGAAAGCAGCATCGCCCTCGATGGTACGCATGTTGCGCCGCCCATTCCGCCCTGCATGTAGGCTCGGTTGAAGGATACGCCCCGTTTTACGAGACGGTCCAGATTCGGAGTTTGAATGATAGGATTGCCGAGCGCGGCGATGGTGTCGGCGCGCTGGTCGTCCGCGAATAAAAAAAGCACGTTGGGTTTGGCGGCTGCATTCGCGGCGGGCAAGGGCGTGGAATAAGCCATCAGGCTGAGGAACAGGAGTGCGGTTTTAAGCTGAGCAAAAATGCCGGCTCTCCGGCTTGAGTGTGAACAGGAACGTTTCATGGGGGATGTTTGTGAGATGCAAAAGCCGAGTACAAGTGTTAGCCTGCAAATCACATTTTTGCACGCGGATCGTGCGCTGGAGTGCAGGGTATACCTCATGTCTGGTGTGTAAACCCGGGTGTGAAGGTCTGCGGTTGTTTGTTTGTGTGCTTTCGGCCTCGGTTGCTCTCGTCTTGCCAACCGATTGGCGCGCGGTGATTCTTTGCGTATGAGCTTTTTTCCACCCCCGAAGCCCGACGTGTCGGCAAGCCCACTAAGCCGGCGTTCTCTTTTGACCAAGTTCGCAGCGGTCACTGGACTTTGCGCAGCGCCAGTGATCGGTGAAGGCAGCGCGAAGGAACCGGCTAGCCGCGGGTTCCGGTTCGCATTTTTGACCGACATTCACATTGATCGACACCGGGAAGCGCCGCGAGGTGTGCGCGAGTGTATTTCAGCGGTGAACGCACTCGCTCCTTCCGTGGAATTCGTCCTGACAGGCGGCGATCTAATCATGGATGCACTTGCCGTTGACGCAGATTCCATCCGCGAGCAATGGCGTCTCTTTGACGAGGAGTGGAAGAATCTCCGGGTCAAATCGTATCACACCATCGGCAATCATGACATCGGCGGCTGGGCGAAGGATGCCAAGGTTGCGGCTTCCGAGCCAGAGTATGGGAAGGAGTTGTTTGCAGGTCGCTACGGCAATGGCGGGACGTATCAGAGTTTCGACCATCTAGGCTGGCATTTCATTGTTCTGGACTCAGTCGCTTACGATGAAACAACGGGCGGCTATCAGGGATGGATCGATGACGCGCAGTTGGAATGGCTCAAGGCTGACCTTCTGCGTGTCGGTAAAACCACGCCGGTGATTATTTCCACCCACATCCCGTTCTTTTCGGTGTGGGGTCAATATACTGCTGATCCGCGCAAGGGTGAAAGCAGGGGAGGAGTGGTTGGAAATGCGCATCTCGTTCGCAAGGTTCTGTCTGATTACAATGTGAAACTGGTGTTGTGCGGACATGGGCATGTCTCGGAGCGCATCGAGCTCTCGCATCACAATCGTACCACATACATTCAGGGTGGTGCTGTCAGCGGAATGTGGTGGAAAGGGCCGGTTCATGGAAATCCCGAGGGATTTGGTTTGGTCTCCTGTTACGCGGATGGCAGCTTTACTTACGACTATCAGTCTTACAACAGAACCCGCGCGTAGGGGGCTGAAGAGTGGTAAACGCAGCGGCCCTTTTTTTGGGGCAGCAGGTGGCTTCCGCGCCAATGTGCAAGCAGCGGTCAAATCGAAACGCCCAGAAAGTGAAGCATAAAATCCCAAAACATCCCACGAGGCTCTATCTCATCCGCCATGGAGAGGTGGATCACCGCTATCATCAAATTTTTGGTGGAGGAAGAATTGACATGGATCTCTCCGAAACCGGGCATTGCCATGCCACGGCGCTTGCGGATTGGTTTGGCGACGGAGCGTTGGACCGGGTTTATGTGAGTCCGATGAAGAGGGCCGCTCAGACGGCTGGTCCGTTGCTAAAGGCGAGGAGATTGGAGGGAACAGTAATGGAGGGTCTGCGGGAGGTCGATTTTGGAGATTGGACGGGATACCGCTGGAGCGACATTCAAGACCGTTTTGGAATCGCGGCCTTTGATTGGCTTGAGGTGCTGGAGCGCGGCGGAATCGCAAATGGCGAAAGTGCGAATGAACTGCGTGCACGCGTTGAGCCGTGCATCCAATCTATCATGGACGAGAACGCGCATAGGAGCGTTGCGGTTGTGTGTCATGGGGGGATTGTGCGGGTGATGCTGGCGCTGCTTTTAGAACTACCCCTCTCTCACATGGCGCATTTCAATGTGGACTACGGCAGCGTGACCATGTTGGAGATTCAGCCCCACAAAAAGCATGCGGTGGAGATTGAGCTCTTAAATTTCTGTCCGTTTGTGGATCGGGATGGCACTCGGATTCACGCTTCTGAACGTGCTTTCGGTGCGAAGTGACGAGTTGATCACGAGAATTTAAATGGAGAGTGCGCTGCATGATGATGCAATGGTTCAGGACTCGATGAGGGTTGCTGTCGTTGGTGGTGGCCCGGCTGGTCTGCGGGCAGCGGAGGTTGCTTCTGCCGCAGGAGCACGCGTGGCGCTTTGGGATGGGAAACCGTCTGTTGGTCGGAAATTCTTGGTGGCCGGCCGCGGTGGGCTGAACATCACCAAGGACGAGCCCAAGGAGCTTTTCTCGCGGCGGTACCATTCAGTCGGGCATTCGGATGGGTTCTGGGACTCGTTGATCGCTGAGTTTGGACCGGAAGAGATGCGTGCTTGGGCTCTCGGCTTCGGTGTTGAGACATTTGTGGCTTCGACCCGTAGAGTTTACCCGAAGCAAATGAGGGCTGCTCCGCTTCTGCGTCGATGGGTGGAGCGACTGAGGTCGAACGGGGTCGAGTTTCACATGAGGCATCAGCTTTGCGGGTTGTCCCTGGGGCAGGAGCTCATGCTGAAATTCACGGGCGCTGACGGGCAGCATGTTTGCGCTTCTGCGGATGCCGTAATTCTCGCGACGGGCGGAGCTTCGTGGCCGCAGACTGGCTCTGACGGGGCTTGGGTGCCGGTGGTCCGCAAGCTTGGCTTGGAGGTTGCCGAGCTGCAGCCGGCGAATTGCGGCTGGGAGTGGGGCCTTGCTGCCGAGTTTTCCGAGCAGTGGCAGGGAACGCCGATCAAATCAGTGCATGTGTACGCGGACGGCGAGCTGGCAAAAGGCGAATTGCTTGTCACGCGGTACGGACTGGAGGGAGGTGCGATTTATCAACTTGGTGCGCGGCTGCGCGCGATGAGTCCGCCAAGCATCACAGTCGATTTCAAACCGCACTCCACGGTCGAGCAGTTGGTCGCCAAGATGGGGCCGATAAAGCGCAACTTTTTGAGCGAAGCCGAGACTCGCTGCAAACTCCCCAAGGTTGTGACCGCATTGTTGCGGCAGGCCATCGGCGGCGCTGATCCAGCGTCCGCACAGGAGCTCGCCGCAATGGTCAAAGGGTTCCGCATCCAGCTAAACCGGCCCCGTCAAATTTCGGAGGCGATTTCTTCCGCAGGCGGAGTCCGTTTTGCTGAGCTCAACGAAGAGCTGATGCTCGTGCGTATGCCCGGCGTTTTCGCCGCGGGAGAGATGCTGGATTGGGATGCACCGACGGGGGGATACCTTCTGCAGGGCTGCTTTGCGACGGGCACCCGAGCGGCGCATGGAGCGCTGCGATGGCTTGCCCAGCGGCGGGGGCCTGCGTGAGCTTACTCCACTAGCTCGCCGATGAGCAGGAGTTTTGAAGGGTAGAAGACGGTGCCTTCGTACTGCTCCGGCTTCTCAATCGTTACATTCCGTTTCGCGAGAATCGCCGCCTTGTCGGGTGACGCCGGGTCGATTTCAATTCGAACCGTGTGGATCGTGTCTGCAAGGTCGCTGCAGAGTGAAAGTGTGCTGATCCGGCGCGAACTGCAGTAGGGATCAAAAATCGGGACGGTCTTCGGGGGCTCTCCATCCAGAGAAATCCGAACCTGACCGACATCTGGTCCGATCAGGTGATACAGCGAAGCGCGGGTGCCTTTGAATTTGAAAGAGACGGACTCTCCTGATTTCGAACCTGAGAAAAGGGGAGAGAGCCGGGGAAAGCGCTTTGAAAAAGAATGCTCATCTGGAAGTTTCTGGATGCCGGCTGAAAGTGCTGTGGGTGGCAGTAGAACCATTTTGGCCATCTCATAGTTGTCGGCCACTAGCGGCATTGTAGCGTTGTGCGGACGGGGCTGAGCTGAGGCTTTCTGGATGAGAGGCAGGGAGCGTTGGATGGACTCAAGATAGAGTTGGTGGCCGGTCTCGACATGCGGGTGGACGGAGTCTGGCGCGAATACGAATTTGCCGAGCACTTCAGCTTTCTCGGAGTCGTTGGTTGGAAGCTTTGCCTTCCAAAGGAGAGTGCCTTCTTTGGCCATGCGCGCGACTTCCATTCCCATGTGGATCGTGGGAATCGAATAGTGGTCCGCAAGCATTTCCATCGCGCAAACCGTGCGAGGAAAATTTCCCTCGAGCATCGGAGGGACAAGGGCTTCCGTGACGGTGTAGACAAAGCAGATATCGCAATTCGGATACGCCTTCCAGGTCTTGCGAACGATACCTTCCATGCCCTTTAGAATTCTCGAGGGCTCCGCTCCCCCATCGTTCACCGCGAACTCCACAAAAAGCAGGTCCGGACCGATGTTCAGTACCTCGGAATCCACCCGGAATACTCCGAGATCGGAGCCGGTGCCGCCCAGGGCGGCGTTGATTTCGGTAAACTTCGCCTGTGGAAAAGTGGATTGAATGAGTTTGAGCGACTTAACGCGCCATCCCGGTTGCGCGGTGATGGAGCCGCCCAGATACGCCACTTTTAGATCTGCTCCCGGGATCTGGGCTTTTGCAAAAAAGTTAGGGAGTCCTGCCCTGGCACTGACTTCCCTCGCTGGAAGAGTTGGAGGCTCCGACGCGGGTGGCGCTGCCTGAACTGCAAGGCTCAACCCCGCGCAGAGAAGAAGGAAAAGTAGGCGCGTCATATTATTTGTGTGGGGATGTTTTCAATTGAAGTGTCTCTGATTTCAGGATGACCACGCTGAGGATTGCAATGCTGAGCAATACCGTGGCAATTGCGATTGGGATGCGGTCTGTCTCGCAAAAGTCGAACAGAAGCTTTGCTCCATTCGACATCTTGAACGCCGAGTTCTGTATGTGCCAGGTGAAGATTTTTGTGTTCGCAACAGCTTGCGGCTGATTATTGATGAACGGGATCGGCAGCGATTGGATGGCGATGATGCGCGTGATCATGGCGAGCACATTGCCTGTAATGAGCGACATGGCGCCAATTTTGAGGGCCAGCGGCAGGCGGTTGGTGAATGCCATCACGGGAATCAGCAAAAGCATCAGGTGAGCGTGAATGATGCCGTTCATGCCACCTACGCAGAAAAAGCGCAGCGTCGCTGCGTTGAGGAGAATGCCTACGGTCCAGAATAGCCACCAGAACGTTGAGCCGAACGTCGAGGTGAGTGGCTGGAGTTTGATTTTTCGGACGAATCCGAAAGCGAGGATTGCGAGAATCACGAACGCGCCGACATCTCCGAAAGAGCCAAGCAGCCCGGAAAAAATCAAGGGCATGTTTAATTCCGGCATTTCTTCTGTTTGTATCTGCCTACCATCGTGCCAAAGCACTACCCACCATTTCAGAAATTGCGCGGGTGCGGGAACCCATTGGTCCATTCCGAGCGCGGAAATCGCCTTGAACGGTAAAAATGTTGAGGCGGTGTTGAAGGAGACTGCTTTTGCGTAGCTTGGCTGTTCCCCGCTTTCGGTTGTGACGTAGAAACTACCGATGGTCGTATTTGCAGCGAGTGTTTGCTTGAAGCCGAGGGAGGAAAAGCATGGCAGGAACCAGCTTGAAACAATTGCTGCTGACGCGAGTAGCGATAGCGCCGCGACCTTCAGTCTGGAGTGATCTTTCAAGCAACGAGTGATCCCGTAGTGGCACCACATCAGGATTGCGAACGGAAACGCGAGGTAGTGCGCGAGGAATGCCAGGGAGAAGCCAGTCAGGCCAACGACTTCTGAACGTTTGTTGGCGTTCGTGCATCCATGCACGTACACCACGAAGCTTCCAAGGATGATTCCCGCGACAAAAATCTTGGTCCATGGATAGATGACGGACCAACTGATGTCGTACGACGCGAGCCCGCTGATTCCCGCGTAGATCAGTGCGGGCTTGAACGCCAACCCGCAAAGCTGCCTTAGCGCGACAAAAAACGGGATGACAAACCAAGTGTTCAACGCCGTCGCGACTAGTTGGTAGCCCCAGTATTCTTTGTTCGAAATAAGTGACATGGAGACCGCTTCAAAGCAGTTGAATAGTGGGCCGCGTGCAGCCATCGAGTAGCCGCCAACCATCGTTTTGAGTGGTTCGTTCTGCAGAAAAACTTTCGCTCGGATCCAATGTTCGACCCAATCCCACATTCCAGTCGGCGCGCCCGGTGCGCAGATGAACATCTGCAGCCCGATGAAGATCATTGCCGTGCAGTACCAGAGCGCGATGGAACGCCAGTGTAGCCCAGGAGCGGTATTGTGGTGTTGGAATAACTCGTAGGCGGAGAAAGCCGAGAAGCAGCAGACTAATGCTACTGCCCATCCCTGGTTTCCCCCAGCA
>JBILUQ010000341.1:0-3799 GCA_044370935.1 Chthoniobacteraceae bacterium
CTTGAGAATCTCCAAGTTCTGCGACAACGCCAGATTCACAGCGTCCGCCATTGAGAGGTCTCCCTCCCAAGTGTGCTTCCTCGGGGAGGCCCCCAAGCCGTTGGAGTACGCCGACTGAATCTGCTCTGCAGGAACACCTAAGGGGTCGGACCGCAAATCCGGGTCACGCGACTTTAAAAGCGGGGGGAAGGCCAGAGCGACTAGAGCCAAGGCATATGGGTGGACTTTCATGAACCTCGCTATCATGCGCCAAAGTTTCGTGGAGTTGCAATCGTCATCGCAAATCCTTCTTGAGACAATAGGGCAAATCCTACTCTGTCGGAGAGGTCTTCGCAGACTTCTGGGCTCGTCCCCGAGTGGGTTCTCTTCTGCGAACCCTGCCAGAAACCAACTTTTCAAAGTTCGGCAAGAACGGGCGAACAAACGCCTCGTGGAATGAGTAACCTCCCTTGAAATCCTCAACGGAATCCTTGTCGGACTTCCCGAAAACACCGACCTCAATCAGGTGGAAAACCATTCTCCCAAAATCCTCGCACGCACGAACATTCCAATAATCAAAAACAGTTACAACCATCGGCCCGAACTGCTTCAAGGCAAACTCACGAACTCCCTCAAGCAGCTGCTGCCCACTGACATGACACCCTCCCACGGCCCTCGACTTTTTGTGCAATGAAACCGTGTAATCAAGCGCATCCTTGAGGAAAAAATAAGCCTCCCGGTCATACAACGGGTGTTTCGCAGTCACCAACTCAACAGCTTCGGCAAATTCAAGTTTTTGCATGGTTTTTGGCGGGCCCCATCCTGTTGGCCAGGACACCAAGGCCGGATAGATATTTCTCCAGCACGACGGCCGCGTCAACCTCGCTCCGCCACCCGATGCCCACTCGATGGAAGTCACCAGGGGCAACCATACATCTTAAATCAAGGCGCCACGGCCGACGACCTCCAGCCCAACCGATGTCTGTCTTTAAAATAAAAACACTACAAGTGACTGATCAAAAGCGTGATATATCATTTAAGACAGGTCCCTAAACAACATCAGTCTTGCGATATAAAAATTTAGATTCCTCGAAATACTCGGGATCAAAGGCGGTGGAAAAATCCATCGTTGACGCCTCCATCGCCCGACTCTACGCTCCACCTCCAGTCAATTTTTCGACACCTCGATAGAAAGGAGGGAGAACTTATATGCCAGAAGTACAAGTACGTAAGGGAGAACCAATAGACCGCGCCTTGAAACGCCTCAAATCCAAGATGGAGAATGAGGGGATCATGGAGGAAGTGCGTCGCCTGCGTGCGTTTGAAACGCCTACTCAAAAGACGAAGCGCAAAGCCAAAGCAAATGCCAAACGCGCAAAGGCGAAGTTCCGGTTCAACGCTTCATAGGAACCATCATCGTTTACATAAAAAAGCGCCTTCCGGTTTTTACCAGAAGGCGTTTTTTGTTTTGAGATTTGTCCTCTCAGGGCCCGACTGAGGGGATCGGAACTAATGCAGCCGCATCACACTTGGCTCAGCGGATCGTTGCGAACCTAGATGTAGTCGAGAAGCGACATTTTAAGCACCTGCGCTCCAGCCTGCATCGCGGCTTGGTAGGCGGTTTGCTGCCTCGTGAGGTTCACCATCGCCTGAGCCTGATCTACGTCTGAGTCCCTTGAGATCAGCGCCTCGATATCGTTGAAGCGCGAAGCACTCTGCGAAGCTACCGACTCCAACCGTGCTTGAATCGACGCATTGTTAGCCAAAACGCCAACGATTTCATTTTCCGAGAGGAGCAATTCCTTCCGAGCATTCGTGATATCCGACGTAGAAGAATTTCTCAATCCGTCGCGCAGCGCGACCAAGTTGTTGATGAACTTTGCAATATTTTGATTGTCAGCATTCTTCAGCCGCGGCGCGATCGAAAGGGTGTCGGAGATCTGAATCTGCGCACCATCGGTGCTTTCTGCATGGCTCACTGAATCAGACGATGGTGGAGTGCCCAGAGCTAGAACAAAAGGTTCCGGAGTAGAAGTCAGAGTTGTGTCTGTGTTCAATCCATTGAACAGATAATCACCTTGGAACTTTGTATTCCCACTCTCAATTGCCGCTTGAATCAGCTGATCCACCTCAACGGCGTAGGCCGCGCGCTCTTGAGCAGAAACGTTGTCGCTGTTCGATGCGGCAGCTAATTCACCGGCTCTGTCGGACAACTGCCGCAGACGATCCACTGCAGCATAGGTCGCTTGAGAAATACCGAGCGCAACATTGGTGTTCCTCGCGTACTGTTGCGCCGCCATTTTTTCTGAACGCAAACGCATCACCCGCGAAGCGGCCTGAGGGTCCTCGCTCGCCATGGTGATTCTCTGGCCCGTCGCGATTTGCTCGTTCAACTGGTTTTGCTTCCGGTTCAAACGGTTCAACCGGTTCACCACAGCATCAGACATCGTCAAATTAGGAATCCGCATAAGTTTGAATAAAGATTAGGAGCTAACGGATCATCGCCATCAGCGATTGGAGCATTTCATCTATCACTGAAATCACTTTTGCATTGGCCTGGTATGCCTTTTGAAACCGCAACAAATCGGTCGTCTCCTCGTCCAAAGACACCGCGCTCACCGAATCCCGCTGCGTCTTCAACGCAGTCTCCAGAACGGTCGCCTCCTCAAGCCTTGAGCTCGCCGCCTGAGTCGTGGTCGCGAGGTCCGTCACCATCCCGCGGGTGTAGTCCAGTAATCTTTGATTGGTCGTAAAAGTTAACTTCTCTCCCCCCAAAACCGAAACACCTAGAGGGAAGTTATCCAAGGTGATGGTCGGCGGAACTGATATAGAATCTACAGACCTAATTTTAAAACCATTAACACTGGAGGAACCGGATATCGTCATTCCGGCCTTCAACCCAGTGACATCAGACATCAGAACTGTTTTTGATAAGCTAGAAAACGTACTGCCTGCTTTGGACAGGGTAATATCCTTCGGTGCGGTCCGAAGTTTCGCGATGCTGAGTACGTAGGCGTTATCTCCAGCATTCGTAGTCGGCCCCGTCTTAACGCTGCCTGCGGCAACATCCACAGAGAGTAGTTGCGAAGCAGAGCTTGAGAAAAAATTGCCGCCTGGCGCGTTCGCTGAATTGTAGATGCCGTTCACCGCGAGCGTGATCGCTTCCGCCAGCGCCTTGAGTCCAGCCTGCGCCCCCCCCACCCCGCCGGATGAAATGGCGGCATATCGCCCCTGGGCCTCTCCCCCACCAAGCACCATATTCACCGGCACACCCGATCCATCCGTCCACTGGATGCCGGATTTCCCGTCGAAATAGTAAGTCCCTAATGCATTCGTGCTCAGCGGCGATGACAAGGTGACATCTCCTGTTCCGAGGTCCACCGCCGTCACATAGGCGCCAGAAACCCCCGTCCCTCTGACTTGCATACCAACCTTAAGATTCACAGCCTCGCTCGGATCAACCGTCAATATCTTACCTCCAGCGAGACCCGAAGCGGCATAACCGTAAGTGGCCGATGATGTGCTCAGCCCAGGGTTGAAGGAAAGCTCCCCCTGCTTCATCCCGTAAACCACCGCATCTTTTCCCGAGATTCTCACCCTCACTTCGAGAGGACTTTTGACCTCCGGCGTGACATCAATCTTCACGAGCCGCGCCAACCTCTCGAGCTTCGCCTGTCGAGAGTCAATCAAATCAGCGCCGCCGCCGGTCATTACACTGTCAGCTTGACGTATTAGGAAATTAATATTCGCGATGTCGCTCAAAAGCGCATTTGCCTCGTCCAGATTTGAATGCAGTTCGTCCTCAAGGTCGCTCTGGAGA
>JBILUQ010000085.1:0-13668 GCA_044370935.1 Chthoniobacteraceae bacterium
GGGCATCTCGATGTTCGCCGACAAGACGATATGCGTTCCATCGAGGGTTTTGCATTCCGTTTCGCGCAAGCTGCCAAGTTGCCTCTCCACTTGGTTACGTTCGCTCTCAATTAATGCATACTCCTTAAGCGTGGCCTCGGAGGGATTGCGAATGAGCAATCCCTTGTATCCATCCAAAAGCACATAGTCTCCGGTCGCCACTTCATCGGTGATGTTGTGCAGACCGACTACTCCAGGAATTTTGAGCGATCGCGCCATGATCGCGGTGTGAGAGGTGCGACTACCGATTTCCATCCCCATTCCCAGCACTAGGTCTCGGTCAAACTGGGCGGTATCGCTTGGGGTGAGATTGTGAGCAATGATCACGTGAGGCTCCGTGACATGGGATTCCAAGTCCTGTTGCCGCCCGAGAAGATTATGCATCACTCGCCGCGAAACATCTTGGATGTCCACTGCACGCTCCCTCAGGTAGGGATCATCAATCTCACTGAGTGTCTTCGCGTATTTTCCAGCCACTTGGGCGAAAACAGACTCGACGTTCACAAGGTCACGTTTGACCGAGCGAACGACCTCATCAATCAGCATTCTATCTTCAACCAGAAGGAGATGCGCATCAAAAACAGCCGCATCTTCCGTCCCAATGGAGCCTGAAATCCGGTTTTGAAGCTGTTGAATCTGCCCCCTGGTTAGAAGGAGAGCGTCCTCGAAGCGGCGCAATTCCTCCTCAACTCGTTCCGGCTTAACGGTATAGTGGGGAGCAACCAGCTCCTCGTGGTGGTACACCCAAGCGATTCCCTTCGAAATGCCGGGGGAGACGGGAGCCCCGTGAAAGCGCTTTTCTGGGGTGGGCGTCGGATCGCTCATGGGTCGCGATCGCCCTAATCTTCCTCAAATTTTCGAGTAATGAGCTGCTCGATCTCAATCATCGCAACACTCTCATCCTCACCCTCGCAAGTGATACGCAGCCGTGAACCGAGGCCCGCGGCGAGCATCATCAGACCCATAATACTCTTGCCATTAACACGTTCCCCATCCTTCTCAACCCAGATCTCCGACTTAAACCGTGCGCAAAGCTTCACGAACATCGCCGAGGGGCGTGCATGCAATCCGAGCCGATTCTGGATGGTCACTTCTTTAGTCACAATACGAACAAACCTAATCTTTGCCTGAGGGAAGCCCCGAGGACTAGGACTTTTTATTACGCTGTATCATCTGGGTGAGTCTTTCGTTGAACTCCAGGGCGCTGTGATGCCCCATACTCTTGAGTTTTTGGTCGAGGGCGGCCACCTCCACCAGTCTAGCGAGGTCTCGGCCGGTGCGGACTGGAATAGTTACATGCGGAACCAAGATTCCCAGAACATCAAAATATTCCTGATCCAGCCCCGTTCGGTCAACCTCCTGAAGCTCATTCCAATCCTTGAGTGTGACCACGAGGTCAAGGCGCTTTTCAAGACGCACGCTACCCACCCCAAAAATGGACATGACGTTGATCACACCCAGACCACGCACTTCCATGTGGTGGCGGGTCAACTCGGGGGCCGTGCCCAGCAGTTCGCGCCCCTCCATCGCTCTGAACCGCGTGATATCGTCGCTCACCAAACTGTGCCCTCGCTCCACCAGTCCCAGCACGCATTCACTCTTACCGATCCCGCTCGAGCCCCGCACCAACGTCCCGACCCCCAGAATGTCAACCATCGAGCCATATTCGCTCTTGTTGGGGGCAAAATCATGGGCGAGCGCGAGGGTGGCCGCATTAATGAAGTTCATTGTGACCAACTTGCTTCGGAAGATGGCCACCCCCGCCGCACCTGCGGCTTCAGACAAACAGTCAGGCACCTGAGAACCGCGAGCCACGACTAGGCAAGGAATTGGTCGCTCGCAAAGCTGCGCGCAGCGGCTCAGAGCCATCTCTGGCTCCAGGCTCCGGAGATACGAAAGTTCCGCTGAACCAAGCACTTGAATCCGCTTTTCAGCAAAATATGAATAGAAGCCGGACAGGGCCAACCCCGGCCGATTCACCGTAGGCTCGCGGATCAGTCTCTCCAATCCCTTCTCCGAATCGTCCTGTCGCGTCACCTGAAGCGACGCCGAATGGCGCGCAAAAAAATCTCCAACCGTCACAGCGGTGTAAGTCGGATCTGGGGTGCTCATGGGTTGTATCAAAACCGAACGCCCTCGCCTTTGCAGGGCTCTTCATGGAATTAAGTTGGGTTTCCGATCATATCAAGCCTGCACCTCTCAAACTCAAACACCCATCCCCAAAATCGGCGTTTGGTTTTGTAGAACACCTCGCGGGCCGTCAAAGATGGCCGGCAGCGGTTCACGTTATTATAAAAACCCCATGAAACTCGCGATTCCCCTAATACTTCTCGCCGCGTTGCCTGCCCTTCCGAAAAAAGACCTCGAGTCCATCGGCAGACGCGTTTGGCAAAACGAGGCCGCAGGCAAGATCGAAGGCCTCACGGACTGGAACCAGGGCGAGCATTTTGCATCGCTCGGGATCGGTCACTTCATCTGGTACCCGGCGGGTCCCAAGGGAGCTTTCGAGGAGAGTTTTCCAAGTCTTGTTTTGTTTTTCAAAAAAGAGGGTGTCCGCCTTCCCGACTGGCTGGACGAACACTCTGAGTGCCCTTGGCCCAATCGTGCTTCATTTCTTGCGGATGCGAGTTCACCACGAATGAAGCAACTGCGCGATGTCTTGTCTTCAAGCTTAAGCGAGCAGAGCGCATTCCTTGCGCAGCGCCTCGAGCGTGCACTTCCATCGATGCTTGAGTCGGCCTCTTCCCAACATAAGGCGAAAATCAAAAGCCTGTTCGAGCGTCTTGGATCATCAACTAAGGGGCGATTTGCTTTAATTGACTACGTCAACTTCAAGGGCGAGGGAATCAAGGCAACCGAGCGCTACAACGGTCAGGGATGGGGGCTTCTGCAGGTGCTCGCATCAATGCCCGCGGACGGCGGGGTGCGGGAATTTTCCGAAGCGGCAGCACAGGTTCTGACGCAACGCGTCAAGAATAGCCCGCCGGAGCGCAAAGAAGATCGATGGCTCCCCGGATGGATGAACCGGGTGCGTGCCTACTCAGACTGAATGCAAACAAAGGACCACAAACTCAGAGCCTTTCCAAAAGATCTGCCTTGCGTTCAAAAACCTCAGCTTCAGTATTTTCACAATTCTTGCTCGCTTTACCCTAAGCTCCCCCACTGCATCCCGTCTCATATCCCCCCCAATGGATTACCGGAGAGAATTCACGGATCTTTTCGCACAGGTCGTAGCCCTGCTGCTTGCGAGCGTGTTTACGTGCAGCGGCGCTGAAGATCCTTTCGATTTTTTTGAAAAGAGGGTCCGGCCAATATTTGCTGAACACTGCTTCGAGTGCCACTCTGCAGATGCAGGGAAGTCCAAAGGCGGCCTCTCACTGGATTCTCGCGAAGATATTCTACGGGGCGGCGATTCCGGTGCTGCGCTGAAAGAAAAAGACCCTGATCACAGCAAACTTATCGAGGCCGTGCGCTGGACGAACCAGGACTTTCAAATGCCTCCAAAGAAAGCTCTGTCACCTGCGCAAATCAGCGACCTAGAAACTTGGGTGAGCCTCGGCGCGCCACATCCAGTCGCATCAGCTAGGGAAAGGAAATCAAAGCCGACCGCACCTACCGTTGAGGAGGGGCGAGCATTCTGGTCTTTCCGCCCCATCGGTTCGCCGCGAATACCCGTCTTCGAGCAAGTCGAGCAACAGTGGGCGCAATCGCCAATCGACGGTTTCATTTTGGCCTCCCTGAAACAAAAGGGACTGTCCCCATCGCCAGAGGCTGACAAACAGACACTAATTCGCCGCGTCACCTACGACCTCACCGGACTGCCTCCCACCCCCGAAGAAACTGAGGCATTCGTAAAAAACGAATCACCAGGTGCCTTCGCTCTGTTGGTGGAAAGGCTTTTGGATAGTCCGGCATACGGGGAGAGATGGGGGCGCCATTGGTTGGATGTAGCGCGTTACGCGGATTCAAACGGCCTCGATGAAAACGTCGCATTCGGAAATGCCTGGCGTTACCGCGACTACGTCATCGAGAGCTTTCAAAAAGACAAACCATTCAATCAGTTTCTGATAGAACAGATCGCTGGGGACTTGTTGCCCCACGCAAACACGGAGGAGCGCCTCAAAAACCTTACTGCGACAGGATTCCTTGCACTCGGTGCCCGCGTGCTCGCTGAACCCGATCTGCAAAAACTCGAGATGGATATCATCGACGAGCAGATTGACACGGTTGGGAAGGCATTCATGGGAATGACCCTCGGGTGCTGCCGCTGCCACGACCACAAGTTTGATCCGGTTCCAACCGCAGATTATTATTCGCTTGCAGCCATTTTCAAAAGCACGCGATCCATCGCGGATGAGAAGTTAGGCGCGATAAAGTTCTCGTTCGAACATCCGATCGCGTCTCCTGAGCAACAGGCGGCGAAAAAAGCGCACAATGCACTAACCGACGAACTGAAAAAGAAGATCACTGAGGCGACCAGCAAGGCACGAACTGCCCTTAAACAAGAGTTGCACCACGCCGCGGTGGAATACCTCGCGGCAGCGGCGCTACTGCCGGATGAACCCAATTACGCAGAGGTGGAAGCTGCGGCAGCGCACAAACAACTCCGGCCGCGATATCTGCTAAACGCGAGACTTTACCTGGCAAAAAACCGCTCTCACCCATTTTTCAAACACTGGCACCAGTTCCGGGAGGAGGGTGGATCCAAACGAGTCTTCGAATATTTCTCACCGCTTTTTAAAAAGTCATTTTCAACGCTCAAAAATCCAAGTGAGAAAGAGACGGCGCCCAACACAAGTCTCGAGGATAATGTGAAACAGGCGCTTGAAGCGCTAAATGATGTAGCCGGCTTTCTTGCGATTCCGGACAAGGAAGAGCATGCGTTTGACAGCGCGACTTTGGTCTCCTTGGCGGCGATGAGGGAATCGCTGGCAAAAATGGAGAGTAGTGAACCTGACGTCCCATCGATCATGGGCGTTGCAGATAGAGAAGTTGCTCGGAGCATTCCAATTCACGTGCGGGGCAGTCACCTAACCCTTGGCAAGGATTGCGAGCGCGGATTTCCAGCGGTAATGCGAAATGAAAGATCATCTCCGATTTTTCCATCCCGGCAAAGTGGCCGACTGGAGTTGGCAAAATGGATGTCGAGTTCTGAGCATCCGCTCACTGCCCGCGTCTACGTGAACCGCATTTGGCGCTGGCATTTTGGCCGTGGGATTGTGAGCAGCACCGACAACTTCGGACTGCTTGGGGCGCGTCCATCACACCCTGAACTCTTGGACTGGTTGACTCGAAGGTTTATCGAGGATGGTTGGTCCACGAAGGAGATGCACAGGCTGCTGATGAATTCGTCGACCTACAAACAGTCCAGCCAGGCCCGGGACAACCAGGCCAATGTCGATCCGGAAAACCTTTTTCTTTCTCACTTCAACATGCGACGCCTGGAAGCCGAGGAACTCCGAGACTCGCTCCTATTTGTTTCCGGAAGGCTTGACCGAAATCGTGGAGGAAAAACCATTGCGCTCCGGAATCGTGAGTTCGTATTCAATCACACCTCACGGGACCGCACGAGCTACCAGAATGAACGACGCACCGTCTACCTTCCTGTGATCCGTAACAACGTCTATGATTTGATGGACTTGTTTGATTATCCAGACCCAACGGTACCCAACAGCGACCGGGCAACCACGACGATCGCGCCTCAGGCCCTTTTGATGCTTAACTCTGAGCTGGTATCCGAGTCCTCAAGACGGCTCGCGCTTCAAATCGCCGGTGAGCGGCTCTCGGATGATTCAGCGCGAATCAAACGTACGTTCCTCAAAACGGTTTCGCGTCTCCCAAGCGAAAGTGAAATCGCAAGTCTCCAAGCCCTCCTAGAAAAACTACGCATTTCAATCGGCGCAGAGCAGCCTGATTCAATGAACCTTAACATTCAGGCTTGGACCTTGTTGTGTCAGACTCTTCTTTGCTCAAACGAATTCGCCTACATCCGTTGAACACGCCATGACGCTCTCAGATTCACTGCTCACACGCGCCCGACCGCTGTCACGGCGCAACTTGTTGAAGCAATCCGGCGCTGGGTTCGGCTACGTGGCGCTTTCCGCTTTGCTATCAAATCAGACCTCGTGCGCAGTTCAGCAGAGCGCAATCGCAGCTCATGCATCGCACTTTCCAGCTCGGGCCAAACGCGTGATTTTTCTACTCATGAAAGGAGGCCCTTCGCAGGTAGACACCTTTGATCCGAAGCCGCTCCTCACGAGAGATGACGGGAAGCCTTACCCGTTTAAAATGCCGAGGGTCACATTCGCAAAAACCACGAACCTGCTTAAGTCCCCATGGAAATTTGCCCAATATGGAGACAGCGGGTTACCCGTCAGCGAACTCTTTCCCCACCTGGCGCAGTGCGCGGACGAACTGTGCGTGGTCCGCTCGTTGCACGGCACGAACCCGGCACATGGCGGAGCTCTTTTAAAACTACACACTGGCAGCGATACAACGGTGCGCCCGAGTCTTGGATCTTGGATCATGTACGGTTTGGGAACCGAAAATGAGAACCTGCCCGGATTCATCACAATCTGCCCGACATTCGCACACGGAGGCGTCAACAACTGGGGGTCGGCGTTTCTCCCCGCCAATTGTCAGGGGACGCCAATAGGAAACGCGTCCATCTCGTCGGAAGAAGCGATCGTCCGACACATGAACAACCCAAACGTTCCAAGGAACGTGCAGCGCATCCAATTGGACGCCCTATTGGAGATGAATCGCGCCCACGCAAGTCAGGCTGGGGCAGATGCGGCGCTGGAAGGGAGAATCCAGAGTTTTGAGCTAGCGTTCCGGATGCAGATGGCAATGCCCGAGGCACAAAATGTCGAGTCGGAGACTACCGCGACCAAACGTCTTTACGGATTAGAAAACCCGATCACCTCCAATTTTGGACGCCAGTGCCTGATGGCTCGCAGATTTCTCGAGCGCGGGGTTAGATTCGTACAAGTGACCCATAGCGATAGCGAGGTTCAGTGGGATCAACACGGAAATCTTTACAAAGGACATAGCAAGAATGCCGCGGAAGTAGACAAGCCGATCGCAGGATTACTTCGCGACCTGCGCTCCCGGGGAATGCTCGACGACACGTTGGTAATTTGGGGAGGTGAGTTCGGCAGAACTCCCACGGCGCAGGGTAAAGACGGACGCGATCATAACCCAGAGGGATTCACGATGTGGCTCGCGGGCGGAGGCGTCAAAAGCGGCTTCGCCTACGGCTCAACGGATGACTACGGATTCTTCGCCGTGGACAACAAGGTGCACATCCATGATTTCCACGCCACGATTCTGGCCCTGCTTGGAATCCATCACGAGCAACTCACCTTCCGACATTCCGGAAGAGACTTTCGCCTCACGGACGTATCCGGGCGAGTTGTGAAAGAATTGTTCGCGTAAACAATCAACTTGGAGAGAATCGATCCACGCGCCGGGGGCGCCTACTCCAAATCGGTGATCGCACCCAAGGAGGCGTTCTTCACCGTACGCGCATACTTGGCAAGCACGCCGCGAGTGTAGTTCGGCTTTGGCGCTTTCCACTTTGCTTTCCGCTTGGAAAGTTCGGCGTCTGAGACCTTCAACGTAAGCTTCCTTTCAACCGCATCAATGGTGATCTCATCGCCATTTTTAACCAGTGCGATGGGCCCCCCTAGCGCAGCCTCTGGAGTGATATGTCCGACCACGAACCCATGAGATCCACCGGAGAATCTTCCATCTGTAATGAGGGCGACATCTTTCCCGAGCCCCTTGCCCATCACTGCGCCGGTTGGTGAAAGCATTTCCCTCATTCCCGGCCCGCCAACGGGCCCCTCGTGACGAATGACGATCACGTGCCCCTTGCGAACGGAACCATCCAGAATCGCCTTGAGAGCGTCCTGTTCGTTTTCAAAAACAATCGCTTCACCAGAGAACTTCGTACCTTCTTTCCCGGATATTTTCGCCACAGCCCCTTCCGGTGCGAGGTTGCCCTTCAACACCACGAGGTGACTGTCTTTCTTGATAGGATTAGAAAAAGGACGGACGATCTCCTGGTTGCGTGGGTAGGCCTTCACCCTTTTGAGATTCTCAGCGATGGTTTTTCCGGTGACCGTCAAGCAGTCTCCGTGCAAGAGCTTTTCATCCAGTAACATTTTCATGAGCGGAGCCTGACCACCGATTTCAATGAGCTCACTCATGAGGAAGCGGCCGCTCGGCTTCAAGTCTGCAAGCACTGGCACGCGTTTCCCGATTTTAGTGAAATCCTCGAGGTCAAGTTTAACGCCCGCGGAATGAGCCATTGCCAGCAGATGCAGCACCGCATTGGTCGAGCCTCCCAATGCGATCACCATGGTGATCGCATTTTCAAACGCCTCGCGGGTGAGAATGTCGCTTGGACGAATGCCTCGCTTGATCAATTCAACGACTGCCAAGCCCGCCGCCCGCGCGTCCTGTAATTTCGCCTGTGACGCAGCGTTCTGAGCACTGGAGTTGGGGAGACTCATTCCGAGAGCCTCAATCGCGGACGCCATTGTGTTCGCCGTGTACATCCCCCCACAGGATCCTGCTCCAGGAATCGACTGTTCTTCGATTAACGACAGTTCCTTTTCCTCAATTTGGCCACTGGCATGAGCCCCGACCGCTTCAAAACAACTTACAATATCAAGTTTACGGCCCGCAATCGCATCGGCCCGGTCCTTCTTGAGGCGCTTTGCTGCGAGCACGCCCGTGATGCAGCCGGGGAGAATGGTTCCCCCATATACAAACACCGAAGGACGGTTCAACCTCGCAAGGGCGATGATGCACCCTGGCATATTCTTGTCACATCCACCGATTGCAACGACACCGTCAAATCCCTGGCATCCCACCACCGCCTCGATCGAGTCCGCGATCACCTCGCGCGACACCAACGAGTACTTCATTCCCTCGGTGCCCATGGAGATGCCGTCTGATATGGTTATCGTATTAAACAGCACCGCTTTCCCTCCGGCCGTATTCACCCCTGCCTCAGACTGCCTCGCGAGCCCGTCAATGTGCATATTGCACGGCGTAACCATACTCCAGGTGGACGCGATACCAACCTGGCTTTTCTTGAAATCATCCCTCGAGAAACCGACCGCATGCAACATCGCACGACTCGCCGCCCTCTCCGCTCCGTCAACAACTTCCGCCGACCACTTTCTGTGAAGGGATTTGGAGGATACCGCATTCTTTGCCTTGGGACCAGTCGGGGTGCTCATATTTGATTAAAAGAGAGCTTTACCGTAGGCTCACGGAAGCCTGAAAAGCAAGTCAGCACGCTCTGCCTGCGCTCTGGACGCGGGCAGCAGCCATGGGCATGCTGTGGTCCCGACCTCATGTTTTTCGTGCCACTCATCCTTCTCGGAGCATTGATCGCCGGATTTTTCTCCGCGAGAAAGTCGTGGAAACAGGGCAACTCCAACCGTGAACGCTCTTGGCTTACGCGAGTCGCGCTGTTCACGTTCTGCGGACTGTTGTTCGCCGCCGCCCTACTGCTGCCGCTTCCCAATAAGCACCGTTTGCTGGTTCTGGTTCCCATCTTCTTTGTTTTCTCGGTTGCGAATCGTGTTTTCAAGTCGGCGCGCAAAAGAGTCGCGCAGGCACCTCCAGACTTTGAAAAGATGAAAAGAGTGAAATAACAGCACCCCACAGCCCTGAAGCTCAGCGGCGCTCTTGATCGAGAGCACTTGGAGTTGTTCGAGCTGAATGCTATTCTCCGAGTTCTTAATTGCCCCCAACCATGTTCCCCTCCTCAAAATTCCACACAGTTTCAACGTCATCCGCCTCGAGAATTCTTGCCGGGCTGTTGGCGCTGGCCGCCCTGCCCCTCGGATTTGAATATCGGATTTGCGCAGCAGAACCCTCAAATCCGGCGGCGAAGCAATCCGCCACAAACTCGCCATCCGAAACAAAAAACTCAAAATCCGTGAACAAAGACGAACTCAAAAAGAAGCTGTCGCCGATGCAGTTCGAAGTCACATGCAACGCGGCAACCGAACCACCGTTTCGAAATGCCTACTGGGACAACCACGCGCCTGGGCTGTACGTCGATGTGATTGACGGCGAAGCCCTGTTTGCTTCGAATCACAAATTTGATTCAGGGTCGGGATGGCCAAGCTTTTTTCAACCGGTGGAGAAAAGCGCCCTCATTGAGAAGGAGGACAAGAGCCATGGAATGGTTCGAGTAGAGGTCATTTCCAAGAAAAGCGGTGCCCACCTCGGCCACTTGTTTCCTGATGGCCCACGCCCAACCGGGATGCGTTACTGCATCAACTCTGCGTCTCTACGTTTTATTGCGGTGAGTGACTTGGAGAAGGAGGGGTACGGGAGATTCAAAAGTCTTTTTGAGGGCGCCAATTCACCAAGCACAACGGCAGCACCAAAGCCTTAGCGCTCGGCCGCGCACTCCAAAATAAAATCTGGCAGCCGGATTGAATCCGGTCGATCCTACAAAAGGTCAACACGCCTCTGCTTCTTGCACACTTTACCCATCCGCTTTAACTCGAAAAAGACGCCACGTGGCGCATCCGTGAATGATTGAAATCAATCCGCGGGGCAAGATGGTCGAGAAAGCGTTGCTCATCAGTGCTTACGAGTTGAAAGGCTGCAAAGAGACAGCGCAGAGCCTCCTCTCGGAGTTGGAGGACTTAGTGGAAACGCTCGGCGTGCCCATCAGCGACACGATGCTCGTGCCGATGCGCGAGATGCACGCCCGTTACCTGCTTGGCACAGGGAAAGCAGATGAGATTACAAAACGGATCCAAGCGGAAGGCGTCGACGCGCTAATCTTCGATAATGAACTGACTCCAAGCCAACAGCGGAATTGGGAGGCCCTCACAAAGGTGGCGGTACTGGACCGTCAGGAAGTCATCCTAGACATTTTTGCTCAACGCGCTCAAACCCACGAGGCGCGGCTGCAAATCGAACTGGCGCGCCTCGAGTACGCTCTGCCTCGACTCACCCGCGCGTGGGGCCACCTTGTGCGTCAAGGCGGCGGGATCGGAGCGAAGGGAGAGGGCGAGTCCCAGCTCGAGCAGGACAAACGTAGAATTCGCGTCGCGATCGGACGATTGAAGGTGGAGTTGGAAAAAGTCCGCTCAGCTCGCTCAACGCAGCGAAAAGACCGCAAAAGGACCCCGGTCCCGAACGCGGCGATCGTCGGCTACACAAACGCTGGGAAGTCTTCGCTTCTGCGAAAGCTAACGGGGGCGGATGTTTTGATTGAAGACAAGCTTTTCGCAACGCTGGACACAACGACTCGGAAGGTGTCTTTGCCCAATAACCAACCCCTTCTGCTGACGGATACAGTTGGATTCGTGAGGCGTCTCCCCCACCGTTTGGTGGAATCATTCAGGGCGACTTTGGAGGAATCGGTACTCTCTGACTTCCTAATCCACGTGATGGACGCCAGCCAACCTGAAGTGCTCACTTTCCACGCCACCACTATGAAAGTTCTGGCAGATCTGGGGGCCGAGGAAAAAAGGATGATTCTTGTTTTCAATAAAATAGACAAAGTAGATCCCAGGTCTGGCTTGGAGCCTCTGCGCCGGCAGTTTCCTGACGCTCACTTTGTTTCGGTACATTCGGGCGAAGGCATGGAAGGGTTGCTAGAGCACATGGCCGAGGAAACATCGGGCGACTCCCGAGTCTGCAACCTGCAGATCCCAGTCGGTCTCGGGGAAAAGCTTGCGAGGCTGCACAGGAGCGCAAAAGTCCTGCACATCGAATATGCGGATGACTTTGTGAACATAAAGGCGGTGCTTCCAAAGCGCTTGGCCGCGGAATACACCCCTTTTATCAACCAGAACTAATACAACCACAGGCACTTTCTGCCTAGTTGCACTGATGGCTGAAACATTAGCCTGACAAGCTGAGGCTTACTTTTCCTAACCTCACCGGCTCTCGCTGGCTTTTTGACTCTAAACATCAGACCCTAAGCACTGAAAATCAGTATTTTAAAATCAACCTTTTTAAGGCATTACGGAGCGCGAAAGGCGTCTCAAAACTGGCTCGCGCTGGAAAGCTTTCCTTTTCACATTAAATGTTGGACCTTTAAGGTTACTCAACTTTGTTAATTTGCTCTGACCATCCCAATCATGAACGTGGACCGCACAGAAGATCAGCCTACAGATGAGCTAGATGGCCAGAAGACGCCCGAGGCCCACACCGCTGGGACGCTTTCCCTAGAACTAGGCGACTTCCTTCACAGAATCCCAGCAAACACACTTAAAGCCGGCCCGCACAACACTCTGCTGTCCCTCATCTTTGAGCGAAGCGCGCTGGAATCGAGGATCAATTCCGGAGAAACAACCATCCCGCTCTCCGAGATTTACTCCCAGCTGCCGGACATCTTCAAAAGTGATGAATTTGCGAACAGCTCGGTCCCCATCCGACTGCCGTATCAAAAGCTCATTAAACTTCTATCAAAGAAGAAATCCATGCTCCCACCTCCGGCTCCCGCCGAAGCGATGGAGACTCGGAGATTCGCGCCTGCAGAGGAGCCCGCTCCTGAGCCCGTGGAAAAACCGCAGGAAGGTCTCCATGTGGGCGCCGGTGAGGGCGTCGGTGAGGACGCCCAGAGTTCCGCACCAACTTCGAGCGCCGCAACTCCATCCGCGGAGCCCCCCACTGCCACCTCGTCACCTGAAATCTCTGAAGAGAGCACAGAAGTAGAAAGCGAGCAGTCACTGGTTGAAAAACTTCAAAAACGGTTAAGCGCGCTAGAAGGGATGCAACGCGCCAGTGCTCAGGAACTGGGACGCGAGAGGGAAGCACGCCTTAAAGCTGAAAGGCAATTAATCGCCGCAGACAAGGCTTCGAAGGACGAGTCGACCAGCAGCAGCGCCACGAGCCAGCATCCAGCCGACTCTCAACCGGCCACTGAAAGCAGTGACTGGGAAAGCCGAGCCGTCGCGCAGCTCGAAGCGGATATCGAATCCTACCGCAAAAGAATCCGTACACTGCTCGGAGAAAGAGACTCGCTGAAGGAAAAGAACGCTCAGCTCGAGGCCAAGGTTGCTACGCCCGTTGAGCCCGAGCAGGTGACCGTAACCGCACCGAACGCAGCAGCGTCGACACCGGCGAATCCAACGGAGCTCCAGAGCCGTATTTCCCAGCTCAAACAGGAACGTGTAGTTCTTGAAAAAGCTCGTGAGGAGGCACTCACGCAACTTGAGGAAATCCGCTCCGGTCGAGCGTCACTCATACCCGCCGAGCCGACAGAAATTTCATCGAAGGCGAAGGATCTGACCGACAAGATCACGGGCCTCGAGAACGAGCTCTCCACTCTTCGCCAGAAGCATGCGCAAGCAACCGCTGAACTGGAGAAACTTCAGAAGGAATACGATCTCTCACAGAAAACAATTGCTGACCTGAAATCAGAACGAGAGAAGATTATTGAGGGACAAAAAAAAGGCGATTCTGCGGAGCAACAAGCGATTGAACTCCAAAAAACGCAGATAGAGACTACCCGGAAAGAAATTGATTCAGCGAAGCAACAGCTCGACTCTGCCAAGACTGAGTTTGAGTCCAAGCAGCGCGAACTGGATTCGAAGGAGAGAGAACTCGAAGCTAACTTGCGTGACTTGTCCTCCC
>JBILUQ010000342.1:0-3796 GCA_044370935.1 Chthoniobacteraceae bacterium
ACGGTTTTGCAGAAGAGACGCAAAGGTCTCGAGTACCTCCGTGCGGGCGGCAGCTTTTGTGCCCTCGTCAAAAGTGCGGTGTACTTTCGTATCAAACTGGAAGAAGTCGAGACGGTCCAGACCGAGCCACTGGTGAACAAAGGCGTTCACAAAAGCTGAGCTCCGTGGGTCTTCTATCAGCCGGTCGAGTTGTTTCGAGAGGATCTCGGGCTTAGCCAGGTCTCCCTTTTGGCTGAGGGCCAGTAACTCCGCATCCGGTGGAGCGCTCCAGATGAAATAAGCGAGACGGGTTGCGAATTCACGTTGTGTGAGATGGCGACGGGTTGGGCCCGAACTCGGTTCGGCTAGGTACAGGAACCCCGGAGAGGCTAGGACGACGCTCAGTGGCTCTTTCAGCGCATCGTGAAACGAGTCACCAGCCTCGCGCCGGACCTGAAACAACTCAACGAGCCGATCCATGTAGGCTGGTTCTGGCTTGAGATCACGAAAGGCGCGCACGGCGAAGCGTTCGAGTAGGACTCGCGCCGTCTGAGTCTCTGGCGTTACCGTATTGAGAGCCACGAACAACTCGAGAATGGCCGGAGGTTTCGGCTCCGCGAGTGGCCCTTCCCATTCCACCCAATCAATCCAAAGCGCCGGTTCAGCTCCGACACCATTGACCTTGCGCGCCGCGTCGAAGATTTCAAGATCGAGCTTCACATCACGTTTTTCACGCAGCACAAAAGTGCGCGGTCCATTCCCAGTGATGTTCACCGGCACCTCAATGATCTGTGGTTCATCGGTTGTTCCGCTTACCTGAAAGGTGTGCATCAAGCTGAAATTCTCTGTTCCAGAGGTTCGGCTTCCGAGGTCGACAAAGTGCCTTTCTTGCGGCGTACCTTTCACGGCACCGATTCGGAAGCGCAATTTGTATCTGCCAGGCTCAACTTTTTCGACTGCATGTTTTGTTTTGAGCCATCCCGAAGGTTGATTAGGAGGTAGAGTAATTGCCTCCTCGGCGTTGACGTTCCAAATGGTGAGGTACGCACCTTCCTGCGTGAGAGGATCGTTTAGATAGCGCTCAAAGGACGGCCCGTATTCGCCGAAGATTCTCACATAAAACTTTGCTGACGTTTCATCGACGACGCCTTTGCCAAAAGCGCTGGGCGGCTTGCTCCGGTCGCTGTCGAGGTAGGCTTTTGCCACACTGTACGATCCTTTGTAATAGCCTTTGTAGGTGCCACCTACCTTTGCGTTGGCGTGTAGCTCGACCTCGCGGCGTTCGGTGATCGTACTGGGGGGCGATTCCTTTGATTGCGCGGGCACCCCGACTGCATGTGCAAAGCTATCATCGATTGCTCGGCGTCCCAGTGTCAGGTACTGTTCGAACTGATCTGATGACATAAAAAGTGCCGCCCCCACCGTGTCGAAGGCTCCGGATCCACCGTCTTTTGGCAGATCATGAACATCGACTTCCACGCCGAGTAATTCGCGAATCGTGTTTTTGTATTCCCGCTGGTTGAGGCGGCGCATTGTGATGTTGCCGTGTTGATCGCTGAGTGTTTTCCGGGCGACCACGAGAGTGTTGGCAACGGAGTCGAGGAATTCAGTTTTTGCACCTTTCTCCGGTTGTTTTGAGTCATCCGGAGGCATTTCGCCGGAATTGATCTGGTTTAGAATTTTCTGCCAACGCTCGGCGCTTTCTACGGAGTCGAGTTTTAGCGAAACGTTGTCGAGGCGCAGTTTTCCTTTCTGTTTATCGGCGTTGTGACACTCGGTGCAGTAACTCTCGAAAAACTGACGGTGTTTTTCTGGAACGACTGCTTCGTCCGCAGGAAAAGCCGTTGTGGCTGCCAGAAAAAATGCGGCAAACCAAGAAGCGTGTTTCATCGTCTGGGTGGATCGGGAGTGGAGGTCTTAGGCGAGTAGTTCCTTCGCTACTCCGGTGCTGTCGCCGTGGCGTTCTGCCGGGACTCCGATGCCGCGTAGTAACGTGAGCCAGACATTGGCGAGGGGCGTGTTTTTGGGCAGCACGATGTGTTGTCCGAGCTTTAGGCGAGCGGCGCCCCCGGCAAGGACGGTTGGGCAGTTATCCAGATAATGGATTGAGCGAATGTTGCTGCCGTAGGCGACGCAGCTGTGGTCGAATAAAGAAGATCCATCCGCCTCTTTAACCGCCTTGAGTTTATCAAGAAGTCCGGCCAACAGTTCGCTCTGGGCGGCGTCCCGTTTTTGCGACGCCTCTGTTCGCTCCCCGGGTGTGTAGTGGCTCATGTCGTGGGACGCGACTTTGGACCCGAGGCTTGCCAGCAGGGTCTGAACGGGCTGGCGGTAGGTGATTACTCGCGTGGCGTCGGTTTGAAGTGCAGCCACAATCAGATCGTACATCACTTTAATTTCCTCACGGCCCGCGAGTCCTGGTTTGGGCTCTGGCATCGGCGCTTTTGCTTTCGGAACCGTCAGCCACTGCTCGTCTTTGCCTAAACGTGTTTCGATATCGCGGATGCTTTGGAAATACTCGTCCAGTTTGTCAGTATCAGAATTGTTCAGTCCCCGTTGGACGCGTCGGGCGTCTTCAAGGACGGTATCGAGTACGCTGCGTTTTTGCTTGAGGGCGGCCTGGCATTGTTCGAGGGGGAGCGTGTCGTCGGAGAACAGGCGGTGATAGGCGACTACAGGATTATCAAGACCAGCCACGGGTTTGCCTCGCTGATCCCAGGCAAGCGAGAGCCCCGGTCCGTGGCCCGAATTTTGGACGTCCGGGGTATTGAGTTGAATGGATGCGTAACGCGTGTCGTTCCCAAGAAGGCCTGCGGCCACTTGATCCGCAGAGATGGAGTTGTGAAAACTCTGGCCCGGCTCCGCGTAACGGTTGGCGCCGGTAAGCCAGAATGTGCTGCCCCAATGCGCCTCATTGGCAAATTTGTTCGTGCACCCTTGGACGACTGTGAAGTCTTTCTGGTGGCGTTCCAGCGGGGCCAGACCCGGAGGCAGGGTGTAATCGGCTCCGGTTTGTGTGAGGTCCGGAAACCACGTTTCATTCGTGACGCCATAGCCGAATCCTAGAAATACCAATCGTTTTGGAGGCGTGGTCGATTTTTCCTGCGCGAAAGCGCGGAAACCCAAAGAGGGAAGGAAGGGCAATGCGATGAGGGAACCCGCGGTGCTCCGCAAAAAATGACGGCGCGAAAGTGAGGATGGTTTCATGGGACGGAAGCGGCCTAAGCATTATCCGGCGGGTGAGGCGTACTTAGGATGCATTTTGGAAAACGACCTCGATGATTGATCTTGCCGTGCGAAGCAACCTCGAGGCTGTGGACATCTGCAACAGCTGGTGCGCTGCATTGGATCTCAATAAGCGGGATCCAAGCTCCTATCTCGCCGACAAGATTCATCCCAACAGGGAAGGACAGCAACTGATGGCCGAGACCGTGTTCAAGCATTTTGTCGTGACATCGGCACCCAAGACGCGTTGGGCTGATTTCATCAAGACCTACAAGGTCAAGGCCGGGGCGGCAGTCCGTTAACCTTGGCGCAGAGGCCCTTCAGCAGGGCACTGTGCTCACACCGACTCGTTCGGCGGCACGAACTATTTCGGCTGAAACGCCGGCGCGCCGAATTGCCAGAGCATGAAGGCCCAGGTGTCGGCTTGCTCGGCGTGCCGTTGACTGCGCGTCGAGCCGATGCCGTGGCCGGCCTGGTAGTCGACGCGAAACAGTACCGGCTTGCCACTCACCGAGGCTGCTTGCAGTCGCGCGGTGGTCTTGGCCGACATCCAGGGTTCGACGCGTGGGTCGTTGATTCCGTGCGTCAGCAA
>JBILUQ010000343.1:0-3785 GCA_044370935.1 Chthoniobacteraceae bacterium
CGCGCTGGGCGAGGACTCTGAAGAAAAAGGGAAAGGCAACGTGCAGTTTGTCGATCCCGCCGTGCCCAACATGGCCCGCACCCTCAAACAGGAGGGCTACGCGACCGGCCATTTCGGCAAGTGGCATCTGGACGCCATCACCGACCCTAAGGCTCCGGCGATCAGCCAGTACGGCTTTGACGAATCGCGCGCGCACGTGGCCACCGGGCCGAACTTCGAGGAGTTGGAAAAGAAACTCCCCCGGGGCGAGGGCAAGAACGCGCGTTCCAGCGAGTGGATCATGAACGCCAGCCTCGACTTTCTGGAGCGGCACAAGCAGGAGCCTGTCTTCATGAACATCTGGTTTATGGTGCCCCACGCGTCTCTCAGCCCATCCAGGGAGCAGCGCGACGGCTACAAGCAATTCAGGAGCAACGGGAAACTGCACGATGCCGCGTTACGGAAGGGGGTTGGGGGCGATACCAGCACGCCGCAGGAGATGTATTACCCGTCGGTCACCGAGATGGACACACAGATTGGGCGCCTCATCTCGAAGCTCAAGGAGATGGGGACTTACGAGAACACCATCCTAGTCTTCAGCAGCGACAACGGGCCTGAATCCATCCACGTCGCGAAGGCGATGCACAGTGGTGTCGGCTCGCCGGGAGTCTTCCGCGGGCAAAAACGGAGCCTTTACGACGGGGGCATCCGAGTGCCCTTCCTCATCTCTTGGCCGAAGGGCGGCATCCCCCGTGGCACCGTGGATCGCGAACTGCCAGTCAGCGGAGTGGACCTGCTGCCAAGCCTGCTGGGTCTGGCGAAGGTGGCGCTGCCGCCGGAATTCAAAGGCGACGGAGAGGATTTGAGCGCGGCGTTGCAGGGGCAACCCTTCTCGCGAAAAAAGGCGTTGCTCTGGGAATACCGCGGCCGGCAGATCGGTTACCCGTTGCAGTTCAGTCCGCACTTGGCCATGCGCGAGGGCCCGTGGAAATTGCTGATGAACCCCGACGGCAGCCGTCTTGAGCTCTACGATCTGCAAAAGCAAATCATGGAGACAGACAAAATGATAGGAATTCGCTTTTGCCCCGTTTCCGCAGCTCGCGCGCGCGGTATCGTCGCGGGGCGCGCTAAATTCGGCCCGAGGGCGCGAAGGGCGATGCCACCGAGAATCACATTGTTTGGAACCTTAAGAAAGGCGCCCCGCATACCCCGTCGGTTCTGGTGGTGAATGATCTGTTGTTTTGCGTTTCCGACGCGGGGATTGCCTCCTGTGTTGATGTTCACAGTGGCGAGGTGAAATGGAGCGAAAGACTCGCTGGAAATTTCTCCGCCTCGCCTGTGACCGCCGAGGGAAGGATTTATTTTCAAAACGAATCCGGTGCGATGTTTGTTGTGAAGGCTTCGAGCGTTTACGAATTGCTGGCGACCAATGAGCTTGGAGAGAAGACGCTCGCTTCCCCCGCTGTCATCGATGGCGCGCTTTTTATTCGCGGTGAAAACCACCTGTTTAAAGTTAGTGGCTTAAAATAGGCGTGTGCGCCGCAGAATCCCTCAGCGTGGTTCTGCCACCCGATACGCGGCTGGCGTCGCTTTAAACAGGCGCTTGAAATGCTGCCCAAAGCGGGAGACGTCGCGGTAGCCGACGCGTTTGGCGATGCGGACGATCGGAAGCCGGGTGGAGCGCAGAAGTTTGGCGGCCTTTTCCAAGCGCAGTCTTTGCAGGTAGGCTTGGAAGCTGAGTCCGTAATTTTTACGGAACAGACGGGAAAGATTTCCGGGGCTGGTTAACGCGATTTTGCTGGCGACGTGAGTGAGCTTTAGCGGGCAGTGCAACCGGAAGACGAGATGCGCGACGGCTCGCTTGAGTGGATCGCCTTCGGGTTCGGTGGTGAAATTGCCTTGCTCGGCGAGGCCGAACCACACGGCCTCGATGTGGGTGCGCGCTGCGTCCTCGGCGGCAGCGGGATCGCCGAGGGCAATGGTTTCGACGAGGTGCTCGTGCTCTTCCGCGATGGTGCGGGGATCGGGGAAGCAGTCGTCAAAACCCCGCTTGTGCAGCGCCCCAAGATTGTCCCAGACCGCGCGCCAGGTTTCCCTGAGCAAGGGGATGTTGGCGAGATTGACGATGGTTTCGTGGAGTTCAAGGTCCGCGTGACGAAAGGCGCTGTAGTTGCTGGCAAGCAACGCATTGGTGAGCCGTTTTAATGTGGAGCGCAGCTGTTTGAGTTTTGCGGGTGAGGCGGTGGCGTGCGTCGCGGCATGGCGGGCGGCGAAGCCTTCCAGCACGGAGCGTAGCTCGGAGAGTCGGCGCAGTTCGGTGGTGGTCATGGTGGTCATATGCGAAATCGGGCTTCAGGCTATGCGGCAGAGGTTAAAGTCGCGGTCTTTTGAGGGGCGGCGTTGTAAAAGGAATGTTCAACGCGTTTGCTGCGGCAGTAGGGTCCTTATGCCAAATCAAACATTGTATTGCAACCAACCCTGAGTATGTCCAACGAGGTCCCTTTTGGTGTCATCTTTCCTGTGGCGATATGAAACACCCCTGCGCACTCCTCACGGCCTTGTTGCTCGCGCTGTCTGCAGCGACGCACGCCAAAGACCAAACCACCAACACCACCACAACAGGTGATGTCCGCGACATACGCGTTGTCCGTACCGCCGACCAAGAACCGCGCGCCTCCCTGCTTGGCCAGCCGAGCATCGCCTTGTGGAAGGAGAAGCACCTTGTCGTGGCTTATCAAAAAGGCATCGCGGGCAAGGGGGACATGGGCAGCATCGATGCCGTCGTTTCCTCCAACGACGGCGATTCGTGGAGTATTCCAAGCACGATATTCAATCACGAACAGCGGCATGGCGCGATCCAGTTCGCTTATTGCAATGCGGTGCTCTATCGGCCGCCGGGGCAGGGGGTGCTGTGGTGCTTTGCCATGCGCTGCCCGTTGAACTATCCCGACAGCGAGGACTCGCATCTCGCTGCTGCCTATAGCGGTGATGGTGGCCGCTCGTGGAATCCCGTGGAACTCGCCATGCATTACACCGGACCGCTTGTCATCCTGGGTGAAATCCAGCGTGTCATCGAGGACGGCCAGCCTGTTTATCTCTTGCCCGCGCATCGCAACACGAAGCGTGCCGATCCGCTCGGCCAGCGCGAGCAGTTTGTGCTGCGAAGCACCAGCCTTCTAGATTGGAGCCTCGGTGGTTATGTGCCGCAGCCGGAGCCCGGAAAAATCTTCCTGCACGAAGGCCAGATCGCCGTGCTAAACGAGCAGCAGCACCTCAAGATGGTCATGCGGACCGCTGAGAGCCGTGCGGAGGGCGGCGCGCTCAATCCGCCACGCGCCTGGTCCAGCGCAAGCATCGATGGCGGCATGACATGGAGCATTGCCGAGGAGGAACCGGAACTTTGGAACACTGTATCGGAAGGCTGGTTCGGACAGTCGCACACCGGAACACAACTCTACGTTTACAACGACGGCCCCGCATGGAGCCGCATGGCGCTGCGATACAAGTCAAAGCCCGCGAAAGGCGCATGGAGCGACGAGTGCACGTTTTTCGACGCTGGCATCCACAACTCCTATCCCACGCTGATCGAAACAGCACCCGGCGAGTTCCGCGCGGTATGGGACAGCGGTGACGAAAAGAGGGGTCGCCGCTCAATTCGCTTTGGGAAGCTCACCCTCAAAAACTAGGCATGAAGCCCGCGCTCTCACTCATCACCGCCATCCTGCTCGCACCGCTGGCTGCGCTGCACGCTGCTGAACCTGTCACCGTCGACCTCGCCAAGCGTACGTGGCAGGGTATTCCAGGCC
>JBILUQ010000344.1:0-3780 GCA_044370935.1 Chthoniobacteraceae bacterium
AGAGCTGCAGAACCGGCTCACCAAGCATACCGATTTGCTTGATGAGCGCGTCGGAGCTGACCTTCAAACGCGAAACCTCCGCCACAAGATCCTTCGAGCTCTTGTCTCTTTTCGCCTGAGTCTGCAGTGAACGCGCCAGAATGCCCTGCAACAGTTCCTTCTCCTCATGTTCTCGATCGCGATCGGCCGTTGCCTGGGTGGCGTCTGTTTTGGCCTGCGCAACCTCAGTCTTCGCTTGATTCAACTCCCCGCGCACTCCAACGGTTTCCTTCAGTGCGACGTCCAGTTTCGACTGGATGTCCGTCACGCTCTTCTCTGCCGACTCGACTTTCTTTTGAGCGTCCTCCATTTGCTTGCGAACGGAGGAAACCTCGGTTTTAAGGGCCTTCACCGTTTCGTCTGAATTCGTCGAGTTCTTACGGGCCTCGTTGATCTGCTCCTGCGCCTTCGCGAGTTTCGCCGCAGCCTCCTTGTTTTCAGACTCCAACTTTTCAACCACACCCCTCGCCGTCTTCAACTTAGCGGCAAGCGCCAACGCATCGTCCCTTTCGGTGTTCGCCTTGGTAACGACGGACTTTGCGGTCTCGGCCTCGGCCTTGGCCTTGGCAGATGCGCGCTCAGCCTCTTTGGCTGATTCCTTCGCCGCATCGCGATCCTTTGCCGCAGCGAGGGTCGCAGCCTTTGCTGCATCACGCTCCGCGACCGCCTTGTTCAGCTGCTCTTGAACGGTGGATTGGGATTTGGCCGCCTTTTCGAGGTCGCCTTGCAGGCCGGCTATCTTCTTTCCTAATTCAGCCACCTGTTTGTTTGCGTTGTCGCGATCAGTCTCTGCCGTCGCTTCGCGGCCCTGCGTCTGCGCCAGTCGTCCTTCGGCGCGCAGCTTCAATTCCTGAGCCGCATCGCGCTCCGCTTGGAGGTCTTTCATTTTGGAGCGGATCACCTCCTGTTCCTTGGTCATCGCCACCATGTTTTCCTCAGCCCGCAACTTGTCCTCGCGAGCCTGAAGCAGTGCGCGTTCGGCCACATCCGAGCGCTGTTCGAGAAGCCGGATCGCCCCCTCCGCCCTGTCTCGCGCTTTCTCCGTCTCAGCCAGCTCCTTTGCCAGTTCACTTTTTTCTTTCCGCAAACGCTGGGCTTCGTCCAAGGCAAACTGAAGGTCGGTTTGAAGCTGCCCGAGCTTTCCCTGAATATCCGCAAAGGGATCACTTGGAGCCACGGGCACGCCGGATCGTTGGGGCAACTGCGGAATGGTCGGAGAAGCAGGGCGCTCCGAGGCCGTCGAAGATGAAGGCGCGGCGGGCGGTTTGACCGTGCCCGTCTCAGAAGCACTTTGCTTGGGAGCAGGTGCGGGCGAAAAGTCTGGCAAACTCGGCGGAGGCGGCAAAGGCGTGCGGCCCGGAGGCTTCGAACCGGAAGAGGCCGAACTGGAGTCGCCTGCGCTGGAAAGCGCCTGAATGCGCTCAATGGCCCGGGCGGTTTGCTGGGAGCGGAATTTGACAACCTGCGGACTCCATGAGGGATACTGTGCGCTGATCTGGCCGCAGGCCTTGGCAACCTCCTGAAACAGCGCCAATGCTTTCACATTCTCTCCACGCTTCTCAAGCGCCTCGGCTTTTTGATAGGTACTATATAGGTTCAGGAACATTCTAGAACCATCGTCGTCTCCTTGGGCTAGGGCGGGTGCCGCCGCCGCTACAAGACAACTGCTTACGAGTGCAGGATAAATGAGCCGCATAAAGTTAGATATCATCCCCTCTTTCTAATTCAATTTCCCGACTCCTGCAACGGCTCATACCAAACAATCCCATGGTTTCCGAACAACCCATCCATGAAGCGCCCATCCACGCGATTTCACCTACTCATTGGCAACAATTTGCAAATGAAGAGACAAATGCCCACCGGATTTGCAGCCTCGCCCAAGGATGGAGCGAAAGGCTCGGAAACAATATTTTGTTAAATCACCAGACAGAGACCGCCCTAGAATCTCTGGACTCGCACTGGCGGCAGTTTTCCTCAGAAAGGCTCGGCGGTGCGGAGGAATACCGAATTTTCACCCGCCATCTCCCGCGGCAGAACGCCGAACGATCCATCCCCGCCCTGCTCCGAGGCAACCCAGACCTTCCACCCGAAACCGAGGTGGTTGAGAACGGCGTTCGGTACAGCATCGACTTTTCTGCGGGCTACGCCGTCGGACTATTTCTGGACCAAAGGGCAAACCGCGGTTTGCTGCGCGGGTGGAAGCCAAAGCGTTTGCTGAACACCTTCGCCTACACCTGCTCCTTCTCGGTGTGCGCAGCACTCGGGGGGGCTGAAACGGTTTCGGTGGATCTTTCAAAGAAATCGATCGACCGCGGAGCCGAAAACTTCCGCCTCAACGGCTTGTCCCCCGCCGGCCATCGATTCGTGGCTGACGACGTGCTGGACGTCATGCCAAAGCTCATCCAGCGAAAAGAACGATTCGACGCCATCGTGTTGGATCCCCCCACTTTTTCGCGTGGCAACAAGGGACGAAGGTTCAACGCGGAAAACGACTTGGAGAAGCTGCTGCTGCTTGCGCTGGATCTGGCGACACCCAGCGCGCGGATTCTTCTGTCTACGAACTGCACGCGCGTGCGCACATCAGACCTCGAGTCAATGAGCCGCTTTGCACTCAAATCTCGCCGCCTCAACGGTCAGTTCCTGCGCACGGGGGCGCTGCCTGACTTTCCACCGGATGCCGGCGCGCGAACCCTTTGGATCCACCTACGCCCGTGACATGTTTTTCGCCACCTCTGATTTTTACCTAAACGCCCCGCGCAAGAGCTGGCTGACAAAGCCTCGAACAACGAGCGCGGGCTAACCGAGCCAGGCCCTCGCGTTCCTGAACATCCGCAGCCACGGGCCATCCTCGCCCCAGCCTTCAGGCGCCCAGCTGTGCTGCACGGTACGGAATACCCGTTCAGGATGGGGCATCATGATGGTCACCCGGCCGTCACACGTCGTCAACGCCGTGATCCCGTTTGGGGAGCCGTTCGGGTTCAGGGGATACTCCTCCGTTGGACGATCGTGGTGATCTACAAAACGAGCGGAAACCAACCCACTGGCTTCGCATGCGTCCAGCGCGGATTGATCCCCGAACTCGGCAAACCCCTCGCCGTGCGCCACGGCGATAGGAAGAACTCCTCCCTGCATGCCGGAGAATAGAACGCTAGGACTGTTTTCTATTCTAACCGAGGCAAACCGGGCCTCGAAGCGCTCGCTTTTGTTCTGCACGAAACGCGGCCAAGCATCAGCGCCGGGAATAATTGAGTGAAGATTGCTCATCATCTGGCAGCCGTTGCAAATCCCCAGAGCAAACGTGTCAGTGCGCTTAAAGAAGGATTCAAACTCGGAGCGTGCGCGCGGATTGAAGAGAATGCTCTTGGCCCATCCTTCTCCCGCTCCAAGCACATCACCGTAGCTGAACCCCCCGCACGCAACCAACCCACGGAAATCCGAAAGCGAGACGCGACCGGAGAGAATGTCGGTCATGTGCACATCCACCGCCCTGAATCCCGCGCGTGAAAACGCGGCGGCCATCTCAACCTCGCCGTTCACGCCCTGCTCGCGCAAAATTGCCATCGGCGGCTTCACGCTGTAGTCAGCGGTGATCTCGATTGAAAACGGCACCTTCGGATTCATTCCCGGATCCGCCCAATCCAAGCGCGCGGCAGCCTCCTGGTCCGCACAAACAGGATTGTCCCGCAACCTCGCCATCTGGTGGGTGACGCGGGACCAGCTCCGCCGCAATTCAACCATTGA
>JBILUQ010000345.1:0-3767 GCA_044370935.1 Chthoniobacteraceae bacterium
GATGACGGCTTGTGCGATCAACTTTGCCTCTTCACGGTTCGTGGCGGTCCCGCCCCGGTCAAACGTCCCGTTGTGCACGTGGTGAAAGCGCAGCCCAAGATCGGGATTGCTTTGAATGGGGCTCGGCACGATAAAGAGGCGCCGGTCGTAAAAAGACTCATTCGATATCGCAATCAGCGAGTGATGCCGACTGCGGTAGTGCCATCTGAGCATGGTTTGCGGGAGACCGCGGGCGCAGCAAAGTCCCAGTACGCTTTCCACGTCGCGTGCTGCCACCGACGGCTCGGATTCCGAGACGAGGTCGTCAAGCGTGTCGGGCGAATCGGATGTCATACGTGCAAAAAATTGAGTTGGGGGCAGTTGCCGGCTGTCTCCAACAACCACAATCTGCCTGCACCGTGCAATGGCACCGAACGCGTCAACTGGCTGTACCTGGCTGGCTTCATCGATCACGAGAAGATCAAACTCGATCGCACCGGGTTCAAGAAACTGAGCGACGGAAAGGGGACTCATCATGAAAACCGGCTTGATCGCCTGGATGAGTGGGGCCGCGCTCCTGAGCAATTGGCGCACCGGGAGGTGGCCTCGCTTGCGTTGCAGCTCGCCCTGAAGAATACCGGCCGGTCCAATTCCCGTAGCATGGGGCATCCGTTCGTGGTGCGCCCGTAAAATACGGTGCTTTGAAAGTTCGATTCGATCTGTGTCGAGAGACTTGAACTCCTCGATGATTTGCTCGTGCCTGCCTCCTTCGAACTGTGCAAGGGAAGGGGTAGACTGCATGAATTCGCGTAAGAGCTGACCGTAGTAGCCGCGATCAAAGCTGAGGGTTAATTCCTCGGAGGTGATGGCGCTGCCAGCGGATTCGCATAAGTCAACAATCGGACCTAGGCCTTGGGCCCGGGCCTGACGCACCGTGGCGACATATTGGTTCCAGGGAATGAGGGAGTTGATGTGTTGAATCCAGCCTTCGGCCCGAGTGCGAAGTTCGCCGAGCGGTGCGGCTTCCCATGAAGCCACTCCGAATGCGCTTGGAGCGTCGATTGCGATTGTGCGGAATGCTCCGACGGACGCTTCCGACGCCTTACTGACAGATTCCATTGCCGGTCCTTGAGCGGTCTCGATCGCGGGGGATTTGGCGGTTTTCGAAAACAAAGAGCGGAAATCCCCGTCTAAACCCGCCTCGGCTTGGAGTTGCACCCAATCTTTGATCTTCGCCAAATGGCTCCAGTCGGAGTTTTCTTGCAACCACAAGGTTCCAAACAAGTTTTTCCCGAGGGAATCGGCATCTCTGAGGGCGCGGAGGTTTGACTGTGCTTCCACCAACTGGTCGAGGAGCGACAAGCGTTCCGCGTAGGATTTTGGGAGTCCGTCGGCGCATGCGGATTCAAGCTGGGCGATTGACCGACGATAACCACCGTTAAAGATCCTGAAGATTGATTGGCCGTGGGTCCTGATACTCGCACGCGCACGCGAAAAATCTTCGGTCCACGCTGAATCGAAGATTTTTGCGGTGACAGCCCGACGGCTGCGCGTCCATGCCTCCCCAATGGTGATCAGTTCAGAGACATGTTTGAGGTCGTTCCACTCTTTGCTCGCAATCGAGAGATTGTCGGTGTGTGGCGCGGTTGTGATGTAGTGACCATAGAGACTGATCGTCCGTGCCTCATGAAACGTGGATGGAGGCGGTCGATTCATCGCCGTCGCTAGAGTTCCGGCAGCATTGGCAAGGTCCTCCAGTGTTTTGGCGAAGATCCGTATCGAGTCGGCGATTACAGGGAGGTCGATGCTTAAGACTGTCCCAGACGAGATCCCGCGCCACGGATGTTTGGAAGGAGCCTCGACCTGCTTTAGGCGATCGCCCAGTTCAACGCTCAGACGTCTTAGTTCGGTGCGTTTCGCAGGAGTCCAGGTTTCCGCGCCGGGCAGCATGATGGGTTTCGCTTCCGCTCGTGATGAGAGGCTGCACAAGTGTCCAAGTACTGAGAAGGCGCTGAGCTCGCTCGGGGTGCGAATGGAATGAAGCAGGGCGGAGTGCTTGTTCAAGGTTCCGCGGTGTGTTTCCAAGTCACTGACTGTCGACTCAAGTTTTGCTGGTAAGGGTTTGCCAAGGTCCCATGTGCGTCCGATCTCGGCGACCACAGCGCGTTTGTTTGACTTGTTGCTGTGAAGCTCCAGGCAGATGTCGCCAAGGCCCGCGTTTTCAAGCCGACGCTTCACGACTTCGAGTGCGGCGAGTTTCTCCGCAACAAAGAGCACACGTTTGCCGTCAAGGACCGCGGTCGCGATGATGTTCGAAATGGACTGGCTTTTCCCTGTACCCGGAGGGCCTTGGATCACGGCGCTTGCGCCGGATCGCACCGTTTCGATGGCGAGCGTCTGGGAGCTGTCGGCGTCTACAACGTGGTCGAGTTTGTCTGCGGGAATGAGTTCATCGAGATGCACGTCGTCTCGAATCGGAGCCGGTGCACTCTGAAACCCGTCTTTCAGGAGGCCGGCAATCAATGGGTGCTCGGTTGGGTTCTTTTTTTCCGGCCAGTTCGCGGGATCGAGGTCTCGGAACATGAGGAATTTTGAGAAGGAAAAAAATCCAAGCGTGATCGCGTCAGGAAGGAGTTTCCATCCGGGGCGATCCTTGATTGCCGTGTGCAGGGAATCAAAATAACTGGCTAGATTGAGCGATTCCTCTTCCGGGAAATCCGGGACATTGATGCCAAAGTCCGCTTTGAGTTTTGCACTCAGAGAGAGGTTTTCCTGAATGTCATCTTCGAGTGCGGATAAATAGAAATTGGCTGCTGCGCTTTTGCGTTCAAGTTTGACTGGTAACAGCACCAGCGGGGCGCGCCGCTCAACATCTGGCTTTTCTGATTCGAACCATACGAGTTGTCCGAGAGCAAGGTACAAAATGTTCACGCCCTGCTCCTCGAGCATCGTCCGGGCATCGCGGTGGAGTCCCAAAAGACGCATTTGCAGCTTTTCGGCTGGAAGCGCTGTTTGAAGGCGGCTGTCGGACTGACGTTTGGGTAGGCCGGACGGGTCAAGCTCCCGATCGTCGATGGGCGGAAGGGGGATGTCGAAGTCGTCCTCTACGTCGGAGCCGCGGCCCGCGTCATCTTCTGACATGGGAGTCGAATCGCTGCCGGCCGCTGTCGAACTTTTGGTGGTGCGCGCCGGGGAGGCTGAAATGGCGGGGAGAAAAGTGAAGGAGTTGGAGTCTCGAACAAGGCGGTCGAACACCTTCTCGCTGCGCTCGTCTACGATGGGCAACAGCTTGGCGGACCGAGAGGCGGGCGGGATCGATAAAAGCCGGTTACGCGTGGAGAGATCCAGAAGCTCGCGTCGGCTGCGTTCCAGAAGGAGGGAGGTGGATTCGGGCATGGGATGCGGCGGCTTCGAGCCTTATCGCATTTTGACTGGAACCTCAATGTTTGCATGCCATAAAGGCATTGGAGTTTGGTTTCTATCTAGGGAACGCTAACGCCGTTGAGCAAACAGACTAATATCTTAGATTTTATCGCTAAATATCGCTGTAAATCGTGTGATGATGCAGATTCTTAACTTCACCCGGCTAATGTCGAGGTAACTCGCGCTCCGTCATGAGTAATAAAACATTTGATGCTTTTATCAGTCATTCGAGTAAAGACGCAGGAACGGCTGCCGCCATTAAAAAGCATCTGCAGTCCGCTGGGATACGGTGCTGGAAGGCTCCGGATGATATCTTACCTGGGGAGAGCTGGCCGGAGGCTATCCTTCGGGCGATCGGGGACTCG
>JBILUQ010000346.1:0-3746 GCA_044370935.1 Chthoniobacteraceae bacterium
GGGCGATTCAAACAGCGCAGGTCCCGTGTCTTTGGATTTTGTCGGAGGTAGTATTCGATGGACTGAGGCAGGCTACGAAGAGCGGGAGCGGATTTTTCAGGCGCATGTCAACTACCAGAAAGGCTACCTTTATTTCCTAGCCAACGATCCGAGTATCCCGGCTGAACTGCGCAGTCGCGTGAGCGAGTTTGGACTCCCAACGACAGAGTTTCCTGAAACTGGCGGCTGGCCCCACGAGCTGTACGTGCGCGAGGGTCGCCGTCTTCGAGGCGATCATGCCCTTACTGAACACGACTGTCTTGGCAAGGTCACTATCGATGACTCCGTGGGGCTGGGAAGTTTCATCATGGACTCACACGTCGTGCGCCGGATCATTTACAAGACCTCTAAAGATGCGCACATCACTCATCTTCGCACTTCGGCACCTGAGGAAATCACCGAGGCGCAACTTAACTGGACTGGCGACATGGTCGGAATTGAGGGCCAGTTCGACTACGCAGTCCCCGCACCGTACCGCATCAGTTACCGGTGCATCCGGCCGAAAAAGAGCGATTGCGTTAATTTGATGGTGCCCACGGTCATCTCATCAACACACCCCGCATTCGGTTCTTCGCGGATGGAGCCAGTCTTCATGATTCTTGGCCAAAGTGCCGGAGCCGCTGCTTCGCTCGCGATTGATGCCGCTATCGCGGTCCAGGATGTCGACTATCCAAAACTGCGTGAGGTATTGCTGCAGGAGGGCCAGTTGCTGGATTGAGGTTACGCAGGCACTGTCCGCGGCGCCCAATCTGCGGGTGACATGTCGGCGCCAAGGTCATGCCCCCGTAGTGACACGATAGCGGAGGAGGTATTCGGGTAGGAGCACCCCCTCAGTTCAACCCCTGCAATGATGGGTCCTACAAAGTTCGGGCTTTGCAGTTTCCCAAAATCGCTTGGTGCTGTCAGGACACCTTGCACTTCTGTCGGTGGCATGTGGACCAAGAGTTGGTTTTGACTTTTCTCCTAAACGACTGCAGTGGCCCGTCAGGTGTCTCCTTTGGGAGTTGCAGGATACGGCTGCTCACCCCCTCCATAAGATCCCTTCGGGTTAATCAGAGGGTGTTGCCGGTAAGACGCAGTTTTTTGTCGGTACTGCGACTGATTCGGATGTTTTCACCGTTGCGGGCATTTTTCACGGGCGCGCCTTCTTTGAACCCGGGCTCCGCAAAGATAAAATGCTATAAGAAATCGGCCCCAGCTGAGTAGTTTACTTTCGGTGCACTTAAACATTATTACATCCTTGGCCCGAGCAGCGTTCCGTGAATTAGAGCCCGATCGTGCCTCTGGCTCGGCCGATGGTGGGGCAGAAGGCGCGCGGCTACCGAGGGGCGTCTCCGGCACAAACTAAAGCCCGTTCTTTCTGAACACTTTCCCTCCGGCTTAATAAACCGAATGAACCGACCAACCACCCCTTCCTCCGCTGCAAGCCTGATAATTCTCTGCCTTTCGGTGTCTACTTTTGCACAGCAGGTATCCCTACCCGCGCCGAGACTGCTGACTGTGACTCCAGCGGGAGGGCAGATTGGCACTACGGTGGATGTCACTGTCACCCACCAGAATTGCGACGGTCCACAGGAGTTGTTGTTTTCATCGCCAAAAATTACCGCGAAGCCATTGTTGGACGCTGATGGAAAGGAGGTCCCGAGCCGATTCCGGGTGACCATTCCGCCTGACGCGCCGGTCGGCGTGCATGATGCAAGGCTTCGTTCAAGGCTTGGGGTTTCGGCCGGTCGCGCATTTTTAGTAGGCGCCTTGCCGGAAGTAACGCGCGCCACGGCCAACCATTCGGTCGAGGCCGCGTTGGTTCTGCAGGTAAACTCGATCTGTAATGGCGCGACGACTAAACGCGCGGTTGACTTCTACTCGTTTCAAGCAACCAAGGGCCGGCGGATGATTGTAAATTGCAATGCGGCGCGCATTGATTCGAAGCTGGCGCCGGTTGTGATCATTGCTGATTCGAAAGGGGACGACCTGCTGGTGAATCGGATCAGCGGGGTTCTTGATTTTACGCCGCCCGCCGATGGGAACTATGTTATCAAGATTCACGACCTCACTTTTCAGGGCGGTGCGGAGTATTTTTATCGTCTGACTTTGCGGGAGCTGGATGGCTCCGGGCCGGTAACCCTTGAAGAAACCACGGCGCGAGTGAGCGCGTTTTCTTGGCCGCCCGAGGGTCTTGTGCCGGCGGCTCCAACTCGCGAGAGAGAGCCGAATAATGAGCCGCCGCAGGCCCAGAGGATCACTCTTCCATGCGACCTCTCGGGGAGCTTCGCTTCTGCCGCTGATCTGGATATTTTTGAGTTCGAGGCGAAGCAGGGGGAGGTTTGGTGGGTTGAGGTGGCGTCTGAACGGCTTGGGCTCAACACGGATCCTGCCGTTCTGGTTCAACGGGTCGTTCAAACCGGAGAACGCGAGACGCTCACGGACATCGCGGAATTGGATGATATTGCTGCGCCAATGAAAATGGGCACTTATGTCCCGGCGAGCACCTACACGGGGCCGGCCTACCAGGCAGGATCCCCCGATGTGCTCGGCAAGTTTGAAGTCAAAGAGAACGGTGTATACCGGTTGCGGGTGCGGGATCTCAACCGCGACACTCGCGCTTATTCCGAGAATGCCTACCGATTGCTGGTCAGAAAGGCGCAACCGGACTTTTCTCTGGTGGCGTGGGCCGCTCACCAGAGATTGCGTCAAAACGACTTTGGAACCATCCCGAAGCCAATTGCTCTAAGGGCTGGAACAACCATGGCTTTCGAGGTGGTGACCGTGCGTCGCGATGGGTTTGATGGCGAGATTGATTTAACCATCGAAGACTTGCCCGCAGGAGTGACTGCCAGTGGATTGAAAATCCCCGCCGGCAAAGCGCAGGGGATGCTCTTCATCTCGGCTTCGGAGTCCGCGACACCAGCCTTTTCGATTGCCAGAATGGTGGGACGGGGGACAGTCAACGGAACCCAATTGACCCGTCCATGCCGGCTCGCTTCGGTGCTTTGGCCGGTGGATTACGCGCCAACGGAACTCCCGAAGTCGCGACTGATGGCTGATGTGCCTGTTTCTGTAACTGATTTTGAGAAAGCTCCTGCCTCGATCGTCGCGGAGGGTAAAAACAGCTGGGAGGCGAATGTTGGAGAGACTTTGAAGATCCCGCTTCGAATCACTTGGCGCGGCGAGTTCAATGGCGCCTCAATCAAGCTGAAGCCGTATGGATCGGTTTTTGGTGGTGCCAAGGAGATCGACCTGCCGATTAAGGCTGCTAATTCGGAGGCTGTTTTGGATCTTGCTGCGCTAAAAACGCCGCCGGGCGATCATACTCTGACATTCAACGGGATTGGCGTGACTAAGCACCGTCCGAACCAAGATGATTTGAAGGCTGCGGAAGCTGAACACAAGCGAATCAGCGAGGAGGTCACCGCTCTTGTTGCCGCGGCTAAATTGCAGTCAGAAAAAGCTGCTGCTGCCGCAGCAGAGGAGAAGGATGAGGCGGCGAAGGCCGCTAAAACCGCATCGGAGAAACAAAAAAAGGCGGAGCTTGCTCTCGCCGATGCAGCGAAGCGGCTTAAGGCCCTCACAGATGCTTCAGCGACGAAGGATATTCTCGATTTCTTTGTTTCGGATCCGATCCGCATTTCGGTGAAGACTGCGCCCGTCGCGCAAGCTCCCGCTACAAAGGCCCCGGCGGCATCGGGGAACGCTCAGCCATCGCCAGC
>JBILUQ010000086.1:0-13494 GCA_044370935.1 Chthoniobacteraceae bacterium
GGTGCACCTGGATTTGTTTTTTGCTTTGGATGGGATCCGAAGAAAAAGCGTTGAGCGCATCAGTTTTTTAAAACCAACGGATCAGTTTCACCGAAGAGATCAGTGAGGGTGTGAGCGGGCTGACTTTGATGCATGAATAGACGGGCGGGGTGCGCAGGGTGTGTGTGTTTCGTGCGCGCTTGCTGGGCACAAGTGATTTGAAAAATTTTGAGTGGAGTTGGATGTGGGGGCGCAGGGCGCGGACTGTTGTACTCTTCGGGTTGATCTCCGCGACAAAGACGGAAATAAATTATGAATACAGGAATGTTTGAACGCGGGGCGTCTGCCGGGAGGGTTATGGCGGGGTGCGGATCCCTGCTAGGGGTGCTGCGCTTGGTGGCGGCGGGTGTCGTGTTGCATGTCGGTCTCACGGGCTGCACGAGCGTGCATGCTCCTCATCCGGTGGGGCGCACGAGCACGGGTTCGGTGAGATGTGACAAGTGCCGTACCACTTGGGTCGCACGGTCAGAGCCGTTTGGAAAGCTGACCCGGTACTCGAAGCAGGAGGCGATGGTGTGCGAGGACTGCGAGTCCGCTGTTGAGCATTGGATGAAGACGGGAGATTTGCGTCACTATTGCTTGCGATGCAAGGGTCACATGAGTTGTGAGCCCGAACACAGAAAGTGATCCTGGCCCCCGGGGCGGGCGTGGTGCGGCCCCATCAGCGGTTTGGAATTAATGACCACGGATTGAGTTCGAGGGACCGCGCGGGTTGGATTGTTTCGCTAGCGTACAATCCGCGTGGGTCCGAGGACTCTGGGGTGTGGGCGTTGATTGGCGGCGGTTTTTGGCGTTTTTGCAGTCTCGCGGGCTTTCCTGACGCCCTTGGGGAGTGTTCTGCGTACGGGGTTGGGTGGGGAGCTCGGACGCGCACGCGCTGAAAGCTCGTATTTTATTGCAGTGGAACCGTCCTGTCTGTGTGGCTGATTGGGCGGCATGTGACTGGGCGGCAGGATTGGTCTTCAGGAAGGGTTCTTTCTCAGGCCGGCGTGATGTTGGGGAAAAAGGGGTGGTATGATAGTTGCTGCGCAACGGCCGTCCTTTTACCTTACTGCACAATATGGAATCAGATCCGACCCCACAGCGCCCACAGAGTGCCTTGCGCGTCATGTTCACCGACCCGACCCATCCCAGCTTTTTGAGGTGGCAGGTGTTGTGAATTTCTGGATTTTTGTCTCGTGCGTCTCGATGTCGCTCGAGTCGGTGGATTCATTTGCGGCGAATCAAAAGTCGTTGTTGGATACTTTGGAATTGGTGGCCGTGGGCTTTTTTACGCTTGATTACCTCGGAAGCCTGTTTTTCTCGGCTAACCGAGTAAAGTACTTCTTTAGTTTCTGGGGACTCGTGGACCTGATTTCCATCGTTCCATCTTACTTAATGTTGATGAACCTCTCCTCGCTTCGTGGGGCGAAAGTGTTCCGTTTGCTGCGGGTTGTCCGAGTGCTACGGGTTTTAAAAATGGCGAAGTTTGCGATGCAGCAACTCACTGCGGAGCAGCGGAATAAAAACCCGATCATGTCGAATCTAAAGATTTATTTGATCGCGCTTTTTTCTGTGATGATGATTTCCAGCACCCTGATGTATCACGTTGAGGGTGAGTCTTACACAAAAGAGGCTCTCGCTGCGGGGCAGGCGGAGCTTGATTCGAAAATTGCAGGAGATCCTTCGCTTAAGGATTTGCCCGAAGATGAGAAGAAGTTTGTTCCGGTGGATCCAATCAGTGGCAACCCGATTCCGTCCGACAAGCAGTTCTTTACCTCAATTCCGACAGCGATGTGGTGGTGCATTGTGACCCTGACAACGACTGGGTACGGGGACATGTATCCCGTGAGCTTGGCTGGTCGAGTGATCGCGGGAACAACCATGCTATTCGGGTTGGTCTTGTTCGGGATTTTGATGAATATCGTTGGCAAAACGCTGATGGTTTTGCTCTTTGGCGAGCAGGTTAGCGAGGAAGAGGCCAGCAAGGAGTCTGTGCTCAGAACCATGCTCGAAATCCGCTTGATCAATGGGGCCCAATACGACGAGTTGTCGCTTTTATCGGAAGAGCAGCTGCGGGAGCGTTTGGCCGCGAGAAAATAGCCATTATTGAGGCCTGGCGTCCCCGAAAGACGGGTAAACTGCAAAGAATATTGGCGGAGTCGCGGGCTGGTGCTTTCTCTGTCCGGCTGTGCGCTCTACTTGCGACTGATTTTTTTAAATCAGTCAGGCGACTTGGTTGGCAATTACACATGGGCTGACTCAGACTCTTAAGCCACGTTTTTTGTGAACTGATATTTTTATGAGTTGGTCACTGCCCCTCGGTTACTGCACGAACGTTCATCCGTGCAAACGCGCCTCCGATATTCCTCAAATTTTGGAGCAATTTGTTTCGCCGGTGCGCGCTAGGTGCGGCTTTGAAATTGCCGCTGGATTGTGGCTGCCCGCTGCCGCTCTGGCCGAGGTGTTGGGGGCTGATGACGGGGTCGCCGCAGTGCGCAGGAGTCTCGATGAGCACGGACTGAGCTGTCACACCCTTAATGCATTTCCTTACAGCGATTTTCACGGAGCAAGGGTTAAGGAGCAGGTGTATCTTCCTGATTGGGCGGACCCGCGGCGGTTGGAATACACCTTTGATAGCGCTCGCTTGCTTGAGGGGTTGCTGGGGGAAAACGGTGAAGGCAGCATTTCCACCTTGCCGCTTGGAGGACGACTTTTGGCGCAGCAGGACGGCTTTATTGACGCCTGCGTCGAACAACTCATGGATTTGGCAGTTCGCTTGAATCAGCGATACGAGAAAACTGGCAAGAAAGTGAGACTTGCGATCGAGCCGGAGCCTTTCTGTCTTTTGGAAACCACTTCGGAGACGATTGTCTTCTTTGAACGACTTCGCCAGGCGGCTGATCTAAAAGGCTGCGCCAATGCCGTTTCTGAGCATGTTGGCGTATGCTATGACGTGTGCCATCAGGCGGTGGAGTTTGAGGACGCGGCGGATGCGGTGGGCCGGCTGCGCGAGTCAGAGATTCGCATCAACAAGGTTCAAATCAGCTGCGCCATTCAGCTTGATGATCCGAGTGATCAAGAGGCGCGCGCGGCTCTGGCAAAGTTTGCGGAGCCTCGGTACCTACATCAAACGATGGCTTTGACCCCGAGCGGTAAGGTGTTGCGACATGCGGATTTGACTGAGGATTTCGCGCTAAACCCGAAGGATGAATGGGCGCGAGCGGAGCTTTGGCGGACCCATTTTCATGTGCCGGTTGATGCTGAGCATCTCGGGGTGTTGGGTACGACTCGAGCTGAATTGCGTAAGGCGCTTGCCGCCGTGGCAGATCTCGACTACCAGCCTCATCTCGAAGTGGAAACCTATACTTGGCCGGTGCTGCCTGGCGCTTCTCCGACGGCGATGGTGGACGGGCTGGCACGGGAACTTATTGCAACACGCGAGATGCTGGCCAGTCATCAGGCTTAAATCGGAAAAACTTTTGAAATTGCAAATGTCTAGACTCGTTCAAGTGTTGCAGCGTGGCGGCGATATCGTTGGAGGGAGGGGAGGGGGCGCTGCGCGGGAATGAACGATCTTGGATTGCAGGAGTGGCTGCTGTTGGGTTTGGGCGCGATGGGCGTAGGTGTTTCCAAAAGCGGTCTGTCCGGGGTGAGCATGGTCCATGTGCTGGTGTTTGCGTTTGTGTTTGGTGCGCGGGTTTCGACTGGAGTTTTGTTGCCGCTGTTGATTATCGGGGATCTGTGTGCGGTTTGGTTAGTGGGGAGGGCGGCGCTGTGGGATTGCGTGCGTCGTCTGATGTGGCCGGCGTTGCTTGGCGTGGTATTTGGGTGGTTGCTTTTGGATCGGCTGAATGAGGCTGCGTTTCGCCCCTTCATCGGTTCCATTATTTTGATTTTAAGCGGGGGGCAGTTGCTTCGCATGTGGCGCCCTGACTGGCTGGGGCGCGTTCCCCATGAAGCGTGGTTTGTTTGGATGATGGGCATCCTTACCGGAGTGACGACGATGCTCGCCAACGCAGCTGGTCCGATCGTTGCGCTTTACTTGCTCGCCATCGCTTTGCCAAAGGACAAGTTGGTCGCGACAGGAGCTTGGTTTTTCCTTCTGTTGAATCTTTGCAAGGTGCCATTCAGCCTAAATCTCGGATTGATCAATGTAACATCTCTCCTTTTGAACCTATCGCTCGCACCGTGCGTACTGATGGGGTTGCTATGTGGACGCTGGGTGGTACGACGCATTCCCCAGCGCTCCTTTGAGAGTTTGCTTTTGTTTTTTACTTCGATTGCCGCCATTCGACTGATCGTTTTTTGAGAGCGTGATGTGCGCTCCAACGCAGCATTCTGCGGAGTCAAAGGTGCTGCGGACTGTTGAGCGCCTTTTAGGGCCGAGCGTCCCTTTTGATCGTTGGCAGTCTTTTTATTGTTTAGAATGTTGCAAACGCCGTAATTATTCGGCCTGGGGGGCTCAATGCGTCGTTCCTCCGGAATTGCCTTTCTCGCGAGTTTTTTATAAGTGCCGCTTTTGTTTGTATTTAAGCGGTTTTGTTTTGTTGTGCGCGAAGATCTTTTGGCATGTTAAAAATGCGGTGGCTTTTGTTTTTCGGAAGGCTGCCAACATGTTTAAACAATGTAGTTTTGCGTTAATTTTTTATTTTTATTCCAAAGCCACGAAAATACGTGTAATACTGTAGCTAGGTTAGACACGCTTATGAATTATCAACAACTTGCTGAGAAAAAGAGGAAAGAAGCCCAAGAAGTTCTTCAAAAACTTGAGACAGGGGAATTGGATAGGAAGCTACAAAGGCATGGGGAGCTGCAGAACGAGATCAAGGCTCTCGAGAGCGAACTGGCCACTCTTCTTGGTGTTGATTTCGGCGCGGAGCGCTCTGGCGGATTGAAGCTCGCGAAATCCCAACGGAAGAAGTCGCTTGGTGACGAGCAGAAGAGCGAAAGGATTGCAGAGCTGCTGCTAAACAATCCTGAAGGTCTTAGCGCAAAGCGAATCGCCGAGGAATTGAATGATACATACGTTTCAGTGCAGGCTTATTTGAAAAATCACGCCGCGAAGTATTCAAAGACCGGTGAGAAGCGAAGCACTGTTTACCGCCTTGTAAAGTAGCTGTCCTTTCATCTGGCGCCCCTTAAGTGGCCGAATGTCTTGAATTGGAAGCGCGGGGTGCTTTAGAAAGGACATCCCCGCTTTTTTAATACGAACTCCAGCACAAGCGCTTAAGTGCGCGCTTAACTACGCGCTTAATTCCAGCATTCTTCGGATTGGAATTTCAGCGCGAGCGCGCTGGCCCTCGGGCAGGACAATTTCCGGCTCTAACGCAGCGAGAGAGTCCCGCAGCTTCTGGAGGGTGTTTCTCTTCATGAAACGACAGTCGGCGCATGCGCAAGACTCCGTAGGCCCAGGGATGAACTCCTTCTCGGGCATTTCCCGCCGTAGTCGGTGGAGCATCCCGGATTCGGTCACAATAACGAACCGTTTGGCGGAATGTTCCCGGCAGTAATTTAGCATCTTTTCAGTGGAACAAACCGTATCTGCCAACATTCGCACTGCCGTGGTGCATTCGGGATGGGCCACCACCGGCGCGTCAGGGTGCTCTGCCTTGATCCTAAGAATGCTGTTCCTTGTGAACTCTACGTGGACGTAACAGGCGCCCTTCCAAAGTTCCATCGGCCGCCCCGTTTGCTCAATCACCCATTGGCCTAGGTTTTGGTCCGGCACGAAGAGTAGGTTCCGGTCTTTCGGGGCTGATTCGACGATTCGAACGGCGTTTCCGCTTGTGACAATCACATCGGATAGAGCTTTCACCGCTGCTGAACAATTGATGTAAGCAATGACGTAATAGTTTTTTTCTGCGTTTTTCTTCAAGTAAGCCGCTAGGGCGTCACCGGGGCATGAATCGGCAAGAGAGCAGCCAGCGTCCAAGTCGGGCAGAATCACTTTTTTCCTCGGATTGAGGATCTTAGCCGTTTCCGCCATGAAGTGCACGCCACAGAACGCGATCACGTCGGCGTCGGTGCTGGCGGCCTGTACGGATAATCCAAGCGAGTCGCCCACGAAATCGGCGACCTCTTGAATCTCCTTGATCTGGTAGTTGTGGGCGAGAATGACCGCATTCCGCTGCAGCTTTAGGAGGCGGATCTCCTCCATTAAATCAACTCCCGGCGCGGTTTCTGAAGCGGTCATAGAGACTGGCATAAGCCGCGACTTTGGCACGTTGCGCTGTGTATGACAATTCGGTTGCGTCGACTCGGGGCAGGGTTTCGGGTAAAAAGGGCAGATGCAATATGAAAAACCGCTTGCGCTGCGGCTTTTTAAAGGTTCCGCTTACCGGTCTATGCGCCTACCTTTCATTCCCCTCGCGGCGTTCGCGTCTTCCATTCTCATAGCCGGTGCAGTAGCCTCTGACGGCTGGCTTATCGATTTTGAAAAAGCCAAAACGCAGGCGGCGTCGGAGAAAAAGGACCTGCTCATGGACTTCACAGGCTCCGATTGGTGTGGATGGTGCATTCGTTTGCGCAAAGAGGTGTTTGATACAGATGAATTCAAAGCGCAGGCACCCAAGCGATACGTACTGCTTGAATTGGATTACCCCCAAGACCAGACAAAGGTTTCCGAGGCGACTCGCGCCCAAAACGACAAGCTCCAATCTCAGTTTGGGATTCAGGGGTATCCCACCATATTTTTGGCGGACTCGCAGGGTCGGCCTTACGCACAGTTCGGTTACGAGAAGGGTGGACCTGAAGCCTATCTAAAGATCCTGGATTCCGCCCGCGAAACTCGTGTGCGCAGGGATGATGCGTTTGTGAAGGCGTCCACAGCGAGCGGTTTGCAAAAAGCGAAACTGCTCAAGGACGCGCTTTCCGAAGTGCCGGAGGCGCTGGTTTCAACTCATTACCCGGACGTGCTTAATGAAATCCGCGGCCTTGACGCTGCTGACTCGCTCGGCATGGATGCAAAGTTCGGCTTCATCTCAGGAATGAAAAACCTCGAGGGGCAGATGCGCGAGCAGATGGAGAAAGGCGGGGAATCTGTTCGAGGTGTGGCGACTGAGTTTTTGAAGGGGTATCCAAAGGCGAGCGTTGCTCAGAAACAGCAGCTGCTGTTTGGAGTCCTGAATTACCTGCGTCCGCCGCGAGACAACGAGGTTGCCCTGAAACTCATGGAGGATGTCGTCGCTCTTGGGAAGGATTCTGAAGAGGGTAAACGCGCGGAGGAAGTTAAGGCGCGCATCAAGGCGATGGTCGAAAAACAGAAAGACGCTCCTAAAGAGGGCGGCAAGTGATCTGGTTGTGTTGCGCTTGATGATGCGTGGCGCGGCAAGGGTGCGGGTGGAGCGGAGCTGCGGCGAGTTGTGTCCGGAGTCTGTGGCTATTTGAAATGCCATGGGGGAGCATTTCAATTTTCGGGGGACTGCTGCGGTCGCGCCTCGGCTGCGCGGTTGGCTGATTGCGCTTGTACTTCTCCTAGGCAGTGCTGTCCGGTTCTACAACCTGACAGAGGTTCTCGTCGACGGCCGATTCTACTTTGTCGATTCGGATTGTTATTCCCGCATGACAAGAGCCGAGCGTGTGCTGCGCGAACCGGGCACAGTTGTGAGATTTCACGAATTTGAGAACTGGCCGGACGGGATTGTTTCGCACGCGACGGCGCCAATGGATTATGCAATTGCGGGATTGGCCGTGTTGCTCAAACCGGTGCTGAGTGTCGCAGGGAGGTTTGCCGTCTTGAAGCCCGTCGTGATCGATGCTGCGGGTGCATTGATTGGTCCGTTGATAGGAGCGTGTATGTGCGCGCTGGTTGCGATCTGGGGTGCCGGCATTCGGAATGCGAATGGTGGGGAATGCGAGGGTTGGTGGGCGGCGCCGCTTTTAGTGGCGGGCAGTCCGGCGTTGGTCCATGCCACGGTGTTCGGCCGCCCAGATCACCAGAGTTTGATCATGGGCTGCATGGCCTTGGTTTTTGCGTCCGAGCAGCGGATGCTGCAGGGTGGTAAGAGGGTGAATGGCTGGGCTTGGGTGGGGGGCATGGGCATGGGCTTGGGGCTGTGGGTTTCGTTGTTCGAGCCGTTGATTATTCTTGGGATGATTCTGCTTTGCGGTGCACTTTTCTGGCGCAAATCCTGGACGCTTCCGCTTCGCTGGCGGTGGGCTCTGGGGTTGGCCGCGATGTGCGGTGCTGGCCTTACCGTGGACGGCATACACTTTGTTGTTCCGGATGCGGAATGGCGGGATGCGCTTTTGCGCTGGGGGCGGACGATCGGCGAACTCCAAGCGCTGGACACCGTTTCGCAACTTTCGCGTTGGGGAGGTGCAGCTATGTGGTTGGTGCCGGTAGGACTCTGGGCTGCATTTCGCCGTGAGGGCAGAGCAATGATTGGTTGGCTTTTAGTCATCGTTGCGTTGGCGGCGCTGACGACCTGGCAGATTCGATGGGGAGCATACTTTTCGCTAGCGATGGCTTTCGTCGCGCCATGGGCCCTCGCGCCCCTCGCCGGAAACTGGCAGCGCGCGCTGGTGGCGGTTTTCTCCTTTTGGCCAATGGCGGCGGAGTGGGATGCACTTTGGTTTCCAAAGCCCGCCGCTGCGTATGCGCGGCACCTGGCGCGGTCCGAGAAAATTAACGCCCGGCGTGCAGCTGAACGATTGCGTTCACCTGAGCTCGAGCCGTTCGTTGCTCCTTGGTGGCATTCGCCGGCGATCGCCTACTGGTCCGGCCAGCCTGCGGTTGCGGGTAGCGGCCATCAGGGCATTGCAGGCATTGTCGATACGGCCAGGGTCTACATGAGCACAGAACCAGACACCGCCATGGAAGTCTTTGCCAGGCGCGGGGTCAAGTGGGTGCTGGCCGCGGATGCCGACCAGCTGGTGGAAAATTCCGCTGCGATTCTTGGCGCGCCAGCTCGGGGTACTCCGCTTGCGGAAATGCTCTGGAAAACGGCTCTGGATCCAGCCTGGGGTCTGGAGGGAGAGCAGAACGTGACCACTTTTAGGCTGCTGCGTATCGCAAGATAAATTCGAGTGCGAAGGCGACGTCTGTTTTCAATGTGGCAGCTCGACGTCCTTGGGGGGGGCTTGGGAGGACTAGTTTATTTGCCCCACCCGGATGACGCGGTCGCGTTCGTCGTACAAGACTTCGTAGGAAAGCTTCTCCCCGCTCATTACAACTTCTGCCGGGGTGCCGGCGACTTCCCAAAGCATCCCCGTGGCCACATCTGCCGCTCCGTGCGCGAGGGCTCTCCCCGCCCTAGCTGCGCGGCTGTAGCCCTGAATGAACGTGAACACATCGATTCTTTGGAAACCGACTAACTTGCTGGTTTTCGGCATGCCGAATTCCGCAATCAGCTGCTTTCGATGGGTTCCGGGAGCAAACAACGAAAGGTCTTTTTTCTCGGGTTGCTCGATCGCCATGGTGACCGCGCACCCCGATAAACCGAAAACCGCCGGAATCGCGAGCCACGCGATCGCGCAGACGCCGGCTAGCGCGGAGACTGAATTGGATCTGCACTTGGCTGGGGGATTGATTTGCATACGGCGAAGGTCCGCGGGTTAGTGGTAGTTTCTCGATTTCAAATTAATACGCAGTAAAATGGCCGATTTTTGAGTCGAGGCAAAGTTACTTTTTTCACGGAAAAAAAACGGTCCTTCCAAGTTCCTGCAATGCTCCAGCGGGCGAAACATTAGGCTGGCGCTTTTGTTTCTGGCATCGCGCACCTTTTTAGATCAAAAAGATACTTTGGCTCTGTCAACAGAATGGGTTGCCCCGTGCTTGCATGCGGGTGAGTGTTCGCTGACTGACCAATCTTTCTTATCTATCGATCGGCAACGATCACAAACACACATGCCTAAGACAACGACTAAAAAAACATCGAAACCTGCCGCCAAGCGCGGTTCGGTCAAACCCCAGGCCAAAGCCTCAGCGAAACTATCGAAGCCAGCCGCGGTGAGCAGCAAGGCAATCAAATATGTGTACACATGGGGGGCAGGTAAGGCTGACGGCGATGGCTCCCAGAAAGCGTTGCTAGGCGGCAAGGGGGCAAACCTGGCTGAAATGACCCGCATCGGACTGCCAGTGCCTCCTGGATTCACGATTAGCACTGAAGTTTGCACCTATTTCTACGCGCACCGCCGCACGTACCCAGCTTCGCTGGAAGCCCAAATCGACGCCGGCATCGCCAACATGGAGCGCATCATGGGATGCAAGTTTGGCGATGCATCCGGCATGCCTCTGCTCGTTGCTGTGCGCTCAGGCGCCCGCGACTCAATGCCCGGGATGATGGACACGATCCTCAACCTCGGACTCAATGATGAAACCGTTTTGTCCCTCGCTGCCGCCACGAATAACGAGCGTTTCGCGTGGGATTGCTATCGCCGTTTCGTGCAAATGTACGGTGATGTTGTCCTCGGAGTTCAGAAGCGTGAGGGTGAGGACCACGAGCCGTTTGAAGTGGTGATCGAAACCTTCAAGCACGAAAAGTATCACCGTGACCTCGTGGACAGCGAGCTGACTGCTGAAGACCAGCAGGAGCTGGTGCGTCGCTTCAAGAAGTTGGTTAAGGACCGTACGGGTCACTCCTTCCCAGCCGATGTTAAAACACAGCTTTTGGGCGCAGCTGGCGCCGTTTTCGGATCATGGATGAACGACCGCGCGATTGTTTACCGCCGCAAATACAACATCCCAAGCGAGTGGGGGACTGCAGTGAACGTGCAGGCGATGGTCTACGGCAACACTGGTGACTCCTCGGGTTCAGGCGTTGCATTCACTCGCAACCCAGCCAACGGGGTGAACGAATTCTACGGTGAATTCCTTATCAACGCGCAGGGCGAAGACGTCGTTGCTGGTGTTCGTACGCCAGAACCTGTCGCACTGCTCAAAAAGCAGATGCCGAAAGCGTTCGCTGACTTGATGAAGGTGCGTGCGACACTTGAAAAACATTTTAAGGATGTTCAGGACGTCGAGTTCACCATTCAGGAAGGCAAGCTGTTCATGCTCCAGACGCGCAACGGCAAGCGCACAGCGGCCGCTGCCCTGAAGTTCTCGATGGACATGGTCCGCGAGAAACTCATTGACTGGGAGACCGCTATCTTGCGGAACCCCGCCGATCAGCTGGACCAGTTGCTCGCTCCGATTTTTGACCTCGCTGAGGTGAAAAAGGCCAAGCCTCTCGCGAAAGGCCTGCCGGCTGGCCCCGGTGCCGCAAGCGGTAAGATTTATCTCAATGCCGATCGCGCTGCAGCCGCTCATGAAAAAGGTGAACACGTGCTTCTGGTCCGCAACGAGACTTCACCGGAAGATCTGCGCGGAATGATCGCAGCAGAAGGCATCCTCACCGCAAAAGGCGGGGTTTCCTCGCACGCCGCACTCGTTGCGCGTCAGATGGGTAAGGTCTGCATTTGCGGCGCCTCCGAGGTGCTGATTGATTACGATAAGAAGACCGTCACCATCTCCGGAAGCAAGTTCAAGGAGGGGGACTACCTCTCCATCGACGGCACCAGTGGCATTGTTTATGGCGGCCAGTTGAAGACCTCGCCGAGCGAGATCATTACGGGCATGATCAATGGAAACAAGACGGCGCAAAAGACCGAGAAGTTTAAGCACTTCAACCAGCTCATGGCATGGTGCTCGAAGGCAACACGTCTCGCCGTGCGCACCAATGCTGACAACCCCGAGCAAACTGAGAATGCCATCGCGTTTGGCGCGACAGGCATCGGGTTGACCCGCACCGAACACATGTTCTTTGAGGGCGACCGCATTGATGCGGTTCGCGAGATGATCCTTGCCGAAACAGAGGAGGCGCGCCGCAAGGCTCTGGCTAAGATTCTTCCTTATCAGAAGGCTGACTTTGTCGGGATCTTCAAAGCACTCAAGGGCTACCCAGCTACCATTCGTCTGCTGGATCCGCCGCTTCACGAGTTCGTGCCTCATGACGAGAAATCCCAGAAGGACCTCGCCAAGAAGCTAAAGATCACCGTGGAAAAAGTGGCCTCTCGCGTGGCCGCACTTCACGAGTTCAACCCGATGCTCGGTCACCGCGGATGCCGCCTTGGCATCGCTTATCCCGAGATTACTGAAACCCAGGCACGCGCCATTTTTGAGGCGGCAGCCGAGGTTCAGAAGAAGGGTATCAAGGTGAAGCCAGAGGTGATGATCCCGCTTGTTGGGTTCAAAAAGGAACTCGATCTACAGGTGGCGATTGTTCACTCCGTTGCCGCACAGGTGGAGAAGGAGAAGAAGGTGAAGCTCAGCTACAGCGTGGGCACCATGATTGAAGTGCCGCGCGGCGCTTTGACCGCGGATGAAATAGCGCATACGGCTGAATTCTTCAGCTTCGGGACAAACGACCTGACTCAGACGGCGCTGGGCATCAGCCGTGACGACATGGGCAACTTTCTGAATCCATACTTGGAGAATGAAGTGTTCACCAAAAACCCGTTTGCGAGCCTTGACCAGAATGGCGTCGGCCAGTTGGTGAAGATAGCGATCGAGAAGGGGCGCGCAACGCGGCCTGACATCAAACTCGGGATCTGCGGCGAACACGGCGGCGATCCAGAGTCCGTAAAGTTCTTCCATCGCGTTGGGCTGAATTACGTGAGCTGTTCACCATTCCGCGTGCCTGTCGCGCGTTTGGCGGCTGCCCAAGCGGCAATCGAGGAGAAGCGTGCAGCGGCGAAGGCTGCAGCCGCTGCCAAGCCTGCTGTAAGAGCTCGCAGGTAGTCTCTGATCACTGTCTGATTCAATTACGGCCGTCCGCAGTTCGCTGCGGGCGGCCTTTTTGCGTCGTGGCTTTTGGGCGGGGGATCTTTTCTTCCAATTCCTTCTCCAGCAGATTACTTTCGATGCCGATGAACCCCACCTCCTCCCCGGAATATGATTGGGAAAGCCTCTCCAAGGCGCCCGAGTACCAATCGCTGCTTCGTTCCAAGACCAATTTCATTCTTCCCGCTTCAATTTTTTTTGTGGTGTACTATTTCTCTCTGCTGGTGCTGGTCGGTTGGTGGCCGGAGTTGATGAAGGTTCGCGTGGTGTCAGTGCTGAACCTGGCGTACTTGTTCGCGGTCTCGGAGTTCCTGATGGCGTGGGGCATTGCGCTAATTTACGTTCGCAAGGCTGCCGAATGGGATCGGCAGGCTGCCTCTGTGATTGCGCATCTAACGAGGGATTCGGCTGCTGCCGCTCAGCGTTAAAACGAGCCGGTTCGCGATTTCGCTTTTTGTAGCCGGACCAACGTCGATTGCGGCAGGTCGGCTCTCTCATCAAGTTCTTTACCTCAAAAACTTTATTCTATGACTTCAGCAATTTGGATGTTTCTAGCCTTCGTTGCCGGAACCCTTGGAATCACCATCTGGGCGGCAAAGCGCAACACTGGAGCGAGCGCTTACTTCGCTGCGGGGCGTAGCATTACCGGTTGGCAAAACGGACTCGCTGTTGCAGGTGATTACATGAGCGCGGCGAGCTTTCTCGGCATT
>JBILUQ010000087.1:0-13451 GCA_044370935.1 Chthoniobacteraceae bacterium
GGGAGGATCCCTTGGTTGATAGGCGGTTGCCGCGCGTTTTGTTCATGGTTAATGGCCAGCGGGAGCGGGCGGTTCTTTTGGTGGAGCGCTTGCTGCGCCAGGGGGGGATCGAGTTGAGCGTCACTGTGGGCAAGGACGAGGAACTGGGCCGGCGTTTGCTTGAGCTTGCCTCGCGCATGGGCCGAGAGTTGCGAGTGCTGGGGTGGGTGGAGAACGTGCCGGCTCTAATTCGGTCTCATCATTTGTTGATTGGAAAAGCGGGCGGCGCGATGGTGCAGGAGGCGCTGGCTGCACGCGTGCCGATGCTCGTGACCCAGATCTTGCCGGGGCAAGAGGAGGGCAATGCGCGGTTGATTTTGCAAAATGGATGCGGGGCCTTTTGTCCGACCAACGAGGTGGTTGCTTCCACCGTGGAGCGTGTTTTCGAAAATGGAGCATCGGTGTGGTTCCAAATGCAGCGCCATGTGACCGCCCTGAGTCGGCCCGCCGCCGCCCGAGAGGCCGCTGAGTGGATCAGGGGCCAGGTCGAGGGAGGGCTAAACGCTGCCGCGGCGCGCCAAGATGGCGATGGCGAGCCTGTTTTCGGTGTGCGCGCGCTCAATTAAGATTGAACCCTTCGAGTTTTGCGGAATTGATTAACGAATGATCGAGGCTGTCATCTTTGATATCGGAAACGTCCTTTTGAGTTTTGACTTCGGGCGGGTCGTGCGTCGGATTGCTCCTCAGTGTGGTGTGAAGGTTGAGGATTTTAACGCTAGGTTGGAGCCTCTTAAAATGGACCTCGAAAGCGGACGCATTTCTGGCGACGCCTTTCTTGATGGGGCGATCAAGGCGCTCGAGTATGGGGGGGAGCGGGCCGAGTTGGTCCGTGCGTGGCAGGAGATTTTTGAGCCCATCCAGCAAATGCACTCGCTGGTGGAGCATTTGAATCCCCGTTTACCGCTGTATCTTCTCTCAAACACCAACAATCTCCACGCCGAGTATTTTTTGGCTGAGTACGCGGTGTTCAAGCAATTCAAGGATCGGGTGTTCTCTCACGAGGCGGGCTTGATGAAGCCGGAACCGGGTATCTACACGCACGCCCTTGATAAGTTTGGGCTGCAGGCTGGTGCGGCTTTTTTCATCGACGACCTGGCTGAAAATGTCAGTGCGGCAAGGGGGCAGGGGATTCGATCTCATCAATATCAGGCTGGGAGGCATCAGCTTCTGGAGGACGAGTTGGCTGGGTTGGGAGTGCTTTGAGTGGGGGTGTGTGCGTTGGGGATGGCGGGGAGCTTGTCGTGGGGGGAGCTTGGGCGGCTTTTGTGGGATTTGGGGGCTTGCGGGCGGCAATTCCCTGAGTCAGCCTTCGGTATTGTATGAGTACTCAAAAGTCTGGCTGTTTTGCCGGGATGCTCGGGGTGTTGTTGATCCTAAGCGTGATCCTGAACGTCTCGTTTTTCGCGTCAAAATCCGGCAAAATTCAGAGTGCGGTGAAGGCAGGCCCGCATTTTCCGGACTTTGAGGAGAGGGTGGTTGAGGTTGCGACTCTCGAGGCGGCGGGCAGCGACCGTCGTATTGCATTGATTGAGCTCAGCGGGGTGATCGGAGCTGAGGACGGGGGAAACGTCGAGGGGGTGGGATATGAGAACCTTGTCCAGCAACTGCGACGGGCTCGCGAGGATCAGACGGTTGCGGGGGTGCTGCTGAAAATTGATTCACCCGGTGGGGAGGTGACGGCGTCCGACATCCTTTACGATGCGGTGAGAAAGACGCGCGAGGTGAAGCCTGTTGTTGTTGTGATGATGAGCGTCGCGGCCTCTGGTGGGTATTATGTGGCCTGCGGAGGCAGCTACTTGTTCGCCCACGACACAACCATCACCGCCTCGATCGGGGTGATCATCCAAAGCCTCCATTATAAGGAGCTTTTTGAGAAACTCGGGCTCTCCATGGAGACCTTTAAGAGCGGCAAGATGAAGGATATGCTCAATGGAGCACGTGATCTTACCGACGAAGAGCGTGCATATGTGCAGGGCTTGATCGCGCAGAGCTATGATCGGTTTGTGGGAATCGTAGCAAGGGAGCGGAATCTTGATGAGGCTGCGTTGCGCAATGGGGTTGCAGATGGGCGGATCGTTTCTGGCACGGATGCGAAGCGCGAAAAGTTGGTGGACGCGTTGGGAGGATTTGATCAAGCCTTGCAGAAGGCGAGGGAGCTTGCCAGTGCGCCGGGTGCAGGCTTGATCCGCTACGAGTCGCCGTTTCATTTCGGGAGACTCGCCCGGTTTTTAATGGAATCACCTCTGAGGGGGGGGCGTTTGCAGGTGGACATGGAGGGAGGCCTCAAGGCGTCTCCGCGTCGCGGAAGGCTCTACTTTTTAAGCCCGGTACTGATGCCCTGAGCCGGTTCCTTGATGAATTTTCCATCCCTCGATTCGATTCCTCTGCTGCTTCTGGTGGCGGCTCCAGTGGTAGCTGGTGTGGCTTACTATGTGGCGGTGGCGACTGATCTTCGCAATCGGGGCGGCCGGGTGCAGGTGAAGTTCTTCGGGGTGCCGGACCTGCTTTTTGCCAGTGTTTTGGCGGCGTATTTTGTGTGGGGTGGTTTGAACTCGTTTTTAAAGCAAAGCTCTGCGGCGAGTGACATTCGCATCGAGCATTTGATGGAGAACCTCGTGTTGATGCTTTCCATTCTTGGTGCGACGCTGGGATTTGCGCGGGGCCGCGGGGTACCCTACGAAGCTTTTGGAATGCGGTTGGACGGGTTGTCTCCTGCTTTCTTTCGGGCGGCGATGCTCCTCGGGTTGGCGTTGCCCACGGTTTGGGCGGCCAATCTGGGAGCTCACTACCTGTTTCCTCAAAATACACAGGAACAGGAACTGGTCACCGTGTTTCGTCGCGCTTCTGAGGAGGGGAATTTCAGTGCCGTGCGTTTGATGTGCCTGTCGGCTGTTGTAGTGGCGCCGCTTATGGAGGAAACGGTATTTCGAGGGTATTTCTATTCCCTCGCGAAGCCTCAACTCGGAGCGGGATGGGCGGCTGTAATCACGAGCAGCTTTTTTGCGGTTTCGCACGGCAACATCGCCGCATTTCCCGGACTATTCGTGTTGTCGATTTGTTTGACGGTGGCTCTCGAAAGATTCGGAAGCCTCTGGGTTTCCGTTCTTATGCACTCCTGTTTTAACGCGATCAGTCTTGTCCTCATTTATTTGCAATCTAAGGGATGGCTGCCTCAGTGACATTAGGAGTGATGGGGGAAGACGCCGTCGTTGGCGGTCTTCTAAAGACCCTTCCAAAGCCCGCGTCCTCTGTGGTCACGGGGCCGGGGGATGATTGCGCAGTGGTTCGGGTGCATCGGGCCCGGAAGTTGCAGTTGCTGAAGGTCGATTCCGTGGTCGAGGGCGTTCATTTTGTGGCCGGTGAAAAGATGAATCGTGTGGGATGGAAGGCGATCTGCCGCTCGGTGAGCGATGTCGCCGCCATGGGCGGATCTCCCAAGCATGCGCTGGTAGCGGTGCATGCCCCGCAGCGAACCTCCTGGTCGCAGCTTGAAGCTTTGTACCGCGGGATCGGGGCGGCTGCTGAAAGATTCGGCATTTCGGTTGTCGGAGGTGAGACTGGCCGGATCGAGGGGCCGCTAGTGTGCAGCGTGACTCTCACGGGATGGGTTGAGGAGGAAAGGCTTGTTTTACGGTCCGGGGGACGGGTGGGGGATTCGCTCTTGGTGACGGGGCGGCTAGGCGGATCGCTGCGCAACGGGCATCATTTGGATTTTGTACCGCGTTTGAAGGAGGCGCGGTGGTTGACCAAGCATTTCAAAATTTCGGCGATGATGGATATTTCCGACGGACTTGCCGCTGATGCACCTCGGCTTGCCATCGCAAGCGGTTGCGGCGTACGGGTTGACCCGGACGCGGTTCCTCGGAACGAGGGTTGCTCGATTGACTCGGCCCTCAACGATGGGGAGGATTTCGAGCTGCTCTTGGCCTGCCGTCCGAGAAAGGTGCCGAAACTTTTGGAGGACTGGATGCTGAAGTTTCCGGGGGTTCCCCTGACTCGGATTGGGGTATTGACGGCCCAGGAAAATTCTTATCAACCGAGGGAGCTTTTTAAAACCGGTGGATATCATCATTTCAAATAGCGCCGAGGAAACAGTAGAGGCTGGACGGCGTTTCGCGGAGTCGCTTGCGGGCGGCGAAATCATTTGCCTCGCGGGCGATCTGGGGGCGGGTAAGACCCATTTCGCAAAGGGGATTGTGGCGGGTCTCGGGGGGGATCCGCAGGAGGTGACCAGCCCGACATTCACCATAGTTCACGAATATCATGTAGGACGAATTCCCGTGTTCCATTTCGACTTGTACCGACTGGATTCAGGGCGGGAATTGCAAGGCATCGGATGGGACGAATACTTGGATGAGGGAGGGGTCTGTCTGGTCGAATGGGCGGATAAGTTTCCAAATGAAGTTCCAGCCGGGGCTTTGTGGCTGAATTTTGAGATTCAGGTGGACCAAACGCGGCGAGTGGAGGTGCGTCGATGAGGATTCTTGCAATCGAAACTTCCACCGACACCGCATCTCTGGCGGGTTGGCGTTCTGGTCAGCAGGTGTGGGGCGAGGATTTTCCTGCAAAACGTTCGCTCTCCGGTGAGCTTGCCCCGCGAATAGCAGTTGGGTTGGAGGTGTTGGGAGGAGTGGATAGGATTGTTGTTGGCTTGGGGCCGGGGTCTTACGCAGGGGTGCGGATCGCGATCGCTACGGCAATGGGGCTGCAGGCGGCTCTCGGATGCGAGCTGTTGGGCATCCCGAGTCCGGTCGCGATGCAGCCGCTGGGCGCGCACTTTGTGGTAGCTGGTGATGCTCGCCGCGGAACTTGGTATTTTTCTGAGGTGATCGACGGCCGTTGTGTTGTCGGACCGGAGTTGCTGGGTTCGATGGAGACAGTTTCTGCAAGGCTGGCTGCAGCGGGAGTTCCTCTCATTATGAGCGAGGCAGCCCCCGAGGGATTGAGTTCGCTGATATCGACTCCACAGGCCTCGGTTCTTGCTCATGCCGCTTCAGTGGAGCGGGGAATCGTTCAGGCGGGTGCGCTCGAACCGCTTTACCTGAGGGACGCCCACATTACCCGCCCGAAGGAGGGCTAATATCAGCACAACTCCCATGATTTGGTGGGATTATCTGCGATGAATCGAGTCAACACGCCACCGTGGCGTTTTGGGCCTCTTGAGTTGTAAAGAGGTAATCTTCCCAATACCGAACGGCCCGTCCTTTTCTGATATGCGGTTGGACCGGAAGCTTGGCATTCAGAAAATAGTCCACCGCCATCGCCGGTTCATTGTAGCCAAATCCTGTTCGAATCGAAGTGGAGGATGAAATACGTGGATTGATTTCGAGCAGTTTAATTTGACCTTGGTGGAAGCGAAATTGGAAGTTGGTAGGCCCGAGTGGCGAAAAGTGCCCGCATAGCTCCGTCATTGCATCGAGCACATTCTTGTCGTCGACGACCTCGGCTTTTTCAGTGAAACCAAGAAAAGAAAGCTTTCTGCGAAGCGTGATATGAGTCGAAAAGCCGCCGTTTCCATCGCCGAACACAGCGGATGAATACTCTTCGTTCTCAGAACCGATGAATGGTTGCACCATTAAATCCGAACCGATCTTTGCTTGATACCGTGAAAATGTTTCTTCGTTTTGGACCTTCACGATGCCTTTGGAACCGAAACTGCAGCGAGGCTTGAGAAGAAACGGTAGCCCGAATTCCTTTTCGAGATCCTTGAAGTTTGAGTGAAGACTTGAAGGAATGGCGGTCGCCAGATTTAGCCTTCGCATCTCAAGATAGAAAAGCCACTTGTCCCGACAGAGAGAGATAAGATCCAGGTTGTTTAGAACAATGCGGCGGTCAAATGTTTCGATCCGGTCCGCGTTATCACTCCACTTGTACAGGTCCGGCTCGATTCCCGGAAGCAATAGATCAATCCTATGTTTTTCGAGGACGCTGTCCAGCCAGTCCAAATAGGATGGATCAGCTGTTGGAACAGCAGTTTCAAATATGTCACAGAAGCCTGGAGCCACTGAGTCTTCAAAAATGCTACTGCCCACAAGGAGAAGTTTATCTGCAGACTTTCTAAGCGAACGCAGAATGCCATATCCCACAATACCGCTGGCTCCGGATACAAAAATGCGTCGCATCGAAGTGTTGTCCCCTTTTTGGTGTTGAGAGTGAATCGTTCTTTGGCCCAGGCAGCGGGGAGGAAGAGACGGCATCATAATGCCGGTCTAAACCAGCTCATACTGGGTTTGTAGATATGATCGAACGGCGTCCGTGGAGTTGAACATCAAGGCATCTACAATCGAAAGAGAGCCTACGAACTCATTGCCGAATTGACCGTAAATCAGCGGCTTTGAATCCAGAAATGAGAGCTTTATTCTGTGACTCGCGAATTGCTCCTTTGAATACAGCTCTCGTCCTCCAATCGAGTTAATGTATTCTTTGGCTCCGATCGTGGAGCAAAGCGCAAGGACGCGGTCTTCTTTTTTGAGCGATGAGTCGATTGGATAATCAGACGTCTTTCCATTCGGAGCTTTGATGCCGAGATGACCGCATACTTTCGTGACTGAGTTCTCCAGAAACTTAAATAGGTTGCGCTCGGGAAAATGAACAATTGACTCCACTAGCGCCATGGTCTGATTGAAGAACGGGCATTTGCGGTAAGCGTTTCGAAACCCGTTCAGTATCTGGATTCCATCGAAAGAGTCTGCGACCTCGCGCTCTCTGATCTGCTTTAAGATCGAATCGTTTTTAATCGGGAGACTAAACAGCGCATCCTTGCCGTCCCGCAAAAATCGGTTTCGGGTCATCCAGCCATGGCGGGTGTACTGAAAATCATCGCACAGTACAAAGCGGTCAACGGCCTGGATGAGTTGAAAATACCCCGCGTATGGGAGGAAGTAGGGCTGCATGATTGCGGTTCTCATATCGGCTCCTGAATCAGATTGATGATCTTTTGAAGTTCGCCATGCGGCAGGTCTGGGTAGATGGGCAGGCAGAGCACCTCGTTTGCGGCCTTGATTGCAACGGGCAGATTTGAGGGCGCGGCTGATGGCAGGCTCCGATACATTGGAAAATCTGTGATCAGCGGGTAGAAGTAGCGGCGGGCATGGATTCCAGCATCGGCCAGTTTTTCAAATAGCACGTCGCGTTTGAGTGGGTATTCGTTTCCGACAAGGATTGGGAAGTAAGAGTAGTTGGCCTGCTTTTCGCTGGTATGCTCTAGGCATCGGATCCCCCTGATACGGGACAGTTGCTCCCGGTAGACTGCATCGATCTCCTTCCTGCGCTGAAGGGCATCTTTAATCCCTTTGAGCTGGAGCATGCCGAAGGCAGCGTTTATCTCGCTCATCTTGCCGTTGATGCCAGGTGCGACAACTTTAACCTGGCTGACGATCCCGAAGTTTTTGAGGTTGTCTATACGCTGTTTTACTTTGGCGTCGGGACACACAATCGCGCCTCCCTCGAAAGTATTGAAAACTTTCGTCGCGTGGAAACTGAGGACTGAGAGATCTCCGTGATTCAGAATGCTACCGGATTCAATCGTGACGCCGAACGCATGCGCTGCGTCGTAAATTACCTTCAAATTGTAGATGTCTGCGATTTTCTGGATTGCATCAACGTCACATGGATGGCCGTAGCAATGAACCGGCATGATTGCAGTAGTCTGGGGTGTGATCGCGGACTCAATTTTATCTGGGTTGATGTTTAAAGTGTCCGGAGAGATGTCAACAAAGACAGGCTTTATGCCGTTCCAGAGCAATGAGTGTGCGGTTGCCACAAAAGAGTAAGGTGTGGTGATTACTTCTCCGGAGATTCGCATCGATTGAAGCGCGGTCACCAAAGCAATGGTTGCATTCGCAAATAGGCAGATATGGTTTACATTTAGGTGAGCGCATAGGGCAGCCTCCAGTTGCTGGTGAAAGGGTCCTCCATTGGTCAGAATTTTGCTGGACCAAATCTGTTGTAGGTATGGGATGAAATCCTCAAGCGGCGGCATGGCCGGCTCTGTGACATAAATGGTTTTTGCACTCATTTTGTGTTCGTCGTAGCTACTGAGGCTTGCTGGTTTTGGAGTGAGTGCAGTCGCTGGGTTTGCTCAAATTGGGAGAGAGTTTTTGCGCACCTTCGAAACGCCCTCGATATCGGGTTGGGCTTTGCAAAGCTCCAGCGGTCGAATTCTCGAGTGAATGACTCCGATTGTGACTTTAATCCCACCGTGTGAAGAATTGCGATTCGGGCTGAAATCGGATGTCGCCTTGCAAATTCTTCGTAAAGGGCTTCGTATTTTTCGATCAGTCCTTGTTTTAAATAAGTGAAAGACAGGTGCAGGTACTGTCTTTCGATTTCAATATTTAAGGGCCCCGATTTGGAGTAATTTAGGAATAGATCAAATCGTTTCAGTGAATCAAAAATGAGCCGGAAAAAAGTCTCCCGCCTCGCGACTGACTGCATATCCGTGGTCCAGGAAAAAGGCGTACCCTTGCGATAGATGCACATGGGTTCCGGAAGATAAATTGCCCCTCCGCGCAGGCTACCGACTGCCTGCAGAAAGTAGTCTCCGATCGGCGCAGTCTCTAGGAAGTCTCCTAATTTTTCAAATATCTCCCTCCGGATAAGTATCGATGCGGTCGGGCAAAAGTCTCCTCCGCCAGCGATGACCTCATCGGCGTTAATGCATTTTTTGCGGAACGCTTGGAGCCCGAATAATTCGGTCGTCGGCTGTTGCCCATAGAATGTCCGTGCAGGATGAAAGCAAAGGTCTGAGGATGGATTTTGTTGCAATTCGTCGACCTGTTTCTGGAGCTTTTGGGGATCTGTCCAGCAGTCGTCCCCTTCACAAAAAGCAATGTATGCCCCCTGGCATTTTTTGAGGTTGTCGAGCGCGTTCGCCATGATGCCAAGGTTTTGTTCATGCCGGATGTACCTGATGAGGTCGCCTCTTGGATGATTTTGAATGATATCGCGGATGATTGCGTCAGTGTCGTCGGGAGAACGGTCGTTCGAAATAACAGCTTCGATGCGAAAGGTGGTCTCTTGCATTAGCACCCCAAGGATCGCTTCTTTGATGTATTTCTCATGGCGATAGGTGAGCATTGAGACGCTCACCAGCAGGCTTGGGTTAGGGAGGACGAGGCGCGGGAGTTCATGTAAAGAGGAAGCTGAGTGCCCATGCCTCCCCGGCTCTACGTCGCTGTTGTTTTGTCCTTCACCCGTGCCAGCCATGTTTCACTTCCTCTCTCGCCTCCCGTCGGGCGTGCCAACCCGAGCTTGCATTAAGGGTTTCGGTTTTGAGGGGTGGAGCGCGTGCTTGGCGTCTTTAGGGGGGCGTTTTATCTGGGGCTGGTTAGTCCGAGGGTGATGCTTCTCTGGCGTTTGTTCTGGGGATTTTTGATTTAAACCCCTCCGTTGGTGCATCCGCGCGGTGGCATTCTGCGCCTGGGTTTTGGCATGTTCTCCGCCCTAAAGGTTTGGATGGCGTCCGACCATTTGACTGAAGGGGGCCACATGGATATGTTGAGGACATGCTCCAGATCTCTCAGGCAGCCGCAGTGCATCTACGTTCTCTCGTGCCGGGCAACTCGCCCGAAAGGTCCGGTTTGCGAGTTTATGTGGAGAAAGGGGGATGCGCCGGTCTGCAGTACGAGATGAAAATCGATCAGGTGCAGGAGGGGGATTCTGTTAGCGAAAGGGATGGGGTCTGTGTAATGGTCGACGAGGCAAGCCGACCTTTTCTCGCCGGGGCGGAATTGGACTACTGCGACGACCTCACCGGCACGGGGTTCAGGATCGTGAACCCGAATGCGACAAGGAGCTGCGGGTGTGGTACTTCTTTTGAGCCTGCACCGACGGTGGAACAGTCGGCAACTGAACAGGCATCTGAACAGGGACTCCTAAGAGGGTTGGTTGGCGCGACCGCCCGCGGGTAGGCGGCAACGGGGAAACGTATGGCTATCGGCGTCTTTCATGAGGAGCCTGCGAGGGGCGCCGGGGGAAAAGACAATCTGTTTGTTTGGACGGTTTTTTTGCTAGTTTTAGTCGGCGTTGCTTTCGCCTGCTGGCTGGGGAGTTTTTACGTTTTCGGGCATCCAGAAGAGCCAAAGTCCTACGGCATCCTGAAGAAGCTTGGAAAACTGCCGCCTCCGACCCGATTTCAAGTGACGAAAGCGCCTGCGGGTGAGTTTCTGGATGCGCAGCGACTTTTTGAGCGGTATAGCAAATTTACCGCTCTTCAGCTTGAGCGAGAGAACCAAATTTATCTTCGGAACTACATTAAGAACTACACAGAAACTAAAAAATTGGTGCCTTACGTCACTGGAAAATATGCGATTTTAAAGGTGTATGAGCTCCATGAATCAGACTTCTTTAACACCGGTGTCGTTGCGTTAACTCAATCGGTGGATTTTCCACAGGTTTTGCTCGAATTAATATACACCGCCCCTGTGGAAAACGTTGGCGACCTGAGAGCGATGTTGAAGCCAGGGGTGGAGGTGCGATTGGATCGGACTTTGGATTTGTCTGCCGTTGTCCATGTGGCGAGGGCTGTGGACGGACGCGTCCAGCTGAGCGTTGTTCCGCTACTTTACGGACAGTATCGATTGAAGGATGGAGTGGGCGAGTTTTCGCTTGAGCCGCCGTCTCAATTGTCTGTGGCATCTGGGCTTCCTCTGATAAGGACTGAAGAGGTGCGATCAGTGTTTCGGGAGCAAGCTGAGCTTCGAAAGCGGCGACCATCGGGCGGCGCTCCCGCTGGCGACTTACTCGGGAGTGAGTTGGTGCGGGCTGATCCTCCGAAGGATGCGCCACCTCTGAGCTCCGACTCGGATCATGGGCCGCAGACTGTCGCTCAGACTGTTGCTCCAACCGCAGGGGTGGCCCCCTCGGGTGTATCCGGAGTGGGGGCGTCGAAAGCCGCACCTGAGGCGGCTTCCCCATCGGCAGATGTTTTAGGGGCCTCGGCGTTGATGATCCCCGACGGTTTCGTTCCGCTGAAAGTGCAGATCGCGTCCCCGGTCATGGCCGCGATGGACAAGCCTTCGAGTCCCTCGAGTGTCAGTAGCACTGTGCCAGCCGCTCAAGATGTCAAGCCCGACGCGAAACAAACGGCCAAGGGCAAGGACCCCTCGAAAGATCCTCTGTGGTCCAAGGAGCTCGCGACGTCTGCGCTTCCGTCCGGGGGCGTAGTTGCGGGTACATCGAGCTCCAGCAAAGCCGGGAAGGTGCCAGCGGTAGCGTTACCAGTTGAGAAAGGAGCCGAGGTCAATGCCGAGACGATTCGAAGCTTGGCGAAGAATGAAGCCGCCGCGGCGAAGCCAGCCGCGCTGCCTGATCTGAAAGAACAGTTTGCGGCAGCAGCGGGGTACACTCGGCCGAATACCCCGCCCGCGCAAGGGGCGGTCTCTGGCGCGGCACCAATTCTCCCGTCTTCCGGAGCGGTGGCGCGGCCTGTGGTTGTTGCGACTCCATCGCTGACTTCGGTTTCGCAATCTGCGACTTGGAAAACCTACGCTGCCGGCCGACAGCCTAATGGTAAGTCGGTGTCGGCCGAGCAGGCGCTTGCACTTCAGGGCCGCAACGATGGAACACCCAATTATTTGCGCGGGAGGTTCGTGGTGACTGCGGTGGACCGTAATCGCGCGGTGATGAGGCAGGAGAGCCCCGATCAAAAGGCGCCTCCGGCTCGGGTGATTGTGGAGTACCCGCCCGGCGCCTTGCCGCCGTCTCAGGGATCGGCCGTCTCACGTGAGGATGGGCGTGGGTTCGAGATCCGTGAGGTGAGGAGGGGGGCGGACGGACAAGTCAATATTTTCGTGCGGGAAGTAATTGCGCCCTGATTCCCGTCCTGCCGTTTGTGCGGGGGAGTGTGCTCTTCTCCCAGCTGGAATTCCGCGTGACGTGTCAAAAGTTCGCCATGGCCGGATGAAACTGGAAGTCTTATCTTGGCAGAAGCCAGTGATCGGCAGGATACTTCCGGTGATGTCTGATCAAAGTCTTCTTTCTCAAAAACCAATCGCAGCTTCGGATCGGCTGATCTTCGCTCTGGACTTGCCTACGGCGGAAGAGGCGCTGGTTTGGGTGGATAAACTGGGTGACTCCGTGTCGTTTTATAAACTTGGATTCCAGCTTTTTATGGCGGAGGGCTACTGGCCTTTGGTTGAGCGGCTTCAGCAGCGGGGTAAGAAAATATTCGTGGATTTAAAGTTTTTTGATGTTCCTGAAACGGTGAAGAACGCTGTCGCAAATCTATCAAGGCGGGGAGTGGAGTGCTGTACGGTTCATGGGAGTCAGTCAATTCTTGAGGGGGCGGTTCAGGCCAAGGGTGATATGAAGGTACTGGCTGTGACTGTTCTGACTTCGCTGGACCGTGGAGACTTGGATGATCTGGGTTTCGCGTGCGATGTTGAGGAGTTGGTTTTTTCGCGAGCCAAGAGGGCGCTTCAGATTGGATGTGACGGAGTGATTTCCAGTGGAATGGAAGCGGCTCGCCTTCGCAAAGATCTTGGGCAAAAGCTTCTGATTGTTACTCCCGGCATTCGGCCGGTGGAAAATCGGGTCGTTGATGATCAGAAACGAACTATGACCTTGGAGCAGGCCTTTCTAGCAGGAGCCGATCACGTTGTTGTTGGGCGCCCCATCCGGCAGGCCTCTGATCCGAGGGCGAAAGCGTTTGAAATGCAGTCCCAAATCGGTGGGATTTTCAGATAGTTTAAAGGAATTGCATCACGCTCAATGACCGCGCCACTTCCTTACAAGATAGGTAACGAAAAGCTTATCAAGGTCACTGATGCAGCTTCCCAAAAGTTGAATTCCCTTCTGACCCGTCAGGGACGGCCGTCTGGCGCGCTCCGGGTAGCGGTAATTGGGGGCGGCTGTTCTGGGTTGCAGTATAAAATGGATTTGGTGGATGGCCCTGTGGCGAGGGATATTATGGTTGAAAGCGCTGGGGTGCGAGTGGTGGTGGATCCGAAGAGTGCTTTATTTGTAAGCGGTTCACTATTGGACTTTTCGGACGAACTCCAGAAGGGCGGATTTAAGGTGACCAATCCGAACGCGGTCGCTCACTGTTCCTGTGGCGAAAGTTTCTCCGCCTGAGGGCGGCGTGGGGTGGTTGTTTTTATTGTTTCCGGATGCTCGGTTGCCGCTGACTGGTGTGGTGGTATCGGATGGGAAACAGGAGCTTTTGTTCGTGCATTGCTGCACCCAGCAGGGCTTGTCTGATCTTTCGGGCAAGATTTGAGGGGAGGAGCCGTTGGCTGATTTCGTGCCAACGGCAAATTTTTTTCGCCTGAGGCCAGAAAAAACGATTGCAAACGCCGCGCCGTAGGCCAAGCTCCCCACCCCCTTAAAAACGGAAACCGCAGGAGAGCAGATTCTCTGAGAGAATCGACTCGATTGCACTGCATAAAACTATGGCTATCAAGCGATCAAAA
>JBILUQ010000347.1:0-3719 GCA_044370935.1 Chthoniobacteraceae bacterium
CCAGCTCCGCTTTAATAGTCTGAATGTATTGGATACACGAAGCGGAGCTGGGGCTCCGCGCTTCCAGGGGCGGCAGACTCAGCTGCTCTATTTCAAAAGATGACGGCGGGCGAAGGGAAAGTATTGCTCCCAATCGTATCGGATGACGTCGTGTTTTCCCGATCGGATGTGATACGCAACAAAGTCACCCACCGGCGAGTTGAGCGGCGGCTGCTCCTTCACGCCGTACCCTTTCTTTCCATAAAGATCGTACACTGGCTGGCAGTGATAGCCGGAGAGAAATTCGCCCTTCGGATCCGCCCACCTGTCTTCCTCGGCGCTTGCGATGTAAACGGCGCGCGGCGCGATGAGCGCGATGAGCATGTGCTTGTCGATCGGACACGCAGACTCGTTGTTCGCATACGAGCGATAGGTTTGCGTGAACCAATGGGGAAACGCCTTCGTGATCACCGCAGTGGTTTCACCGATGTTCCGGCGCATCAGGGCCGCGCCGCCTTCGCCAGAATTATTCGAGATGACGACGCCGAAGCGTTTGTCCTGCGCGCCCCCCCAGAGGGAGGTTTTGCCAAGCCGTGAGTGACCGATAATGGCGAGTTGCTTTGCATCCACGCTGGGATCCGTTTCGAGGTAATCGGCGATGCGGCTTGCGCCCCAGGCCCACGCGCCGATGGCCCCCCAGTCGCCGTCCTTCCACTCGGTGGCTGCGCCCTGCGGGCTGAGCACTGCGCGGAGTCCGTCCTTCCATCCGTCGGTGTGGTCGGGTTCGACATCCCCGTAGTAGTAGGTCGCCACACCGAAGCCGGCGTCCATGGCGAGCTCGAGCTGCCAGCGTTCCTTCTCCGTTCCGCGGCTCGCCTCGGTGGCGCGGTTATCCACGACGTAGCCGTCCTTGGAAGGGCGCATCCAGCGGGTGGAGATGGGCACATCCGCATCCGGGCTCACGCATTGGTTACCCCCGAAACTGCATCCCACAAAGCACGGCACCGCGCCCTTGGCCTTCGCGGGGGTGTGCAGCATCATTTCAATGCCCTTCCACTGGGGAAACTTTGGAAGGGTGATCCGCACAAATTTGCGGACCGCCTTTCCATCGAGCGCATCGTGTTTCACCGAGACAGTTTCAAAGGCGACCTTCCCCCAGGTCTCGGGCGCGGGTGTGCGTCCGAAAACATGTTGTTCAAAAAGGGCGATCACTTCGGGACGACGCTCCTTTTCCCACTGCTGGCTCGATTTGACGGCTACGCCCGCCATGGTTTTGAGCAACTCCGGCAACACGTAGGGAGGGATGGCGGATTCGTCGTAGTTGGCGGAGTTTTGCTGTCCGAATCCGAACGGAGCGAGCAGGGCCAGGGTGCAGGAGAGGTGGAGGGGAGTTCGCATGAGGAGGGGGGCGAATAATTGGGGGGCGGGGGTGAAATGCTGCGGACGAGGCTAGGCAGAGTTGCGCCAGGAGGCGAGACCTCTTGAATTCGAGAAAAAAGCCGTTTCACGGCCGTTTCGAGGTCGGGCTTGCGGCCAGATGGTTGCTGCGGGGTATTGAAGAGAATCCGCGTTCCTGTCAGCTTTCGACCTTGCCTACTGCCGTAGTTGGGCGAGTTTTCTTTCATCCGCATTCCATGAGTTCACCTGATCTTCTAGTCCTTGGACTCCTTCTGCTCGCATCCAATCTCACGTTGTGCGCGCTCTTTGCGCCCGCCAAACCCGGACCGACCGGTGCGCACCACCTGGTGCGGCTCTGGAAACTGCTGGGGCTGGCGTTGCTGCAAATCGGTTCCTGGTCGGTGGTTCTGGACCAAGGGGGAGCCACGCAGGATTTCAGCGATTCGTTTCTTCGCACGGCAAGCCTCTTTGGCTTGATGGGCGGCTACTACGAGGGGTCCGCGCTAATGGATCCGTGGAATGCGCTGGCTCCGCTGATCGCGTTGAACGGGCTTTTGTTCATCCCAGTCGCGCTGGTGCCGATCTTGTTCCCGTCTTCAGTGGCATCTTCAGCAAATGTAACCGGGGCAACCGCACCCCAGACGCTCGAGCCCCAGCCCGCGGCACCTCAGTCACAGCCGCTGCCAAACGCCGCGACCAGCGAACATCCCGCGAAGCGAGCCGAGCCCGCGGTGGCGACTGCCGCCTCACTGTCTCAGCCCGCAGCCTACGGAGCAGCTTCGACGCCCGCGCCCGCGCCCGCGCCCGCGCCCGCGCCCGCACCATCGCAGCCCGTCCAGCCCGCACAACCCGTGAACCAGCCGACTGCAGCAACGGTGGCCGCTGCGGCTGCTATTCCACCCGGAGGCGGGGTGGTGTTGAATCCGGCGGCATCGCCGCTGGTGGCGACGCTTGAAGATCTCCCCGAGCCCCCGTTTGGGCAGCCTGCGGCGGATCCGAATCGGATTGGCGGCCACTACCGCCCCGCCGTGCCAAAGGGAGCCGCCCTCACTCCAGCCGAGGCCGAGTATGCGGCCCAGATGAAACCCCTAGGTCCGACGCCGCCACCGATCCGTTTCGGCAGACCGTCTTAAGCCGGTGCCTTGGCCGAGACAGGGGGAACCTTGACTTCACAAAACAAGCACGGATCCAGCACCAGACGATTATTTTCTCTGGGGACGATCAGGGACGTTCGATGAGTGGGTCGCCATCACGACGTAGAATGCTGAAATCGTTAAGGTTGATAGTAATCAATCTTTCAACTCCGGCTTTGCGTGCCGCAACGAGGTGCATGTAATCGTAAATCGCCCCGCCTCGCACTCCGTGTTGACGTGCATCGCCTTGAGCGGCGACGATATCATTGACACTGATTTCAACAAAGCTCGCGTAAGGCACAATGCTTTCGCGAATCATACTCGCCGCAACGTCAGCATCAATCCTAACGCCCAATCTGCCACCGGTCAGGGTAGCAAAAGTTTCATTAAGGGCGTGGGGCGACGTCCAATTACCTTCCCGAGTCAAGAGAGCTTCACACGCGGCGAAATCTGGATCGTCCGGCAACAATGAACCAAGGAGCGCCGAACTATCCAAGTACCGGCTCATTTTCTCAACCCACGGGAAGAAAGCTGATCCCGTTCAGCGCGAAGCGCGTTTGCAGAATCCATTTTCACAGATGTCGGAGCCAGCACCAAACGACCACTGGCGGATCGCATCGTCTTCGATGCTGCCGGGATTTCTTTAACCAACTCGATTCGGTCAGCAGACACCTCGGCCCGTACCTTGAGACCCGCTTCCGCTCCAAACACCAGACGCACTTCTTCCGGCAAATCGATCCTGCCCTCCTGATTGATGATAAGAGTTGCGATCATGCGTTCCATAGTGACACCAGAAGCCAGTTTGCGCAAGTTTCGGCGATTCACAACGGCACGCAGTCTTTTTTGGCTGCCACCCGCAGGTTGGGAAAGAATTGGGGGTTTAAAAATTAGCGATTTGACGCGCGGATGAAAGCCATCCACCGAGCAGCCCACCCACCCTGCACAACTCGTGAACCAGCCGCCTGACGCGAATGCTGTTGCTATTGTGACTGCTTCGCCCGCGAGCGGGATGGTGTCAAATCCGAAACAGACTAGTAGGCAGTACGGCGAACATTGTCGGATTGGTTAATCGCCCTTGGAATGGTTGGACGTGAAATACCTCAGGTTACCGGAGCAGTGGTGGTGCGATTGAACCGGACTCGCACGAATCACGGCATCCCCTGGGAGCGCGTAGCCCCAGCTGCGCCCAGACGAGGATTACACCAAAGA
>JBILUQ010000089.1:0-13402 GCA_044370935.1 Chthoniobacteraceae bacterium
TGTGTGGTTGCGGGGGCGCCCGTGGAAATGGGAGTTCGATTGTTTGTCAGATCCCGCTGCTCCTTCCAGATTCGGTGGAGTTGCTGCTGTTTTTCGGCGGGGCTGAGCGCGGCGTTGGAGCGAATCCCGAGCTCTTCGGATTCGAGCTCCGCCATGCTTTTCTGACCGGACTGCAGGTTTTGCGGAGCCGGCCTGTTCGCATTGAGCGATGGTTCTTCTGGCGTTGCAGCTGGGGTGGGCCGGTTGCGCCCAGAGCGGTTGCGTCGGGAGTGAGAATCATCAATTGGCGCGCACGCATTGATTGCCGCTATTCCAATCAAGGCCAGTGCCCATCCGCTAAGTTTTGGGTTCATAACTGTCTTCACATTAGCTAAATCAAAACCGGTGCAAATATTAAAATTGTAATCAACCGGGACTGGCTGTGGATCCATAAAACCGGGTGGATTACCCCCGCGCAGCTAAACTCTTGCGCTCAGATTTTGATGGCCATAGGAGGCGTGGCCTATTGTTTTTGGGTCTGCAAGAGCGTGTCCCACATCCTACATCCCGAGGCGTGGTTTCTTTTACATTGCAAAGCGTGAGCTTTGGCTGCAGGGAGAACACTTGTGAAACCGATTTCTTTTTTATTAGCGTTTTGGGCAGCCAGTTCAGCCGCAGTTTTGGCTTCTGACAAAGCCAGCCCAGTGTCCATCGAAAGGGTTGAATTGTTAGAGTATCGCGGCGCGAAGCCTCAGGGATCCGCCGATGCAATGCCTAAGCCGGCGGCCGCGCCGGGAGCCAAGCCGGGAATGGCCAAGCCTGCGCCGGTCATTCAACAGTCCAAGCAGCTCAAAATCACGCTGCGTAAAAGCAGCTCAACCGATTTTCAGAGCGAGTTGGTGGTCAAATACTGGATGATTGGACGGGACAGCAAAACCCAGAAGCCCCTGGTGGTTTCCAGCGGTCAGTCGGAATGGAATGTGAAGCCCGCAGATCGAGGAAAGGAAATTCTCAGTGAACCTTACCAGGGATCTTACACGCTTAAGTCTCCGGCTCCGGCGAAGAAGCCGGGAGCTCCAGCGCAACCCGCCGCGGACGCAGGGGCAGGGGGACCTGGCGCAATCAGTGCAAAGGTTGCGGGATACGGGGTGCAGGTTTTGCTGGCCGGCAAGGTGGTGGCCGAACAGTACTCCGAGGCGGCTTTCAAAACCGGAATTGAATCCGGTGCCATCTCCCAACCAGCGAGCAAGGCGGAGTAGCTTTGGGCTTACTCCGCTCGCAAATGTATCGAGACTAGATTTAGTCTCGTTTAATTATCCAAGCGCGCTCACGACTGCATCGCCCATCTCCCGAGTGCCGACCCGCGAGCAACCCTCGCTCCAGATGTCGCCCGTACGGTATCCGCGGTCGATCGCCTGACGGACCGCAAACTCGATTTTATCGGCGGCCGCACTCTGGCCAAACGCGTACCGAAGCATCATCGCGGCCGACAGGATTTGTGCGATTGGGTTGGCGATTCCTTTGCCCGCAATGTCCGGAGCGGTTCCGCCGCTTGGCTCGAATAATCCGAATCTTCCGCTTGCGAGTTCTCTTGTTCCCAAGGAGGCGCTTGGCAGCATCCCAAGCGAGCCAGTGATCATGGCCATTTCGTCCGAAAGAATGTCGCCGAAGAGGTTTTCGGCCAGAATCACGTCGAAGCCGCGCGGGTTTCGCACCAGTTGCATTGCCGCGTTGTCCACGTAGAGGTGGTTGAGTTGGACGGTGGGGTACTGCTTCGAAATCTCGGTCACCGTCTTACGCCAAAGCACTCCGTTCTCGAGCACATTGGCCTTGTCGATCGAGGTGACTTTGCCCGAACGCTGGGTGGCGGCCGCGAATGCGATGTGCGCGATCCGCTCGATCTCGCTTTGCTTGTAGACCATCGTGTCAATCGCTACCGCCTCGCCGTTTTCCATGTGCGTCCCCTTTGGTTGCCCGAAATACAAACCACCCGTCAACTCACGTACGCAAAGCACGTCGAATCCCCCCGGAATCAGCGACTCTTTCACCGGCGAGGCGTGTGTGAGGTTTGGATAGCAGATTGCGGGGCGTAGATTGGCGAAGAGTTGGAAATGCTTGCGCAATGGCAATAGCGCAGCGCGCTCGGGTTGCTCGTTCGGAGGCAGAGATTCCCACTTGGGGCCGCCAACCGATCCGAACAGGATCGCGTCTGCCGCTTCACAGGCTTTCAGGGTGCTCTCTGGAAGCGCCTTCCCGTCCACATCGATCGCGATGCCGCCCACCCGCGCCTCCGTGAATTCCAGTTTGAATTCGAACTGAGCTTGCACGCGATCCAGCACCTTGATGGCTTCCACCATCACTTCTGGGCCGATCCCGTCACCCGACAACACTGCGACTTTGTAGGTTTGCATAAAGCCCGCGAGATTAAGCGGGAGCCGCTCCTGAGGAAAACCCCGAAATGCGCTCGGTAAAGATTCGCTAAGGTTTGGCGCCTGTTTCCGGGCAAATATCGAGTTTTTCCAAAGGCTTTTTTGAAGCTCTAGCCGTAGGGAGGGTATGGGAAGGCTAAACAGGCTGGTTGGTTCGATTAGGCCGCGGGTGTGGAAAAGGCTCCAGCAGGTGGCTACCCCTGAAATGCGGACTTGGGGTGGGGACTCTTATCCGTCTGATTTTTTCCGGCACGAAGGAGCGGCAAGCGCCGCGGAAGCTGGGTCCTCCAGCGAGCAATGGTTGGAGGGGGATATTCGCGAGGTGTTTTCACGTCTGAAATCCGATCCGTCGGCGGGCTTGAGCGAACAGGCGGCGGCGGAGGCGCGTCGAATCCACGGTCCGAATCAGCTCAGCTTGAGCTTGGGGGAGCATTGGCTGATCCGGTTCCTTGCGCAGTTCAAGAGCCCTCTGATGCTGTTGCTTTTACTCACCAGCGTGGTGAGCCTTGCCTTTAGCGGTTGGGTGGATGCCTTGGTGATATTCGCGGTGGTGTTTCTGAACGGAGTCGTCGGGTTTCTTCAAGAGCATCGTGCTGGAAAGGCCATAGATGCGCTCGGCGCCATGGTTCAAACCTACGCAGTCGTGCTTCGCGGAGGCGAGCGGCGCAGGCTGCCCGCAGAGCAGATTGTTCCGGGCGATGTGGTCTTGCTTGAGGCCGGGGACAAGGTGCCGGCCGACATAAGGCTGTTTGATTCACAGCGGATTTTTGTGGATCAGTCGGCTCTGACGGGGGAGAGCGCACCGGTTCCTAAGAACCACCAGTCCGGGGGGGATTCCGGGCTTTCGGCTCCGGCGGATGGGGGTACAGCCGCTGCCCACGGCGCGTTTGAAGCTGCGCCGTATGCGGTCTTTGCCGGAACACTCATGACAGCGGGGCGCGGAAAAGGGGTGGTGGTGCGCGTGGGCGACGCCACCGAGATAGGCCGCATTGCGGGTCTTATGTCCTCCTGCTCGGAGCGAACCACGCCGATGATTCGAAAAATCGAGCAGGCTAGCCGGATTGCGCTTTGGGCGATTCTGGCCATGGCGCTTCTTTGTTTCCTCGTGGGCGTGGTCCGAGGGTTGCCTGCGAGCGAAATGTTCACGGCTGCGGTGGCTCTTGCAGTGGGGGCGATTCCGGAGGGGTTGCCTGCCGCCCTGACAATTGTGCTGGCGATCGGGGTCGGTCGCATGGCGGCCCGGCGGGTGATCGTTCGGAATCTGCCTGCGGTGGAGGCGTTGGGTAGCACCACGGTGATTTGCTCTGATAAGACGGGCACTTTCACTGAGAATCAGATGACGGTGCGTCAGGTGTACTCCGGCGGGGGTATTTTTGGGGTGACCGGCACCGGGTACGATCCGGCGGGCCGGATTTACGCCGACGGCGCGCCTCTGGGTGCGGTGTGCGGGGCGCTGCGGGAGTGTCTGCTCGCGGGCGCCCTTTGCAACGACGCTTTTCTTGTGCGAGAGGGGGGGCGCTGGGGTGCGATTGGGGATCCTACCGAGGTGGCGCTGATCGTGTCGGCGGAAAAAGCCGGGCTGGTGCATGCGCGGGTTCAGGAGTGGCACCCGCGGCTGGATGCGATCCCATTTGAATCGGCTCACCAGTATATGGCCACGCTGCACGGTGGAAACGGTATGAGGATGGTTTACAAAAAAGGCGCGGTCGAGCGGATCGTTGCCCGGTGCGTAAACGAGCTTGATTCCGGCGGTGCGATCGTCCCGCTGCGCGCCCAGCAGATTCATGAGGTGGCGGAGCGCATGGCGGCTGAGGGGCTGAGGGTGATTGCGCTAGCGAGGCTCGAAGTTGCCGAGCATTGCGGGCGGGTGGATCATTCGGCGGTGGCGTCGGGACTGACTTTCCTAGGGCTGCAGGCGATGGCGGATCCGCCGAGGAAGGAAGTTGCGATGGCGGTGCGCCGTTGTCGTATGGCGGGAATTGCCGTTAAGATGATCACCGGCGATCATGTGCTCACGGCCGTGTCCATCGCCAAGCGGGTTGGATTGTGCCGGGGCCGTCAGCCCCGGGTGGTGAGCGGAAGGGAGATGGATGGCATGGCGGCAGAGCAGCTGTGCGATGCGGTCCGGGAGGCGGATATTTTTGCTCGGGTTTCGCCTGCCCAGAAATACATGATTGTGGGTGCGCTGCAGCGGGGCGGGGAGGTGGTTGCAATGACCGGTGACGGGGTGAACGATGCCCCGGCATTGCGGCGCGCCGACATTGGGATCGCCATGGGGTTGAGCGGAACCGATGTCGCCAAGTGCGCGGCTGATATGGTTCTCATCGATGATAATTTTGCTTCCATCGAGGTGGCGGTGGAGGAGGGGAGGCACATTTTCGACAACCTCACCAAGTTTCTGGTGTGGACCGTGCCGACCAACGCAGGCGAAGCGTTGGTGATCTTTTGCGCCGTGGTGTTCGGGGTGGCCCTCCCTGCGCTGCCCGTTCAGATGCTATGGGTGAATCTGGCCACTACCATGCTACTGGGACTGACGCTGGTGTGGGAGCCGAGGGAGAGCGATCTGATGAGACGGCAACCGAGGGATCCGTCAATGGGTATTCTGGGACGGATGCTATTGATCAAGAGCGCGGTGGTGACGCTTCTGGTGCTGGGCTGCGCCTTTGGGCTGTTTTTGTGGGAGCTGCGGATTGGCTCCACGCTGTCGGTGGCGCGCACGGTTGCTGTGAATGCGGTGGTTGTTTTCGAGATGTTTTATCTTTTCAGCTGCCGCTCGCTGAGTTCTCCGGCGTGGAGCTGTGGGTTTGGCAAAAATCGCAAACTTCTTTTGGGTGTATTGCTCATGGGCGTGGCGCAGGCGCTGTTCACGTATCATCCGTGTATGAACCGGGTGTTTCAGTCGGCGCACATGGGGTGGGAGGCATGGGGGAGGCTGCTTGCGGTGGTGGTTTTTGCATTCGCCGTGGTGGAGTTTCAGAAGGCCTTTTCAAAATACGATGTGGAGCCGGAGGGGGGCGCGTGATGGAGGTTGTGGAAGTGAGGTGGGGATGTTCCGATTGCCCGGTTCCATCCGGCTCATGGTGCTCCCACTTGAGTCACCCGGAGATTTCACCTTGTCGATTCACTGAAAGGAGCGGGGTGCCATATTTTTGAGGTTGCATCCGGCGCGTTCCGAGGGCAATTCGGGCGGCTAGATTATGACCGAAGACATGCAATCCAGGATGGGTGCCCTCGCGGAGGCGCTTCCATACATTCAAAAATATCGCGGCCAGACTTTCGTCATCAAGTACGGGGGGAGCGCCATGGAGGATGATGCTGTGGTTGCGGGCATGCTTCAGGATGTCGTGTTTTTGGAGGCGGTCGGGATCAATCCTGTGCTCATTCATGGTGGCGGCAAAGCCATCACCCAGCGCATGGCCGAGGCGGGGGTGCAGGCCCGTTTTTGCAATGGATTGCGGGTGACTGATGCCACGTCGATTCGAATTGTGGAGGACACTCTCGACGGGTTGATCAATCCGTCGATTGTGCGGCATTTGATTGGTGCGGGGGGCCGTGCCGTGGGCATTCCGGGAAAGCGGGTGCTGCTGGGCCGCCGCCTGCCGCTGCAGAAGGAGGGGGATCAGGAGGTGGATCTCGGTTTTGTGGGAGAGGTGGCGGAAGTGAATCTTGACGAGGTCGAGCGGGTGATCGCCGCCGAGGCTGTGCCCGTGATTTCGCCGCTTGCGCGCGATGCGGTCGGCGGCGCTTTAAATATTAACGCTGACATCGCGGCGGGAACTGTGGCGGGCGGTCTGGCGGCGGCGAAGATGATCTATCTCTCGGATGTGCCCGGGTTGATGCGGGATCACCGGGATCCAACCACGTTGATTTCCTCGGCAAGCAGGGCGCAAATTCAGGAGTTGGTGGCGGAGGGGATCATTGCCGGCGGAATGCTTCCGAAGGTGAACTCTGCAATTAACGCTCTGGAAAAGGGCGTAAGGAAGGTTCACTTCATCGATGGTCGGGTCCGGCATGCACTGCTCTTCGAGGTGTTCACCGACGCCGGCCTCGGCACGGAAGTGGTCAGATGAAGACGCCGAAAACAGGTACCTTAGAAATGTCGCCGATGAAGAAAATTGTCGTATTGGATGGATACACCCTCAACCCGCTCGGAGTCGGGGTGGATTCGAGTGAACACCCCTCGTGGGAGGGATTGGCTCGTCTCGGAGAATTGTGCGTGCATGATCGGACCGCGTCCTCACAAGTTGCGGAGCGATGTGCGGAAGCAGAGATTGTTCTCACGAACAAGGTCGCCTTGAACGCCGACAGCATCGGCTCGTTGCCGAAATTGGAGTACATCGGCGTGCTTGCGACTGGCACGAACATCGTGGATTTGGATGCCGCGGCTGCGCGGGGTATTCCCGTCACCAATGTGCCCGGATATTCCACGATGACTGTGGCCCAGCACGTCATAGGGCTGATGTACGAGCTGCTTGGTTACATCGGGTCGCATGCGAGGGCTGTTCGGGAGGGTGAATGGACGAAGTGCCCCGACTTTTGTTTCACCCGCGCCCCGTTTCATGAATTCAGCGGAATGGTTTTTGGTCTGGTAGGATTCGGTGCGATTGCGCAGGCGGTCGGTCGTGTAGCTGCGGCGCTTGGAATGCGCGTCTTGGTGCACTCGCGGACGCATAAGGCTTCGGATTTTGCCGTTGAATGGTGTTCTCTTCGCGAGCTGCTTGAGCGAGCCGACGTTGTATCACTGCACTGTCCCCTCACTCTAGAAACACGGGAGCTCATGAACGACGAAAGGCTTGGATGGATGCGTCCATCGGCGTTGTTGATCAATACGGGGCGGGGTCCTCTTGTGAGGGAAGACGCGGTGGCGCGCGCTCTCGTCGAGGGACGGCTTGCAGGGTTTGGCGCGGACGTTCTGAGTTTGGAGCCGCCGAAGGCTGATAACCCGCTTTTGCAGGCGCCGCGCACCGCGATCACTCCGCACATCGCGTGGGCAAGCGTGGAGGCGCGACAGCGCCTAATGGCGACCGTTGTGGAAAACGTGTCGGCTTTCCTGAGTGGAAAAATTCAGAACAAAGTGAACTAAGCTTTCAGTCGTCCAGCTCGGTAAGGAGCTTTGACTGCGCCAAGCCCTGAGCCACGCCGCCTGAGATCGGCGGCTGCTGAACATCCGAGTACGTTCAGCGCAAGCGAAGCGTGATCCGTTTGAGGCGTGAGTCCTCCGGCGGACTCCATGTTTTGATTTCCGGATCGTCGGCGAAAGCATTGTGGACGATGCGCCGTTCGTATGCGTTCATCGGTTCGAGTTGGACAGGGCGCCCTGACATTCTCACGGTCTGCGCAAGTTCGCGGACTCGCGACACGAGTTGGTCCTCCTGCATGGCGCGGTAATGCTCCACATCGACTTGCACCTTTGGCGCATGTTTGTCACGCGCCTGCAGGATCCGGTTTAGGAGGGTTTGAATGTCCTCGAGCACCTTCCCGTCTTTGCCAATCAGACGATCTTTCTCCGCGCTGTAGACCTGAAGCACGATTGTATTTCCCTGCTGTGATTCCTCCACGTTGCAGAAGAAGCCCATCAGACTGAGCATGCTTTCCAAGGTTTCGCGAGGATCCAGTTTCATGGGTGATGGGGTGTGCTGGTGCCTTAATTCTTTTTCACCATGGCCGCTGCTTTTTGCAAGCCGGACGCCTTGTTGCGGTTGGTGATCGTCAGCTGCACAATGGTGAAGATGTTTTGAACTGTCCAGTACAGTGAGAGGGCGGACGCAAAGTTATAGCAGAAGACGATGAAAATAAGCGGCATGAACATGAACATCCGCTGCTGAACGGGGTCGCCCGTCTTCGGCGTGAGTTGCATCTGCCAAAGCATCGTTACCGCCATCACCAAGGGCAGCACATTGACTGGGTAGCTGGCCAGATGCGCCACGGTGTCCGGCTGGGAGAGGTCGTGCACCCACAGGAACGGGCTGTTGCGGAGTTCAACGGCCTTTCCAAGCATGTTGTAGAACCCGAAAAAGATGGGGATTTGTATCAGCATCGGCAGGCAGCCCGACATCGGGTTTACCCCGTGTTTTTTATAAAGAACCAGCAGTTCCTGGTTCATCTTGGCGGGGTCATCCGCGTACTTCTCCTTGAGCGCCGTCATCTTCGGCTGCAACTCCTGCATCCGTTTCATGGAGTTGGTCGATTTGGTCTGAAGCGGCCACATCAACAGCTTGATGACGATCGTCAGCAGGATAATCGCTGCGGCGTAGGACCCCAGCAGCCCCTTGAGCCCGTTCATGGAGGCGAGCAGAATGCGGCTCACGATCGAAAACATCCCAAAATCGAGCATGTCTTCCTGGCCTCCTCCGAGTGCCTGCAAGCGGCTGAACTCCCGAGGACCCGCGTAGATCGCAAACTTGTGGATGATTTCTTTCCCGGGCTCCAGCGACTGGCTGGTCAGACGCATCGCACCTTCGACAGCGTAGGGGATCTGCCCCTCGGCGGCGCGGCCCGTGGCCGACCAGTCTGCGGGTGCGACGACGATGCGGCTCGCAAGCGCCTCGCTCCCTGTGGATCCGACGCAGCTGAGGATGGTGGCGTAGTACTGGTTGGTTACGCCGATCCATGAAATGCCGCCAGTTTCCGAGTAGACGGGGCGCGGTGTTTTTCCAAACCCAAGGAAGCCGCCGCCGTCGAACCAAGTGGTGTCCAGAAACTTGCTGTTGGTTCCAATCATCCGGTTGAATCCCGTGTAGATCGGTAGATCTTTGAGGTGCAGAGGGGCTCCAGATCCCGCGCGGACGGAATAGGCGGGCACTGTGACAGGTGAGGCTGACTGGTTGGTGATCCTGACCTCCAGATTCGCGACGTGAGTTTCGGGCCACTTTTGCTTCGCCGCCTCCTCGAGGGACTGGAGTGTGAAGTTTTTGACGATGGAGATCTGCCTAGGATCGGTTCGGCGGAAGACGATGCTTCTATTGTCTGGGCCGGCCTCCATGGCGAAGGTTTCCAGAACCGGATTCTCGTAGGCCTCGGTGAGCGCGCCAATTGGAACGTTTCCAAACTCATTCAGGCTCACCTGCTTGTCTGATTCTGTGCGGTGTCCTTTGAGTATGACCCGTTCAATGCCGCCTCCGCGGTTTGAGAAAACCCATTCTGCACCCTCGGACTCGAGTTTGATGGTTTGCTTGGGCTCCGACGGGCTGGCTGCCGGCGTGGTCGCGGAAGTGGCTGCTGCTGATGCAGCAGGCGCGGTTGGCGTGTTTGTTGCCGTTGGCGTTCCCTCGGGCGAGACGGGTTTGGATTCCGCTGGATTGGGCGCCGCTGTTGCGGCCGCCTCCGCAACTTGCTGCTGAGCCAGTTTGGCACGGTTAAGTTCCTGGCTGTAATAAATCTGCCAGGCGATGAGGGCGATGATCGATAAAGCAACGCCGAGTTTTCCTTTTCTGTCCATAGTTTGAAGAATTTAGTTTTTGTGAATGATTGCCGGAACGGGATCGACTCCGGAGGGGCCCCACGGGTGGCATCTGCAGAGCCTCAAAAAGCCAAGGCGCAGGCCTTTGGTTGCTCCGTGAAGTTCTACAGCCTGCAGGCAGTATGCTGAGCAACTAGGTTCGAAACGGCATCCGCTCCCGGCGCCTCCGAGAATTCGTAATGCCGGAGACAACGCGACCTGATAGGCGCGAATCAGATGGATGATCAGTTTTTTCATGCGGAAAGAATTCCCGCCTTTGCCGCCAGTCTTGCCCATTCCGCGCGGAGTTGATCGAACGTTGCCTTTGAAGCGGAGTACCGTGCCACGGTGACGCACCATGCGGATTTGGAAAGCTTTGGGTAGTAGGATTGTTGGATGTGTCTCAGTTTGCGGCGGACCCGGTTGCGGACCACGGCGCCACCCACCCTTCGGGAGGTGATGATGCCCAGCTTCGGTCCTTTTGAGGCCTGACTGGGTGAGTCCGGCGAGGCTGGAGCTTCCTGATGGAAGACGCCTAGGACGAGCCATTTGCCGGTCACCGAAGAACCCTTTTCTCGGACACTGCGAAAGTCCCTAGAAAGCTTCAGCCGCTGAACCTTGCGTGGATTTGGTTCCATGCGATCGGTACAGCGGCTGAGTAACAGCCTGAAAATGTGCTGTTTAAACTGCGGTTACGCCGTTTTGTGAGCTGCAGCCCGTGCGGCCTTGGTCACTGTGCGCTCGGCTGCCCGGCGCTGTTTGCGCTGGACCATGGCCTTGGCGGCATTGTTGTTCAAATCGGTCTGGCGCTCAAAGTGCAGTTCTACGCCCTTCGGCAGTAGGCGCTTGCGGCCTTGCTGGCGGCGCCGGGAAAGGATTGCCCGTCCGTTCTTGGTCTTCATCCGAGCGCGGAAACCGAACTGTTGTTTGCGCGTGCGCTTGGAAGGTTGGTAGGTGCGTTTCATATCAGAGTGCCGTAGGAGTGATCCTTAAAAAGGGAGGGGGATGTTAAAGGCTGGATCGGAGCTGTCAATGATTGAGCACGCTGCCTTTCAATGAAATCCTTGGGGGGACTCTGAGGCGGTGTGCTAATCTGGAGTGGTGGAATTTTCCTCCGAAGAATGGGCAGACGGGGTGGTCGATTTGGTGCGTTTCAGCCGGCTGGCTGACGCGCGGGAAAGAGGACTAGTGCTTGCATCCAAGGCGATAGCATATGGCGTCCTGCGCTGCGGCGATGACTGGTTGATCCGTGTGGCTCCGAAGGACTTCGATTCCGCCTTAGAGGAGCTGCAGCTTTATGAGCTGCAGCTAGAGGAGGTCGCCAAGGAGGTTGCCCAAGAGGGAATGGGGGAGCCGCGTTTACAAATACCTCGTCGATACTGGTCACTGCATCTGGTGGCTTGGCTGTTTGTGGTGTTTGCGGTTTTACAGGCGGAGTTTGGGGATCGGTGGCGTGAAGGCGGGATGCTTTCCGCTGAGCGGGTCGTTCGGGAGGGCCAATGGTGGAGGACGGTCACCGCCCTCACCCTGCACGGAGATGTCCCCCATGTGGTGGCCAACTTGAGCACAGGACTGCTATTTGCGGGTTTGATGATCCCAGCCATGGGGCAGGGGTTGAGCTGGCTCTTGATCCTGATGAGCGGAGTTTTCGGCAATGCGCTGACGGCCTGGATTTATTTTCCCGCCGAACACAGGAGCTTGGGCGCGTCCACTGCTGTGTTTGGTGCCCTCGGTCTTCTGGTGGGCGACGCCTGCGGTGGGCTGCTCCTGAGGAGATCGGGGCGATCGGTGTGGCGCTGGATTTTGCCGCTGGGCGCCGGCTTCGCATTGCTTGCGTACCTGGGGGCGGGCGGTCCGGGGGAGCGAGTCGATGTGATGGCTCACCTCTGGGGGTTCGCGGCGGGATTGCCCCTGGGAGCGCTAGCCGCGGCGATGCGGTTGGCAGGAAGAATGGGACTCAAGGGACAGTTTGTCGCCGGCGTAGCAGCCCTCCTGACACTTGCGTTCGCATGGGGCCTCGCTGTGAACCTCTGGGGTTGAAAGTTTTGGGTGTCCTTCCAATCGTTCGAGCTACGCGGGTGGGTTTCCTTGAGAGATGGGGGAAGGATCTGAAAGGCCAAGCGCCGCACTTTAAAAAAAACGAACGGGGAGCGCCCTTTTCGGACGCTCCCCGTTCATCAAGTGACTCTGTAACGATTACTGCGCCGCCGTCTTTTTGGCAGCCGGTGCTGCAGGGGGAGCAACCTTTTCACCCGGCTTTGGAAGGCTTTCCTTCACCTTGTTCCAATCTGGATTCAGCGTGGCCTCGGTGATTTTCAGGTTGCGAAAATCCACGGACTGTCCGGCGACAGTGAATCCTGGCGACATATGGTCGTTCTTGAAAAGATCGTGTGATCCCCAAGCCACAAGGTCATCCACTTTTCCCACCATCACATCGCCAACCATCTCCATTCTCACCTTATGCCATTCCGATGGCTTTAGCTCGGTTGCGAAACGCGCAAAAATGACGGCTTTGTCCGGCCCGTCATGATCGCTGTCATCCTTTTGGATAGTGACAAAGGTTGGTGAAATCATGATCCGCGCCTGGTGATCCTTTGGCCCGTTGATCGAGAAGCTGGTGGTCTTGCCACCTTCGAACTTGAACTCGTACTCAGCGATGAAGTCGCCGAGCTTTCCGGGCATCCGAGTCACCGCGCCATGCTTGTCTTCTGGCTTTTCACTGCCTCGCAGCACGCCTCCTACTGCCTCCCATTTTCCTTTGGCGGCTTGCCATGTTTTTGGCAGTTCGGAGTCGAGATTGCTCTCGAAAATAACTTTTCCAGGGATGCCGAGCAGCGCCTTGTCGTCGGCATTTGCAAAACCGCCGAGCATTGTGATGAGGCTCGCGGCGAGGATGGTGTGTTTCATGTTCTGAGGTTTTTCTTTGTCGTTTGGTGCGCAGCTTGGCGCGCTGTGGGTTAACCCCGGATATCGGCCGCAGTTGCGCATCAAATCCGTTCCAGCAATTCGGCGCGGTATAAGCGCTGTCCAAAGGCTGGGATCAAAAGCGTGCGTTAAGAGGCTGTGTTAGAGGGCGACAACAACACTGTCGCGGTGTGAGGCAAGCGCGGCCGCGAAAATTTCATGCGAGCCAACCGCTTCATCCGGGGTCGCGCACCCAAAGCGGCCGTTCAAGTTCCCGGCGCGCTCTTCGAGAAATGCAGCCCACATTTGTTGAATCACATCCGGAAAGCCCACCTCAAAGATACCGCCGGTGACCGTTTTAAACGGCGTGGCAAATCCAAGGTCGGTGCGCTTCCACCACTGCTCCTTGGCCCGCTCGAAGACCTCGAGTGTCTTCGGAGTGGCGGTACTGAACCGCACGCCGCCCTCTGTGCCCAAAATTTCGATGAACCAACTGTTGGTCGCGCCGGGCGCCATCCGCTTCATTTCAAAGCGTAGCGGCACTTCATGTCCGCTCACGCTTATCCAGCTGTGAACAATCGCATTATCCCACGTGTCGCAAGAGGCGGAGCCGCCTTTTCCATCCGGGCGCGAAGCGTACCCTTTTTGCAGT
>JBILUQ010000090.1:0-13322 GCA_044370935.1 Chthoniobacteraceae bacterium
GTTGTTTTCCTGCAGCCACGTGAAGCGCGGCTCCGGCAGGTTCCAGTGCAGGTACCAGGAAAAACGGGGCGTGTCCCCGCGGTCGTCAGGCCGGATTTTCGGCAGCACGCTGTCGTCGTCGGGATACAGGTCAAACCACTGCTGCGTCGCGTAACACGGCACGTGCGGCAGAAAAAAGCCGGCCGCAAGGAAGAAAGGCTTTTCGTTGCCGGCGTTTTCGATTTGCTCGATCGCCCAGGAAGCCAGCTGGTAGTCCCCCTTGTCCTCGTCCTTGTGGGAAAACACCCCCCAGTCCATCGCGGGATGATTGCCCATGGGCGTTGGGCCGATCAGCTTGGACGGGGGTTTGGCGCCGATTCCGCCGACTTTTCCCAGTACTTGAAACTCGGGTGCGCTCCATTCGGCTGCGGCCGCGCCCTTGCGGGCTTCGCCTCCACCGCCGTGGTGGAAGATTTTACCGCCGGAGAGGGTTTTGTAGCCGTGCGCGCTGAAGTGCTGCGGGAGCGAGACGCGGTTTTTCCATTCGGGCAGCGCGCGGAAAGAGGGCGAGAGGCCGTACACGCCGGTGGTGGTCGGCCGCAAACCCAGCAGCAGACTGGTGCGCGAGGGGTTGCAAAGGGGGGCGTTGCAATGGGCGTTTAGGAAGGTGGTGCCGCGGGAGGCGAGGCGGTCGAGGTTCGGGGTTTTGGCGAGCGGATGCCCGCCCAGATGACCGATCCAGTCGTTTTGATCGTCGATGGCGATGAACACGACGTTAGGCTTGGATGCCCCGATTGCCTCGGGAACGCATGCAAGCGCTGAGAGCAAGAGGACTGTGCAGAGTGGAACGGATTTCATCGGGGGTTGGTGCTGGGGAAGTGCGGGGGGGGAATGAGGAGGGACGGCGGCGATTGCGCTGCATTTGTTGTTCGAAATCCGTTGAATTTCAAGTGGTCACTGAAAAACCTTGGGCTATATTAAGAACAGTCGGCCGGGTAATCATTGCGGATCGCTTCGGTCACATTATCCCCTCATTTTATGCAAACGAATCGAGTGTCGGCCGTTGTCCTTGCGGTAGTGGCGATCGTGGGGGGCGGTTTGGATTCGGGCGCTCCGGCCGAAGCGCGCGGCGCAGCCGTGGGTGGAATTGTAGAGGTGGCTGGTGTGGGAGTGGAGGCTGATTTCGGAGAATTTTCCGCGGCGCTGGCGCCCTACGGTCGCTGGCTTGAGGTAGCTGGTTACGGGACATGTTGGAGCCCTGATGTGGAGCGCAACTGGGCGCCGTACACGGAGGGCTATTGGGCGTACACCGACGCGGGCTGGACTTGGGTGAGCCGCGAACCGTTTGGAAGCATTGTGTTTCATTACGGCCGCTGGCTGATGACAAGCGAAGGCTGGTGCTGGGTTCCCGGCCAGGACTGGGGGCCGGCTTGGGTTTCGTGGCGCACGGGCGACAAATACGTGGGTTGGGCGCCGCTCCCTCCCGAGGTTCCGTGGAATGCGAAGCGCGGCATCGGCTCATGGGTGGATGTGCAGAGCGATATCGGGCCGGGTTACTACCGGTTTTGCACGGTGGAAGACTTCGGTTCCCCGTATATGCGCGAGGTTGTGTTTCCGGTGGCGCGCAACTCCGGGGTATTTGTGACCACGCGCAATGTCACGCACATCACGGTGCATCAGGAGTCGATCTTCTGCGCGGGCCCGAGTTACGTCTGGGTCAACAGCCGCTGCGCGCACCCGGTGCCAACGCTGCGCCTGGTCCGTGAACCAAGCTTCAACGTGTTTGTCTCCTACGGAGCGGGCCTCGGGTTTGCAGGGTTCATCGCTCGAGACTGTTTGTTTCTGCCGGCCCCGGTCCGGGTCTGCAAACCGCAGCCGCGCCACTTTTCTGTCGCCCCGGTTCCTGTGCAGTGCCAAACCACGCGGGGTTGGTCCGCAGACCGGCATGAGGTGCGGGATGTGTCAAAGTACGTGAGTCAGGAGTGGGATAAGCAGAGAACCACTCTCACGGCGAAGACCCCGACCCCGACGGGTGGCCCGGCAATTCTCAATGAAATGCGCTTCGCCCCGAAACCGGTTTCGGAGCAGGAAAAGCGGTTGGTATTGGAGGGGGAGCACTCCAGAACACCGCTTCATTCAACACACCCGCAGCCGCTGGCTACCGCCTCACAAACCACTCCGAACACGGCGACCACGCCGAACACCCCTGCGGCTCAAAATCCGCAGTTGAATCCTCCACAGACTGCTCCGCAGCCCAGCCCGGGCCCGGCGGTTTCCGCAAATGCTGCGGGCGCCTCGCAGCAAATCCCGCCGCAGACACTCAAGCCCAACGCCACCGGTATCGTCTCCAACCCCGCACCCGCCCCGATTCAAGGGGCGCCGCCGAAGCAGACCCCGCCCGCCTCGGTGGCCCCGATCACAAACCAGAACCCTGCCACACCCCCGGCCTCGGCTCCCGCAGCAGGCGTGCAAAATGGGGGACTGCTTACGACGACAGGCAGCATCGCTTCGGGCAGCAGCCAGCTCACAGTGGTCGGATCTCAAAAAACGAGCACCGGCTCGTTGACCGCGACCTCGGGATCCCTCAACGCGCTGCTTTTGGATGGGTCGCTGAATACTGCGCCGCCCGTGCATAGCTTGAGATCGGCTCCGGCCCTGCGGGATCCATTCGCAGGCAGTGGTTTTGTGCCTCCCTCCCAGCCTTTGCCCCGGTCTCCTGCATCGATCCCTAACCCCAGTGCGTCGAGTGCCTCAAGTGCTTCGAGTGCCTCGAGCGCGGGCAATGCGGCAAAACCAGTCGGCGTTTCCGCAACTGCTGCAACTGCTGTAAACCCGCAACCTGCGAAACCAGCTGCGCCCATGGATGCCGCCGCAGTCGCTCCTGCTTTAAACCCAAGCCCGGCTCCCGTCGTTACATCCAGTCCCGCTGCCAGCCCGGTTGCTGCGCCAGCCGGAGTTGCTGCCAAAGTGGACAGTCCCGCGACTCCGGCCGCGCCGCCCGCCGTCTTGCTTGCGCCGGCCCCGGTGAAGGCGGCGCCTGTTGCGGCGAAACCGGTGGCGCCATCCGCACCCGCACCACTGCAAATCCCGGTCGCTGCGCCGAAGCCCGTGGCGCCCTCGGCGCCAGTGGTGATCAAGAGTATTGGAATCCCAACCGGATCAAACACGCCGCCGCCTGCCCCGATCGCGAATCCGATCGCGACTCCGATCGCAAGCCCCAGCCGGACCACCCAAACAGTGCCCTCACCAGCTCCGAGTTCGAGCAGCAGCAAAGCAGCACCTCTTTCAGCTCAGCGCGGCCAGCCATCCGTGCAGATCATTTCAACCACGGAAATCGGCCGTCCGGCGGCTTCCACAGTGCAACCAGTCAAATCAACGCGCAGCACCTTGCCAGTTGGCGTTGCTTCCCCTCAGGGTTTTGTTTCGCAGCAGGGTTTTGCCTCACCGCAGGGATTCACCTCACAACCGCAGGGCAGTGCGTTGCCACCGACCACGCGACAGGAGAGCGGCAGAACGACGATCACCACTTCACCCTTCGGCTCCACCGTGACCAGCGCCCCGATGGGTTCGGGAACGTCTACGCGGCAATCTCAGTCTGGGGTGCAGCAAGGCGTAATGCCTCCGCAAAGCAACTCACGGCAGTTGGCTCCCTCGCAGCCATTCGCGAGTCCTGTTGCTGCTCCGTCTGCGGCGCGCTCGGGAATCAGTGCGCCCGTTCAGTCCAGCCAGTCCAGCGTAACCTTCGGTGGCGCGAGGTCCGGAGGCGCTTCCGTCGGCGTTTCCAGCGCGCAGCCTGCCTCGCCGGCCCCTCCACCTTCGACTGCCCGCCCGAGCACGGCACCCGTGTCGCCGCCAGCCAGCACCCCGTCCTCAACCACGCCTTCGGCCTCCAAATCAAAGACCACGGACCCCAACGCGCCGAAACCTTGACGGTTCCCCCGATGTGCATCGGCTGCCCTCTTTGATTGTAAAATGCCGCCGGATTTCCGGGCGGGTTCTAAGCCTCTATTTCCGCGAGGGTGCGTGAGAGTTGTTTTCAAGCACAGGCCAGTAGGCCGCGGGTCCGGTTCTGATGCTCGCCTCGGGTTTCGAAGTTTGTTGCGCTGATCAAAGAGCATCCCAGACGGAAAGCGCACACACGGCGCTCGTCTCCTGCTCCAAAAGCGATCCTTGGATGGAATGCTCTCACATCCGTCAAAATTTCCGTTTTTCGCGGGGAGAATGCGCCCGGTCTTCTTTCTAATGCTCAGCGCGTTCGTGGCTTTTGGCAAGAGTGTGGATGCCAGTACCGCGCCGCAAGACGCTTTTCCAGAAGTTCGAGCGGGCGCGTGCGCCGTTGACATCACGCCGCAAACGCTCCCAGTAATCGTCAACGGCGCATTCTTGAGTCGCGAGGTAAATACCATCAAAGACCGCCTGCATGCCCGGGCGATTGTGCTTGAAAGTGGAACGGAGCGATTCGCGATCTGTGTTGTGGATTCGCTCACAATCGGTCGAGAACTGCTGGACGAGGCCAAGCAAATCGCCTCCGGACGAACAGGTATTCCAACCGAACGGATGCTCGTCTCCGCCACCCACACACATTCCGCGCCCTCGGTGATGGCCTGTCTGGGCACCGAAGTGGATTGGGCCTACGCATGGTTTCTCACACGCAAGATTGCCGAGGCCGTTGAACGCGCAAGCGAGCTTCTACAGCCCGCGCGCATTGGATGGACCTCGGTGCCGGCATGGGGCTTCACACACTGCAGGCGTTGGATTTTCCAGCCTGCGCAGGTGCAAATGGACCCTTTCGGAGAACGCTCCGCCCGTGCAACCATGCATCCCGGCTACGGCAACCCGCATGTGGTTTCGCCAAGCGGCCCCGTCGACCCATCCGTGGGAATCATGTCGATTGAAACACGTGCAGGCGCGCCGCTTGCGTTGCTGGCGAACTTTTCAATGCACTACGTCGGTGCGGAGCCTTTATCCGCCGATTATTTTGGAGAGTTTGCAAGCGGGCTCTGCCGCGCACTTGGCGCTGATCCAAAAACCTTCGTTGGAATCATGTCGCAGGGCACATGCGGGGATGCCCAATGGATGGACTACAGTCAGCCCCGGCAGGAGCAGCCAACCGATTACGCCAAGGGTCTTGTCCAGATCGTCGCGCAGGCATCCCGTAATATCCCGCATCACTCGCGCATTCCCATTCAGATGACCGAGTCGAAGCTGACTCTCAACCGGCGGATGCCGGACGCGCCGCGGCTTTCGTGGGCCAGAAAGATTGTTGCGACACTTGGGCGGAGACCGCCAAGCACTCCGAACGAAGTTTACGCCCGTGAGCAAATCTTCCTTATGGCCGAGCCCAAAAGAGAAATCAAACTGCAGGCGCTGCGGGTCGGTAACCTTGGTATTACCGCGCTGCCGGTGGAGGCATTTGCTCTCACGGGATTGAAGATCAAGGAGCAAAGTCCGCTCGATGTCACTTTTCACATCGGTCTCGCAAATGGAAGCGAGGGGTACGCACCGCCGCCGGAGCAGCACAAGCTGGGCGGCTATACAACATGGCCCGCGCGAACCGCATCGCTGGAGGTTACTGCGGAACCGAAAATCGTGGAGGAGGTCTTGTGTCTGCTTGAAGCAGTGAGTGGATTCAATCGCAGGCCAGTTATTGATGCACCGAGCCGCTACGAGAATGTGATCCTGGCGGACCGTCCGCAGGCGTTTTGGAGGTTGAACGATTTAAGCGGGAATGCGCCGCGCGATCGGTTTGGCATTCACAAAGCCGTTTTTGAGGACGGCGTCGTATTTGGGCTTCCGGGTGTGCAGCGATCGGGTAGTGCGATATCGCAACGCCCAGAGGTTGAATCCGTCTTTCAGGAGGCGGGGGTCAATCGGGCGGCCCATTTTGCCGGCGGACGGATGAAAATTGCGCTGCACGATCTCGGGCCGAATTACACGTTGGAATTCTGGGTGTGGAACGGCATGGCGCACAATCTCCGGCCAATCGCAGGATGGCTGTTTTCGAGGGGCATGGACGGCGATGATAAAGCCGCAGGCGATCATCTTGGAATCGCAGGAAACGCACCGAACACCACGCCGGGCTGCCTTTTGTTTTGGAAAGGCGCGGGTTTTGAAAGTGCGCTCTGCGGGTCAACCCCGCTCTCGACTGGACGCTGGCACCACGTTGTGTTTGTTCGCGACCGGGGTGCAGTGAAAGTTTACCTAGACGCAAAACTGGAGATCCAAGGGCAAGTAAACCCCAGTTCCGATCGGGATGGGCAGACGGTTTTTCTTGGCGGGCGCTTCGATGGCTTGGAGGGCTTGGAGGGGCGTATGGACGAAGTCGCCCTCTATGATTTCCCGCTTGGAGCTGACCGGGTGACCGCGCATTTCAGCGTTTTCGAGGGTGCTGAGCTGCGCAGAAATCCGCCTGCAGTGGTTGACGCAAAGCCTCGCGCGGGCGAATAGGGTGAAGAGGTCGAATAGGGCGGCGATCAAATCACGCCAAAATTCCCTTCACCACATGCGCCTCTTCCACGCCGGTGAGCCGCGTGTTGAGTCCGCGGAACTTGTGGGTGAAGCGCTGATGATCCACACCGAGGCAGTGCAGGATGGTCGCGTGCAGGTCCCGTATGTGGACGGGGTTCTCGGTGATGTTGTAGCAAAAGTCGTCCGTGGCGCCGTAATCGAACCCGGGCCTGACTCCGCCTCCGGCAAGCCAGATCGAAAAGCAGCGCCCGTGATGATCCCTGCCCATGCCCGGATCGCCCAGCTTGCCCTGACTGAAAACGGTGCGCCCGAATTCGGTGGCGAAGACAACGAGTGTGTCGTCCAGCAGGCCCCGTTCCTTCAGATCCTTGATGAGTGCTGCCGTGGGCTGATCGATGTCGCGGCATTGGTTCGGCAACTGCCGTGAGATCGCGATGTGCTGATCCCAGCCGCGGTGGAAAAGCTGCACAAAGCGCGTGTTGCGCTCGAGCAGTCTGCGTGCAAGCAGGCAGTTGGCGGCGTAACTGCCGGGCTTGCGTACATCCGGCCCGTAGGCTTCCAGCGTGGCTTCCGACTCCTTGCTGATGTCGGTGAGATCCGGTACGGAGGTCTGCATGCGATAGGCCATCTCGTACGCTTTGATGCGTGTGATCGTTTCCGGATCGCCCAGTTCGTCCGCGCGGAGTTGATTGAGCTTCGCGAGGTCGTCTAGCAGTTCGCGGCGCTGCTCGCGTTCGACCCCGGGCGGGTTTCGAAGGTAAAGCACCGGATTGGTCCCCGGACGCAGCCCCACGCCCTGGTAGGACGAGGGCAAAAAACCGCTTCCCCAAAGGCGCGAAAAGATCGGCTGCCCGGGATTCTTGCCGGTGCCCTGTGAAACCATGGCGATGAAAGCCGGCAGGTTTTCATTTTCGGTGCCCAGTCCGTAGCTCACCCATGCGCCCATGCTGGCGTAGCCGGGGAGCTGATTGCCGGTGTTCATGTAGGTGATGCCGGGATCGTGGTTGATTGCCTCGGTGTGCAGGCTTTTCACAATGCAGATGTCGTCGGCGATCGTCTGGATGTGCGGGAGAAGGTCGCTGATCCAAGTTCCATGCCTGCCGCTGCGCTTGCCTTCTTTGAGCGGAGGAACCACGGGATACGCGGTTTGCCCGCTGGTCATGCCAGTCAGGCGTTGCGTGCCCTTGATGCTCGGGGGCAACTCCTCTCCGGCGTGCTTGTGCAGCATGGGCTTGTCGTCAAAAAGGTCGACATGCGACAGGCCGCCGCTCTGGAATAAGCACAAAACACGCTTCGCTTTCGGGGCAAAGTGAGGGAAGCCGGGCAGGCCGGTCCGTGGCGCGTCATTTGCAGCGCGCAGCATCTCGGGATGCAGCATGGTGCCGAGCGCAGTGCTTCCGATCCCGCGCGAGATGTCACCTAAAAAGCTGCGGCGTGTGAGGCTGGCAAGGTGTTCGTGAAATGGATTCATGGTGCAGAAAAATGATGGTGTGCTAGTTCCGGGTGACGACCTCGCTCAGATTGAGAATGAGGGACGCGACCTGCATCCATGCAGCGTGCTCGGGGGCGGGGAATTGGTTGTCGCGCGGCGACTCCCCAACGCTGAGGGCCTGAATCGCGGCGCCGGGGTTCGCAGCGTAGCGCTTGCGTTCGCGTGCGAGAGCAGACTGCAGGACGGTGAGCTCCGCGGGTCTGAGTTCGCGCGAGGTCGCCTCGGCAATCGCCCAGCGGAGCTTCTCGGCGTCGTCTCCGGACTGGCGCAGCATGCGCTCGGCGAGCGCCCGCGATGCCTCCACAAACTGCGGGTCGTTGAGGGTCACAAGCGCCTGCAGCGGCGTCGTGGTGTTGCCGCGCGAGATGGTGCACACTTCGCGGTTGGGCGCGTCAAACGCCGTCATGTTCGGAGGCGCGGCCGTCCGCTTCAAAAACGTGTAAAGACTGCGCCGGTAAAGCTTCTCGCCATGGTCCTGAACAAACGTCTGCGCCGTTGCCGGAGTGCTGCCATAGTGGCTGACCTCACGCCACAGGTCGCCCGGCATGTAGGGATTCACGCTGGGTCCGCCGACTCGCGGCACCAGCAGGCCGCTGGCTTTCAACGCGGCGTCGCGAAGCAATTCGGCGGGAAGCCGGAACCGAGGGCCGCGCGCAAGAAGCCGGTTCTGCGGGTCGCGCTCAAGCATCGCCTGGGCGGCGGCCGAATTCTGCCGATACGTTTCGCTCATGACTATGAGCTTGATGAGCTGCTTCACATTCCAGCCGCTATCCATGAACTCCACGGCCAGCCAGTCGAGCAACTCGGGATGGCTCGGCCACTCGCCCTGCGCGCCGAAGTCCGCAGGCGTGCCAACGATTCCGGTTCCGAATAACATCTTCCAGAAACGATTCACCGCGACTCGAGCGGTGAGCGGGTTGTTTCGCATCGTGATCCACATCGCGAGGCCAAGACGGTCGCGGCTTGCCCCCTCAGGCATCGGTGGCAAAGCTTCAATCGTTCCAACATCCACCTTCGCGGTTGGCTGCGCATAGTCGCCGCGATTGAGGATAAACGTGTCGCGCGGCTTCGACGCAACATCCATGACCATCGTTGGGAAAGGTTGCGTTAGCGTTGTGAGGCGTTCCTCGAGGTTCGTCAAGTTGACACGGGTGCGCCGCATTTCCTCTCCATGTGCGGCGCAGTAGGCCCAGAGAACTTGCCGTTGCGATGCGCTGCGCTGCGGTTCCGGAGTCTCCAAGGTGGAGATGATTTCCGGTGGCAGATCGCTGTCGTCATCGTTGCCGGTGATCACAAATAGCTCAAAATGGCCGGGCACCAGACTCTTGCCATGTCCGAAAACAAGCTGCGTCGTGAGAAACGGCGTGCTCGCAGTGCTCAGTGGCTGCGAGAAAGTTGCAGTGAGTCGCACCGGTCCCTTCGCAGTGAGATCGGGAGACCAGCCGCTTTCGTTGCGCGGATCCAGGCAGCCGGCCGGCGGATATTTAGCGTCCCAAGAACTCGCCGTTGTATGCGAGATGCGCTCGAGCTTGTGCAGGTTGATTTGCTCATTCCCGATGGCTCCTGCGGTCGCGGCAATCGCCGTTAAAACGAACGTGCCCTTTTCCGGTTGCTCATCGCCGGGTGCGGCGGCGGGAGCGCCCTTCTGACGCGGCCGTCTCTCCTTTGGTCCGCTGCCCCAGCCCCCGCCGGGCAGGGAGGAATCGGGATGAAAAACGACGCGCATGCCGGTGACCGGTTCGTCCAGCTTCGGCAGTTCCATCAGAAAGTCGTAGGCCGCCAAATCGCCGACCTGCGGCAGGCGCACGCCGTTTTCGCCATCCAGCTCGAATCCATTGCCGCGGTTTGGCGTGGAGATTTTCAACAGCCGCGCGGGATGCACCTTCAACTGCTTTCCTCGTGCAGCGAGCCGCGTGCGCTGCTGTCGCTCCCAAGCACCTAGAGTTCTCGCATCAGGTTTTTCAAGCGTTTCCTTGAGCGCGCCGATCTGTTTTTCCAACACCGGAAGCTCGTCGGTTTTGAGCACCGTATTCGCGCTGATGAACGGACCCGGATTTACTCCGCCGTTGCCATCAAGTCCGCGGTCGCTGAGCGAATTGAAAAAGGCGAATATCTGGAAATAATCTTTCTGCGTGATGGGATCAAATTTGTGATCGTGACATTGCGCACAGCCGAGGGTGAGCCCCAGCACGGACTCGCCCAGCGTCTTGACCCGGTCGGCGTTGTAGTTTGTGAGGTTCTCCTCCGGGATCGTTCCGCCCTCGTGGGTGACCATATTGTTGCGCTGAAAGCCGGTCGCGATCAGTTCGGCATCGGTGCGCTGCGGCAGCAAGTCGCCCGCGAGCTGCTCAATGAGGAAGCGGTCGTAGCGTTTGTTGTCATTGAAAGCCTGAATCACCCAGTCGCGCCACAGCCACATACTGCGGCCTCCGTCGATGGAAAATCCGTTTGAATCGGCATAGCGCGCCGCGTCGAGCCACTCCAGCGCCATGCGCTCGCCAAAATGTGGTTTCTTTAGCAACTGCTCAATGAGCTGCTCGTATGCATTTGGATTCGGGTCCGAGACAAACGACCTCACCTCCTCAGCCGTGGGTGGAAGCCCCGTGAGATCGAGTGACGTGCGGCGTATGAGCATCGAGCGGTCAGCTTCCGCCGATTGGCTCATTCCTTCCTCGGCGAGCCGTTGCCGCACAAGCGCATCAATCGCGTTTGTCGCGCCCTGCGGAACGGGAGGACGCTGCGGCGCAATAAAGGACCAGTGCCCCGCATACTCTGCGCCCTGTTCAATCCACGCCTTGACCTTCGCTTTTTCCGTCTCCGTCAATTTGAGGTGTGATTTCGGCGGTGGCATCAGCTCATCCGGGTCGTCGCTCATGATGCGCAACCACGCCTCGCTGTTTTTTAAATCCCCCGGCTTGATCGGCGTCACGCCCTTGCGCTCGGCGTAGGCGTGCTCGGCGATATCCATTCGCAGCTTGGCTTTACGCCCCTTTTCATCAAATCCATGGCACGAAAAGCAGTTCTCCGAGAGGATGGGCCGTATGTCGCGGTTGTAGTCGATGGGCGCGGCCATCGAGAGCGACGAAAAAGCTGCGAGGGAAAGCGGCAACGTGAGTGTAAGTTTCATAAATCGAGTACTCGAAAACACCGCCATGTCAGATTGATCCGGGATTACAAACCGACCTGTTATTTTTGAGCGGTGAGCTTCCGTGCGTCAAACGTAGTGCTTGAGTAAATATTGCCGTGTGCTGGTGGGGGCAAAGGAGAGGCATACAATCAAGACCACTCGCGCACGGGTGGCATTAGCAGGAAATGTAAATTCGCCGCTGGCTGGTGCCTGTTTTGGGCTTGTTGAGCGATACTGCCGTAAGCCCGCGGCTGCGTCGACTGCGAGTGCTTCCATGCCGTTTTTGGGCGAGCTCGCTCGTGATTTTCCGCGCTGAAATCGTTGCGGCACCGCCTGAACGCGGAAAGTGGATTTCTCCGAAAACAAAAACGCGCGCCTCGCTGGAGGACGCTGTCAAAAAAAGCGGAAACGCCTTGAAGAAAGCAAGAAGCGCGCGGAGGAACGGAAACATCGCCCGAGCACACATCACTTGTTGCCAGAATAACGCCACACTCCAGCTCACCACTGCGGCGATATACCATTTCCGGTCGGTCTGGTTTTTCAAATGTGCATACCAAGCGAACATCATGAACACGTTCGAGACCGACAACAAACGGGCCGTCTGAAGCAGTACGGGCATTTTTGTTAAAGATCTAAACGATGGGATTAGTGGATCCGTGCGTTATGCGCGCTGTCGCAGGCGGTGCGCGCACCTCTGAGTGCGCTTCTCATTCGGGAAGCGGCACCCGGATTTTCCTGCCCCGTTCGAAACGCAGGGTTTCAGCATATCCACAATCCCTGAGCAGCCCGACCGCCTCGCGAAATCCCGCGCCAAGTTCAGCCACCGCATGCGCGTCCGAATTGATCAACACCGGCACCCCCGCCGCGCGCGCCAGCTCGACGAATTCGCGCGCGGGATACAGCTCGCGGCAATCCTTCCGAAGCCCCGCCGTGTTGATCTCGTAGGCCACGCCCGTATCCAGCAGCGCCTGGATCGCCGGCTCGTAAAACCGACGCAAATCGCCCTTCGGCCGGTAGCCGAATTTCTTGGGCAGATCCGGGTGCGCGACAAAGTCGAACCAGCCGCTGCGAATACACTCCACATAAGCCTGCCAGTAGGCGGACCAAATCAATTCCGGATCCGTCTCGCGATGCCTGCTGATGTACTTGGGATGATCCACCTCCGTGCCGTCGGGCAAATAGTGGACGCTGCCGATCCAGTAGTCCCACGGCGCGATGGAGCGGAGCTCCTCCCACCAGGCCTCGGTTTTCGGGAGGTAATCCACCTCCAGCCCGAGGCGGATCGGAAGCCCGGGCACGGTGGCGCGCGCAGCCTCGATGGATTCAAAGTAGCGCGGAAGCTCCTCGCGCAGCATCCGCCAGTCGTCGAACGCGGCGGACATCGGGTTGTGATCGGAAAATCCGATCTCCGCCAAACCCAGTGCGAGGGCCTTCTGCGCGAACTCCACGGGCCAGCCCTCGGCATGGCGGCACAGGGGAGTGTGCACATGGTAATCGGTGAATCCCGGGGCGGTCATCCGCGCAGCGTAATGGATTTTCGGGCGAAAGGAAAAATTAAGTGCGCCCCGACTGATTCTCTCAGCTTGTCCTCGGGGCGGTTTTGCGGCGAGCCTTGAAGACTATGGCAGCTCCACGTATTCTATCCGGGATCAAACCCACCGGTCGTCCGCATCTTGGCAATTACTTCGGCATGATGCGCCCCGGGATCGAATGGCAGGACAGGGGCGATGCCTTCTACTTCATCGCCGATTATCATGCGTTCACAACGGTCCACCAGCCCGGGCTTTTGCGCGAGTACAGCCGGGGCGTGGCGCTCGATTTTCTTGCGTGCGGACTGGATCCCGCGCGTGCGGTTTTGTTCCGCCAGAGCGACGTGCCGGAAGTCACGGAGCTGGCGTGGCTGCTGACCTGCCTGACACCGATGCCGATGCTCGAGAACTGCCACGCGTACAAAGATCATCAGAGCAAAGGCAAGGTGCCTTCCCACGGTCTGTTTGCATACCCCGTGCTGATGGCTGCGGACATTCTGCTTTACGACAGCAACATTGTCCCCGTCGGACGCGATCAAAAACAGCACGTCGAGGTCACCCGTGATCTGGCGGAAAAAGCCAACCGGATGTTTGGAGAAATTTTCGTCGTCCCCGCTCCGAGCATTGTGCAGACCACGGCGACGGTGATTGGTCTCGACGGCCAGAAAATGAGCAAGAGCTACGGCAACACGATTGATATTTTCGAGGAGGAAAAAGCGCTCCGCAA
>JBILUQ010000348.1:0-3678 GCA_044370935.1 Chthoniobacteraceae bacterium
CACCCTGCTGCTTGCGCCGCTAGCAGCTTTGAACGCCGCCGACATAACTTCCTTGCAACCGCCACGGCATCTCGGTTCGCCCAAAACGGAACACGCGGTAACAAACCGCGCTTTCGCTGGCATCCCCAGTCTCGCCATTGCTCCAAAGGGGCGACTCTGGGCCACGTGGTACGCAGGCGTCACACCGGGCGAGGACTTGAACAACTACGTTGTGCTCAGCACCAGCGGCGACGAGGGAAAGACATGGAACGAAATTCTGGTCATCGATCCAGATGCGGGCGGGCCGGTGCGCAGTTTTGATCCGGAACTGTGGGTGTCGCTGGATGGACGATTGTTCTTTTTTTGGGCGCAGATGGAAAAAGGGCGGCGCGATGCGGAACTCGGAGTGTGGTGCATCGAAACGAGCGAACCGGATGCCGCGCAGCCGCCGTGGTCAAAACCTCGCCGCATCGGCGATGGCGTGATGATGTGCAAGCCGCTCGCACTTTCCTCCGGCGAATGGGTGCTACCAATCTCCCTTTGGCGCGAGCACGATGAGAGCGCGCAATGCGTTGTGTCCAACGATGCCGGAAAGACGTGGACTCTGCGCGGCGGCTGCAACGTGCCGAAGGAAGCGCGCCAGTTCGACGAGCACATGTTTATCGAGCGGCTCGACGGCTCGTTCTGGTTGCTCGTGCGCACCACTTACGGCATCGGCGAAAGCGTGAGCACGGACGGGGGCAAGACCTGGCCGGAACTAAAGCCTTCGGACATCCTGCACACGCCTTCGCGCTTTTTTATCAGCCGCCTTGTTTCCGGAAATTTGTTGCTGATAAAACACGGCCCGCTCGACACGCGCACCAGCCGCTCGCATCTCACGGCTTACCTTTCCAAAGACGATGGCAAGACCTGGAACGGCGGCCTCATGCTTGACGAGCGTCTCGGCGTTTCCTATCCCGACGGCCAACAGACGGCCGACGGCATCATCCGCATCGTCTACGACTACAATCGAGTCGATGACCGCAACATCCTGATGGCCACCTTTCGCGAAGAAGACGTGTCCGCAGGAAAGCCCGTCAGCAGCAAAGTGCAATTGCGTCAACTTGTCAGTAAGGCGACCGGCGGACAGGAAAAACCAAAGACCTCCGCCGCTGCTGTCCATGCCAACGCCGACGGCAAACCGATGCGCATCGCAAAGCTTGGTACACTCACCAGCGCCAATGCCAAACCGCAACCCCTCATTCCCGGTGCGAAACTCTTCACTGACCGCGCATACATCGCCGCGGAACTTCCCGCATCATTGAAGAATGCGCATTTCATTCCCGTCGCGATGATGGGTCAAAAGACGCTCCAATGCGAGCGCGCGGGCACCGTCTTTTTCCTCACGCCCACGCTCGAACGCAACCGCGACACTGTGGCGCAGACATTGATGGACCAGGGCTTCGAAAAAGTCGCCCTGCCCGAAATCCCGCTATTCAATCCCACCTCGCCCGCTAACTTCTGCACACTGTTCCAAAAAGACTGCGCCGCTGGCGAAACCATCCTGATCGTCAAATGGGCCCTACCTGTATTCCTTCCATGAAAACCACGCTCACACTCCTCACCGCCTTGCTTCTCGCGCCGCTGGCCGTTCTGCGTGCCTCCGAGCTTCCAACCAAAAAGCCCAATGTCGTCCTTTTCCTCGTTGATGACATGGGCTGGATGGATTGCGGCGCGTATGGGTCGCAGTATTACAAGACTCCCCACATGGACGCCTTTGCCGGACAATCAATGCGCTTCACCGACGCCTACTCGATGCCTTTGTGTTCGCCCACGCGGGCTTCGATTTTAAGCGGGCAATACACCTCCCGCCACGGTGTCACCTCCGCCGTCGGCCATACCAAACCCGTGATGGCCTCCATGCAGGAAAAGGCGCCCCCCAACGCGCCATGGCTCATGCCCGAAAGCGGCAGCTACCTCGAACCTTCCCAATACACGCTTGCCGAGGCCCTGCGTGACGCAGGATACAAGACAGCCCACATCGGCAAATGGCACCTCGGTCTCACCGAACCGCACTGGCCCGAGGCCCAGGGATTCGATTTCACCTTCCACTGCCATCCCGATGCCGGGCCTCCCGGTAAATATTTCTCTCCCTACAGCGTCACCAATCCCGGCAGCGCGAAGCCTCAGGACAAGCGTGTCAAATCGCTGCTCGGTAATATCTCAGACGGGCCGGAAGGCGAATACATCGTCGACCGTCAGGCTGCGGAGGCTGAAAAATTCATCGAGGCCAACAAGGACCGACCCTTTTTCCTCAACCTCTGGTGCTATGGCGTGCATGGGCCCTGGGGGCACAAGGAGGCCTATACCGCCGAGTTCGCAAAGACCACCGATCCGCGGGGCACGCAGGGCAACCCAATCATGGCCTCGATGCTTCGCAGCGTGGACGAGTGCTTCGGACGCATTTTGGCGAGACTTGACTCCCTCGGTTTGGCTGAGAACACGATCGTCATCTTTACATCCGACAACGGCGGCAACAATCATAGCAACAGCGGCGAGGATGCGAAAACTCGGGGTGAGAAGGCCAGCGACCCGACGCTGCTAGACTGGCGGAAATGGGCGGGCGGCAAGCCTCCCACCAACAACGCTCCACTGCGCGACGGCAAGGGCAGGCTCTACGAGGGCGGAACCCGCGTCCCGCTGATGGTTCGCTGGCCGGGCAAAATCGCCCCCGCAACCACCAGCGATGCCATCGTGGGATGCATCGACATTTATCCCACCGTTTTGGAACTCGCTGGCCTCCCCTTGCCCGCACACCAGAAAATCGATGGGGTTTCCTACCAACCCGTGCTGCGCGGCACCGGGAAGTTAAAACGCGACGCCTATTTCATCTGGTTTCCCCATCTGGTTCCGGGCGTCAGCGTGCGCCAGGGGGATTGGAAGTTGATCCGCCGATTCACCGAACGCCCTGCTGATTACGAGGGCGTGCACGAGCTTTTCAACCTTAAGGAGGATTTGGGCGAAACAAAGAATCTCGCCGCGCAGATGCCTGATAAGGTGAAAGCACTCGACAAGTTGATCGATGTCTTCGTCCAAGATACTGGCGCGCTCTACCCCAAACCAAACCCCGACTACAAGCCGCGGCCGCCAGCTCCACAACCTGCCGCGGCCAAGGCTTCCGTTGATCCGGCGGCCGGCCTCATTCCAAAATCCTGCACGCTAGCCATCAACAACGGGGTTGCGCGCGTCGAAGCCAATGGCCGGACGCCGTTTCTCGGCACAGCGCAAGTCAAAGCCACCGGGCCGCTCACATTGATATTGCGCGCCCGCAGCACCACGGGCGGGCCCTGCAAACTGCAATGGACAACCAAAGGACAAGCCGAATTTCCCGAAAGTGGTCAAACCGTCGAGTTCACTCTGCCCGCAGGGAAGAGTTGGCAGGGCTTGAAAGTGGACATTCCATTATCCGGCGAGTTGCGCATCACCCGTCTTTACCTGCCGGCTGATCGATCACCGGTGGAGATAGCCTCCATCGAATACAGCGGCGCGGCAGGCGGGATCAAATCATGGAATTTCACATCCGAAAAGCCATGAAACACATCCTCGTCCTCACTTTTCTGCGCGCCCTGATGCTCGCGCCGCCTGCCTTGTTCGCACAAGCCAAGCCCGAAGTTGCTAACGCTTCGACGGCTGCGAAACGGGCAAGTGAATCCGCCCCCG
>JBILUQ010000349.1:0-3675 GCA_044370935.1 Chthoniobacteraceae bacterium
TGAGTGAAGGGGGTAGTGGCTCATGGGTTTCAAAACGGTGTAGCTTCTGGTCTGAGAGGATGGAAGGTAAGAATGTTGGTAATCCAGCGGTCGCTTGCTGTTGGCGGGTTTGTGGTTGCATCACAATCAGCTCCGAAAATAGTTTTGGGTATGTTACTCTCACCCCTGTGGCGCTATGCATCTTTAGCGTTTTTAACGATATTTTCTTGCTCGGCGCACTCCTCAGACTGGTATGTGTCGCCTGTGGGCAGGGACGAATGGAGTGGTAAGCTGCCCGAACCAAATGCCGCATCCACGGACGGTCCATTCGCCACGCTAGAGAAAGCCCGGGAGGCAGTCCGATTGGAGTTGGCGGGATCGAAAAAAAGTAAAATCACCGTGCACGTGCGGGCTGGGGAGTTTCGGCGTTCCGCACCTTTTGAGCTTGGGGAGACGGATTCGGGTGAGGCTGGTTTTCCAGTAGTCTGGCGCGGTTATCAAAAGGAGCGTCCAAGGATTAGCGGCGCGCTGCCGCTTAAGAATTGGATTCCTGCAAACGTGCCAGGAAAGCCTGAAGTGTTGAGTACGGCGCTTCCAGACAAACTCGATCTTGCCAACTGCAGGCAACTTTTTGCGGGCGGGGAGCGGTTGCCTTTGGCCCGGTATCCCAACGCGGATGCATCTGACCTGATCACGAAGGGGTGGGCTTACGCGGGTGGACAGGAATGGCCGATGTACGCTGACATTCCTGGAGAAGACAAGAGGACGCTCCAGATGAAGCCTGAGGACATCCGTAATTGGGCAAATCCGAGCGACGCCGAGGTGTTTGTATTCGCTCGTTACAACTGGTGGAATGATCTCGTGTCTGTCGCAAGCGCGGATGCGAGTACTGGAGTGCTCAAGCTCTCCAAAGACTGCAGTTATCCGATCCGCGCGGGTAACCGATACTTTGTCCAGGGACCTTTTGAGGAGCTGGACGCTCCAGGTGAGTGGCACTTGGACCGGAGAACACGTGTGCTTTACCTACTGCCGCCTGCCGGGATGAAAGCCGACTCGGTTGAGATTGTAATCGCCTCAGGTCTTTTGACGCTGAAGCATGCAAAGCACGTTTCGGTTGAAAATTTTGACTGGGAGGCTTGCGGCGGATCGGCGGTCGTTTTGGCAGAGTGCGAGGCGGTGCAGTTTGCTGGCAACATGCTGAAAAACGTCGGGCATTGGTCTGGATCGGGCGTCTCCGTGAGCGGCGGGAGAGATGTTGTTGTGCGCAGCAACACCGTGGCAGGGGCGGGACGGAACGGTGTTTTAATAAGCGGCGGCCATCGCCAGACGCTTGAGAGGTGTGACCATGTGGTTGAAAACAATCATTTGCATGACTTCGGCGTGTACTTCAAACAGGGGGTGGGTGTCGCTGTGACAACAATTGGGGCAAAGATCACGCGGAACCACATTCATCACGGGCCTCGTTTTGGTGTGATGCACGGAGGGAACCTGAATGTAATTGAGCTAAATCATCTGCATGATTTGTCTCTTGAAACCGAGGATACGGGGGCCATCTATTCCGGAGGCCGCGACTGGATCACCCCGCGAGGATCCGTAATTCGGCATAACTGGATCCACGACGTTTACGGGATGGATCTTCACAACGGCAAGCTCACCACACCGCATTTTTCTTGGGGAATCTATCTGGACGACAATTCGGGCGGCGCCGACGTGATCGGCAATATTGTGGAGCGCTGCGGGCGTGGAGGCATTCATGTTCACGGTGCGCGCGATTGTTGGATTCTGAACAACATCTGGGTCGGCAACCGGCAGTGGCAGGTGGACGTGCACGGATGGAGTGTCAGCGACCGGTACACGCGGTCGCTGCCTGCGATGATCGAGGGTTACGAAAAAGTGGCAGCGGAATCGGCTTGGCAAAAGCTCAGAGGCATGGAGTTGCATCCGAAGGATGCCCCGCTACCGAGCGGGTTGACGATGCGAGGCAATCGGTTTGAGAGAAATATTCTTGTCTCCAGTGACCCTGAGGTGCCGGTGCTTGATGTGCGCCAAGTTCCGTTCACCCACAATCATTTTGATCAGAATGTTTATTGGGCGCCGGGCGGTGTCGTTAAAACCGGCTTCCTTGGTGCGGGGGCCGCCATTGGTTCGGAGCTGATTGGCGCATGGAAAGGTCTGCCACAAAAGCTGCCTGAAGGGTGGCGGTGGATTGGAAAGTCGGCTCAGCCGCCAACAGGCGGGTTGAGGGAGAAGGAGAAAGATGGAATGGTTTTTCGGATTGAGGGAATTAAAAAGCCGTATCCGCTCGCCTCCGGACCGGCGCTCGCTTTGGAGGCTGGTGCCGCTTATCGACTGAGGGCGCGCGTTCGCGCAAGCCATGAGGCGAAGGCTAGCATCGGTGTGCAGAGTTTCGTGACAGGTGAATATTTCTGGGTGAGTCCGAAAAGCGAAGTTCGCGTCTCCACCGACTGGGAGGACAGGGAGTGGGTTTTCAGCGTTCCGTCCCAGGGGCAGGCAGGCTGGCATCCGAAGATGAGCTCGTTTTCTGCAAGAGTGGAATGGCGTGCTGAGGATGGTTGGCTGGAGCTGGCCGAGATGGGTTTGCAAAGGGTGGAAATGCGTTCGGAGTGGGATAGCTGGCGCGAGAACGGGGTTGATAAGGGTTCGATAGTTGCGGATCCGATGTTTGAGGGAGGGGATCCAAAGCGGCTTTCGAAGGATTCACCCGTCTGGACGCTGGGGTTCGAGCGGATTCCTGTTGAGAAGATCGGGGTATATGCTGACGACTGGCGCAGCGGGCTGCCGGAGTAGTTTCCGGGAGGTGTTTTGCTTGCAGGCTTGGTTATCCCTGCAGAGAGTCTGTGAGTTGTTTAGTTAAGTTTTATGAACTCATATCGTTTGCTGTTGTTGGCTATTATTCTATCTGCTCCTCTTAGCGGAGTCGCCCAATTGGGCTTGATAAAAGGAGAGGTTTTCCTGAAGCAAAACGGGAAAAAGGAGGGTGTAAAGACACTTCCAAGCGGGTTGCAAATCAAGATTATTAAGGAAGGTGAGGGCAGGCAGCCCAAGGCGACGGACAAGGTGGTGGTTCATTACCGCGGCCGGCTGATTGACGGCACTGAGTTCGACAGTTCCTACAAGCGCGGCCAGCCTGCGGAATTCGCGGTAAACGGCGTCATCAAAGGGTGGACTGAGGGGTTGCAGCTTCTAAAGGAGGGCGGAAAAGCTGAGCTGTACGTGCCCGCAAATCTGGCGTACGGCTCGAGGGGGGCGGGTGGCCTCATCGGGCCTGAGGAGGCCTTGATTTTTGAGGTTGAGTTGATTTCGGTCAAATAGGCCAGCGTGGTCAACTGCTCGCTTTTAGACTGCTTATTTGAAGTCCGAGGCAGATTAGATGGTTTGTTCGGGCTTATAAATACAGGGCCGAACGATACTTTATTATTTTCATTTGTAATAAATTACGGCAGAAAAAATCCAGGTGAGCGTGTTTCAATTGCTTGGTGAGCTGAAGTTTTTGCCTGTCGTGCTTTGCGTTTTCGCCGCGCATGTAGCGCTTGGTGCATCCAAGGCTGACTTGGCTGGAACCCCGATTCCGCTCACCAGCAGCGAATATGTGATGCCGGGTAAGTTCGAGTGGGAGCCCGAGCTTTCGACTGAAGGGCCTCTTGTAATCGCGGTAAACCTTTCGCTCCAGAAGCT
>JBILUQ010000351.1:0-3664 GCA_044370935.1 Chthoniobacteraceae bacterium
CGGCGAGCGAGCGGACAACATGGCGTGAGTGTTGCTACTGTGGTGCAAGCGTATGTGACGTTGGAAAATCGCGGACTGATCGAGGCACAGCCGAAGTCGGGCTTTTTCGTGCGGGCGCGGATGCGGGCTCGGTTGCCGGAGCCAATGGCTTCACGCCCATCGTGCGCGGCGACGATGGTGGAGGTTGGGAGCTTGCAGGCACGGATCTTCGACGCCGCGCGACTACCGGAGGTGGTCCCCTTTGGGGCGGCGTATCCAGGCGAGGAAAATCTGCCGGTTGTGAAGCTGAACAGGATTATGGCCACAGTGTCACGAAGCGCGGGTCCGCGCGGCGTGAGTTACGACATGCCACCGGGATGCGAGTCGCTAAGGCGGCAACTGGCGAAGCTTTCGCTCGACTGGGGCACGCAGATTTCGCCAGATGCCTTCATCATTACATGTGGTGGAACGGAAGCGCTGGCGCTTTGTTTGCGGGCGGTTACGAAACCAGGTGATGTTGTGGCGGTAGAGTCGCCGAGCTATTTCGGCGTGCTTCAGCAGATCGAGAAACTTGGCCTGAAAGCGATCGAGATTCCGATGCACCCACGCGACGGGATGAATCTCGACGCTCTGGAGCGCGCGCTTAAAGTCCGACGTGTGGCGGCGTGTCTGGCGGTGCCGAACTTCAACAACCCACTCGGGTCGTTGATGCCTGACGGACACAAGCGGCGATTGATCGAGATCCTCGCGCGGCGCGACGTCCCGTTGATCGAAGACGATATCAACGGCGCACTAGTCCACAGTGGGCTCCGTCCGAGGGTGGCACAGTCGTTCGACCGCGACGGGCGCGTGATGCTGTGTGGGGCTTTTTCCAAGACGATCGCGCCCGGCTATCGCGTGGGCTGGGTTGCTCCTGGAAGATATTATGCCAAGGTGATTGCGCAAAAGCTCGCGAGCACGCTGGCGACGGCGTCACTGCCGCAGATGGCGATCGCCGAGTTCGTTGCAAATGGCGGGTACGATCGTCATCTACGCGCATTACGGCGCAACTTTTCAGAGCAGATGAAACAGGTGAGCGAGGCGATTTCAGCATCGTTCCCCGAGGATATCAAGGTGACGCGGCCGACCGGCGGCTTCGTTCTCTGGGTTGAGCTGCCGAAAACAGTTTCAGCGCTCGGGTTGCATGAGCGTGCTCTTGCGGAGAATATCAGCATCGCGCCGGGGCCGATGTTTTCGGCGTCGCAGGGCTTTAAGAATTACATCCGGATCAACTGCGGCCACCGGTGGTCGCAGCGACTTGAATGTGCGGTCGTTACGCTCGGGAGACTGGTGGAAATGCTGCGCTGACACTGGATCTGTGCAGGCCGAGATTCGTGCGCTCTGTATCTGTTGGAGCGCAGCTTGGGTGCTAGCGTAAATGCTCATGCAAAAAAATGCGCTCCTCGGCCTGCGGCTTATCTCAGCAGATCTCTTCATCTTGCTCCTTTTTATCGGAGCCTGGATATTGAGAAACCACCAACAGCTATTCGGAGTGGACCCGGATATTCCGAGGGAGACCTCCGGCGCTCGGAATTACAACAAATTACAAGTCATCGCGCTGTGGCTCCATGCGCTGCTTCTCACGGGTTCGTTTGCGCTGCTGCTGCACTGAACCGACCATGAATGTATGCGATTTCTCTCATCTTGATGAGGAACTGCTGGCCAAGGTCGCACGACTGCGGATCGAGGGATGGGAAACGGAGGCGGTGCGCGCGGCGGAGCAATCGGATTGGTTGGATAAATTTGAACGAGCGACGTTGCGCTGGTCGCTTTATCGAGACGGTGTGCCTTTAGCTGCCGCACGGCTCAGCTTGCATCACGGGTGGGCTGAAGGCACGTCTCCGGTCTCGGTGAGCATTCGCATGACATGTACTACCTTTGGGGTTCTGCATCGATCCAGTCGCACATGAGCGAGGGACTTCTCACGTGGATGAATCCAAAGAACGACCTCATGATCGGGTGGGAGGTTGGCCGGCAACGCGTGGACGAGCCGCAGTATGAGATCGACCTTTTGTACCAGCGCTACTTTACCATGAACTTTCAGGCGTTTGCAGGCTACCGGCTTACCAACGATGCCGATGCGAGGGATCGAGGCCTCATAGGTTTCAACTACCGCCTGCCGCTGATGATGTGGGCGAATGTCAGCCTCGACACCGAAGGTGATGCGCGGTTGACGCTCGCGAAGCGCTTCCAGCTCACCCCCGCCTCGGCGTGTGGGGAAAGGGTTTTTACGACACCGCCACTCAGTGGGAATGGACCGCTGGCGCGGACTACACACTCACTCGATCCACCTCGATCAGCCTTTCCCAACACAGCGACTACGGCCTAGGCGCCGGCGTACTGTTCCGATTTTGATGGCCAAAGTCGTTCAAGGATCCCACCCAAAACCTCAACACACACCAAATCATGAAACCACTGCTCGCCACCGTGCTAATCGCCCTCGGTGTCACCAGCTTTGCCGCTGACACGCCTTACCCGCTCGATACTTGCATCGTCAGTGGGAACAAGCTCGGCAGCATGGGCAAGATCGCCGTTAAATCCCACGAAGGCCAAGAGATCAAATTCTGCTGCAAGCCCTGCGTGAAGAAGTTCGACGCGAATCCGGCCAAATACCTCGCCAAGCTCAATCGGTAACCGCGAGTTGGTAATAAAAAGCTTCTCGCCACGTTTCCGCAATTTCTTGAGGTGCGGAACTTGGTCTAAAAGCGAGTCGCACGTAGAGGTGGGGCGTGTCTTCAAGCCATTGCTCATAGGTGTACGGCCGCTGCAGCTGACATGTTTGTCTTTTGAGACAAATAATCAGCGTGCTGCAGTTGATTCGCACGGCGACCGAGTGGGGGCCGAGCATTCACCCGACTTCGCGGACTCGAATTCAGAGGAGAAAGTGTTTGTCACAGTCGCCATTTGCTTCATCGCCGCCGCCTGCCAAGCCTGCCATCGCCTAGGCGACGAAGGCGGGGGAATTGGCCCCGATTTGACTGCCGCGGCAAATCGTTACACCTTGCGCGACCTGGTTGAGAACATCGTCGAGCCTAACAAGGTGATCTTCGACCAGTATGAGAACAGCATCATTGTGCTCAGCGATGGTAGCACCGTCATCGGTCGCATCACTGGCGAAGAAGGAGACATCCTGCATGTGGCAACCAACCCCAACGCGCCCGGGCAAGTCAGCATGGTGCACCAAGGCAACATCTAAAGCCGGCAAGTCTCCCCCACCTCCATCATGCCCCCCGGCCTCCTCAATGCGATGAACTCCGACGAAGTAGCGGATCTCCTTGCCTACATTTTGTCCAGCGGGGACAAGCAGGGGAAGATGTTCACAAAATGAGTCCATCTGACCACCCCCAAACTTTAGCGCGCCACGCTACGATACCGCGCGCGCGAGTTGCGGAAACGGGGCAAGAGAGCGGTGGAGTGAGAAATTGTCAGTTCCCGTGGACCCCAAAAAAATACTGTTTAGTTTTCGCGCAACTAAATCGGAGCTGGCGTGCGAGGAAAGTTTCAAGAGCAACCAAAGGCGGAATAATTGCCTCAGTGGAAATTTTAAAGATCAAAATATGGAAATGAGGTGTTCAGCGCAATGTGTTCAGGTGTGTTAAACGAGCGGCTACGGCACGGCCCTTGCTTTGATGGTTGATGCATGACT
>JBILUQ010000350.1:0-3664 GCA_044370935.1 Chthoniobacteraceae bacterium
GCTGGCACGCCTGCGCCCGCTTCATCTGCCTGGCGTGTGCATAGCGGCTTTGTTTCATCACCAACCGTTTTCCCACACGCGTGTAGCTCTGCTTGATTTTCAATCCTTCTTTGCGCGCAACCTTCACCAGCCGCTCCCTGACCCGATCACACAGACGCGCATCGCTCGGATAACGAATCGCCTTGGTCTGCACGGTTGTATCAACATTGATACGCTCGAAATCTGAGGGCTTAATCGCGTTTATTTTTAAGCCGGTTTCCAAAATTCCCTTGAGCATGGATTCGGCTCCGCTTGCGCCTAAGCGGGAACGCCAGCGAGTCATGCTTGAGGGATCGATCGGTGCTCGATGGGAGAAGAACTGCATTCCACTGAAGAACTGCCAGTAGGGATTTTCCACCCAAGCAGCTACGACATCGTCGTCGCTCAAATCGTGTTGGAATTTCAAAATGTGTAGGGCTGCCATCAGCCGCGTGCTGATGCCCGGGGCACCTGTGGTAGGCGCATAGGTTGGTTGGAGTTGGCGCTCGAAGTCGTCCCAAGGGATTAGAGCTGCGAGCTTCACCAGTGGATGCTGCAAGCTAATGATCGAAATGAGTTCGACTTTGAATAGGTCACTTTGAGAGGCGGATGCGGTCGGTTTTGGCTTCATCGATTTTCCCAGAAATTGAGAGAGTGAAGTCCGTTTACACAGCAAAACGCATGCCAAAATTATATCATAATTAATTCAACGCCAATTGATTAACGTGTTTTTCAGGGTCGACTAGTTACTTGTTCTTTCAAGATTCGCACGCTCGGGTCGTTCATCTCGAGTTCGGCTTTCAACGCGCGGAGATACCCGTGTCCATGGACCAGATCCGGCTCCATGTGGTTGCCTTCCGCCCATTCATTCCATGATTTGATGAACAGCAACTTCTCTTCCGGTGGAGATTGCGCAAGTTCCTCGAGTGCGGAGTGAACGTGTCTTCCGAATAACTCCGGACTGCTGTTCCTTATTACCAACCCGCGCCTTCCCGAGCGCGGCGTGTTGTCCCAATTCGGGTAAACGCATGGATGAATCCGCGGATGATCAAACCCGGGCGCGCGGCGCGGGCGGCTTTCGGCGTAGGAGTAAGTCTCCGGGTGCCGCAGCAATTTCCGCCGGCAGCGCATCTTCAATACCTCCCAGCGGTTCACCTTTGCTGGGATCCGGATGTAGACGCCCGCGTCGAATCCCATTTCCGGTGGCTGTCCGCATTTTGGGCCGAACCCCAGTAGATCGGAGATTTCCGCTACGAGGTACAGTCCGTCCAAACCCGCCCGCTGCGCCATGGTTTGCCAGCGCTCGCAGAATTCCCTCGGGTTCGGGATCTCGTAGGGACGGAAGATGTAGAACAATGGCTTGCCGCCGACGCGCAGGTAGCGCGGGTCCGAGAACGCTTCGAGTAGCCATTCGAAATGGCGGGCGTCGTCGTCCTTGCCGGGATAGGTCTGTTCGATGAGAACACGGTTCGGCGCTCCGTCCCAAATGCCGCTCCACGTATGATTCGCCCAGCCCAGGCAGAAGCTCATGCTTGGGGAACCCGTCTCAAGCACTTCCTGAAAGGGGCGCTCCAGCATGCGGCGGCCTGCAAACCAATAATGCCAGTAGCAGAACGCCTCCACTCCACTCTCGCGTGCAAGCCGCGCTTGATGTTCGCGCGACTCCGGACAGCGCAGATCGTAGAATCCCAAGTCTGCTGGAAGGTCCGGTTGGCGGTGTCCCCTGAACAGTGGCTTGGCCCGGGCGACGTTGGTCCACTCGGTGAATCCCGGCCCCCACCATTGATCGTTTTCCCGCGTGGGATGAAATTGCGGCAAATAAAAAGCGATCGCCCGCGCGCGCAGTTCGTGGTGCTCGCCGCCAACGCCGCAGTCCAATCGGCCCTCGGGTTGATCTGTTGAATCATCAAAGCTGTGTACGGGCATATTTTAATTCTCAATTGCCACGGCCCCTGCGCGTGCGTTGTTTGAGGTCGTGTCCGTGTGCATTGTCTGCACACCCTTCGTGCTACCACGGTGGTGCGCTTTCGGTCGGGCGACGGCGAATTGCAGCGCTTCATCGAGGGCGCGCTCATGGGTGTGTTCGGAGAAAGTTTTATGGGCGTGCATCGTCGCGTTCAGGCTGAGCCTGATCCTCTTGATCGGATCCGAAATGATCTCCGCTATCTTCTGTGCAAGATCGTGCACGTCACCGGCTTCATAAAGCAGGCCGTTCACATCGTGCTGCACAATGTCGAGGGTCCCTCCGGTATTGGAACCCACGACGGCGAGGCCGAGCTTCATCGCTTCAACCGTGACGCGCCCGAAGGCTTCGCAGCGCGAGCACATCAGTAAAACATCGCATGAGCGGATGAGCTCGAGAGGGTCTTCCGAGAATGGAAGAACTTCGACGTGCGAGCGAAGACCCTTCTGATCAACAAGCGTCTCAAGTTCGCGCACATGGACGTCCCCGGGTTGCGCGCCCAGGATCACGAGTTTGAAGTCCGTGATTCGGTGATGCTTTAAGAGAAGTGAGGCGGCCATTACCGCTTGGATTTGACCCTTTGCGGGGGTCACTCGGCCCGCGACGATGAGCGAGTAGGGGCCTGTTTTCCGTAGGTCGTCGCGGTACTGCGTAAACTTCTGTGGCACGCTGACCGCATACGGAATCAGACGGAGTTTGAACGCCGGTACGGCCTTTGAAAATTTTGCCGCAACGCTTTTGGAGTTCACTAGCACGAGTGACGACAGAAACGAGATGAGCCGCGTGGAGAGGGCTTCGCCAAAGAGAAAATGGTATCCGTGATCCTCCCTGCCAAGCTCGTGCACGTACCACACATGCGGGATGCCTAAAAAAAACGCGGCGAGGGCCGCGGTCGGAATCGCAATGGTGTTTGAAATCACGATTTCGGGTTTTAATTTGTGCATCAGTGCAGCGGTTTGAATCGCTGACATGCCGATCCTAAGGAGACGTTTGAGCTTGTTGAGCCACCCGTAGCGCGTCCCTAAGTCGATCCACCAGGGGATCGAGCAGACGTGCACCGCAGTGACGCCGGATTTTTGAAGCAGAGGCGGAAGCGGGCCGGTGCCCGGGAGTAGAACATGGACGCGGTATCCCAGACGTACCAACGCCGATGCGGTTTCGTGCATGCACCGTTCCGCCCCGTTCAACCCGCTGCCGTGACCGGCAAACAATACTGTTTTCTGCGTCATCCCCTCGCTGGCTTGCCCCCTGTTTCTGCAGACCACGGATTTTCACAACGCCCGCCCGCCGGAGTCGTCTGTAAAATCCCACGTATTATCAATCGACGAAAGGAGGGGCGTAGGCCGTTTGTTTGTGCTTTACCCAGGGCAAGGGGCGATGCTGCGCGCGACTGCTTTTTCTCAAAGCGGGCCCATACCGAACGGCCGCCCAAGAAAACGAGTCGCTGAACCCTGAAAACTCACGGTGGCGTTGTGCGAAATTGGTCTATCTGGTGAAGCGATGTGACATTCTGTCGCCGAGGGTTGTCAACATGTGCAATTTTTTGCGGCTTATTGCCTCCAGAATAGGGCGTTGTACCGTGTTTGCGTGTCAATATCAGCCGACAAGAAAGCACTTCTCGTTGCTTCCGAAATTGAGGACGCTTGCTGTGTCGTGAAAGCAGCTAATTGATATGTCGAAAGA
>JBILUQ010000091.1:0-13234 GCA_044370935.1 Chthoniobacteraceae bacterium
CACTCCGCTCAGGGCAGCTAGGAGTGCTATTAAAAGAGGCGCACGTTGCATGCAAAAGTGGGTGCGGGTGACTTGCATCAGGTATGGTATTATCGCAGAAATTTATGGCGGGGAAACACGGGTCTTAGGTTGGACTGACAAAGGCAGAAGGTTCTGCGGGTTTCGAGCGGCGTGGTTGATTTTGAAACCAGCCACTCTATGGTTGAGGACGATATGGCCTGCTCCAAAATAGATCCAGCGCTGCACCAACCCAAAAAGCCCGATTGGATTCGGGTCCGGTTGCCCTCGAATCCGGTGTTTTTCTCGACGAAGGCGCTGGTGTCAGACTTGAAGCTGCATACTGTTTGCGAGGAGGCGCAGTGCCCCAATCGGTGGGAGTGCTGGAGTCAGGGCACGGCCACTTTCATGATTGCCGGGGATCGGTGCACGCGGGCTTGCGGGTTCTGTGCGGTGACCACGGCCAAGCCTTTTGCTCTGGAGGATGATGAGCCTCAGCGGGTTGCAGAGGCAGTTCGCCGGATGCGCCTGAAGCACGTCGTGGTGACTGCTGTGGCTCGGGATGATTTGAAGGATGGTGGCGCGGAGCATTTCGCGCGGACCATCAAAGCGATCCGAGGGTTGGATGACGCCATTGTGGTGGAGGTCTTGACTCCCGACTTTCACGGCCGCGACGAGAATCTGCGCACGGTGATCGAAGCGAATCCGCATATCTTCAATCATAACTTGGAAACCGTCGAGCGCTTGACCCCGATGGTGCGTTCCCGGGCCAAGTACCGGCTTTCGTTGAATGTTTTAGCGCGAGTGAAGGAGATTGCTCCTGCGATGACGACCAAGAGCGGGATCATGCTAGGGCTCGGCGAAGAGGAGACGGAGATTTTTCAGGCGATGGACGATCTCAGGGGAGCCGGGGTGCAGGTTCTAACGATGGGGCAGTATCTGAGGCCGAGCCCGCAGCATTTGCCGGTGGTTGAGTACATTCGTCCGGAGGTGTTCGAGCAGTATCGCGAAATAGCCTACCGCAAGGGATTTGAGTATGTGGCCTCCGGGCCTTTGGTTCGGAGTTCCTATCATGCCGCCGACTACACGCCGGGCTCGAAGGGGCATTGATTGAGCGGGCATGCTCCAAGTGCGCGCGTTTGATGCAGGCTGGTTTGCGCTCGCCCCTGCGCGGTTGGAGAGCGTCTATGAGCCGTTTATTGTTTGAGCCTGAAAACAATCGGTACGTCCACGATTGTTGCGATCGGTTCTCCGTTGCGGGTTGCCGGTTTGAATTTCCAGCGGCGGACTGCTTCTGAGGCGGCGCGGTCAAGGCGCTGGTAACCGCTCGACTTGGATATTGTGACGGTATCTGTGCGGCCCGATGCGTTCACTTGAACACTGAGGAGCACCGATCCCTCCTCGTTTGCGCGCTTGCTCTCGCTCGGATAGCTGGGTGGCGGGTTGTAAAGCGCGCTGGGTTTTGAGGTCGTGCCCGAAGCTCCGGTTTGGGTTGCCGGGCCAGGGGACTTGTTTGACGCTGCATTAGACTCTGTCGCTGAGGGTGCCTTGACTGGCTTTGGCGGCGCCGGCTTGGGAGTCGTTTGTGGTGGTGGTGCTGGTTTCGGTTCCGGGGGCGGAGCGGGCTGTTCCTCGACCTTGGCAAGGGTTTCCTCTTTTGGCAAAGGCGGTGGCGGAAGCGGTGGATCCGGAATTATTTCTTTGACCACGGGTGCGGGCATGGGCACTGGCGGGGGCGTTTCGGGAACGGCGATCGGGGGCGGCGGGGCAGGCAATTCAGGGGGTGTGCTTTCCGCTCGCTGCGCCTCGATAAGCTCCACCTCAATGTTCTCAGCCGGAGCCTGCATCGAGAATTCTGCCTGCGTGACGATGGCTTTTGGGAGACCGAAGGCGATCAGTGCGTGCAATCCCACGGCGAGAACACCACCCGCCCATAGACGCGCACGATCGGCGTCATTGGGTTGAAGTGATTGTCGCGGGAGGGCGTCAGTCATTGCGCGCTGGATCTGGTCCGGGTTTCAAAGGCGATCTTCGTAATTCCCAGCGAGCGGGCCGTATCAAGCACTTCAATGGCCAGACCCAGACGCGCGTCCTCGTCGCCATTGATGAATATCTTAAACTCCTCGTTGTCCGCTTTGAGTCCCGACAGCCTGACGGAGAGCTCGGCAAGCGAGACCTCCTCCTTGTCGATATACACCTGGCCGCTGGCGGTGACGCTGATTGTGCTGAAGTCTTTGTGCTCGATTTGCTGCCCAGTCGACGTGGAGGGCAGGCGCACTGGGACGCCGTGGCTCTTGACCATTGAGAGCGAGACCATCACGAAAGTCGCCAGAAGGAAGAACATGATGTCGATCAGGGGAATGATCTCGATCCGAGCGTGTCTCTTGCTGCGGGGGGAGGGGATTACTGTCATGGCTTAACTGCTTTTGAGGCGTTCTCCAGATGAATCTCCACATGCGCGGCCGCGTCCTGGATCTCCCGCCTTGCCTGCTCAAGTTTGGCGTTGAGGTAGTTGAATGGAATCAGCGCGGTGATCGCGACTCCCAGCCCGAAAGCCGTCGCGATGAGCGCCTCCGCAATGCCGCCTGTGATTGCTGTTGGCGATCCGAGTTCATTGCCTCCCAGCATGTTGAACGATCCCATCATTCCTGTCACGGTTCCCAGCAGCCCGAGTAGCGGCGCCAGCGTGATGATCGTGTCCAGCGTGCTCAACCCCCGGTCGTACCTCGACAGCTCCCTCTCTGCCGACCTCAAAAGTGCGCTGGACACGCTCTTCTCCCTGCGGTGCGACAGTGCAGCGCACAGGGTTTTCGCGACAAAATCCGAGCAACCCTTTCCGAGCTCAAGCGCTTTGTCTGTCTGTTGTTGCTCTACGGCATCAAGCATCGCGTCAACGACTGCGGGTTGGCGACGCACGCTTTCAGCGATCAGAAACAGAATGCGTTCGATGACCACGCCGAGCGCCGCAAGCGAGCACGCGAGAAGGGGCCACATGATCGGGCCGCCTTTTTGAAAGAGAGAGGGAATGTCCGGCATGTCCAGTGTTCGGAGTGGTTTATTAATGCAGCTTAATTGCGATAGAGTCTCCATTTCGGCCGCAGGAGAGGCCGGCGCAATCGTTATCGTGGATGTTTTACTATTTGAGAATGAGTCGCAATTGCAATTGGAATTTCAAAATCGCCGCCAAGTCCATGGACTCAGTTTTCGGTGCAACTGACGGACCGCAACAGCGGAAGCTCCTCGCGTGGAGGACTTGCTTCGGCGAAAAAAGCGGCTGCCCCCGTAAGAGAGCAGCCCTTTTCATTGCGAATCTGGTTTTTGAGGCAACCTTGTTTGGGGAAGGCCAAGGCCGGAGCCCTTTACTCCGCTCCTGCCTTCTTGGCCCGATCCTTGTCGGAGAGAGCGCTTAGGAAGTTGGCGATGGACTTTGCGTCGGAATCTTCGAGCTTGCGGCCGAGCTGCAGCCAAGCCATCTGGCGCACTGCGTCCTCGAGGTTGGGCGACTTGCCATCGTGGAAATACGGTGCAGTGAGGGCGACGTTCCTGAGCGACGGGACTTTGAACTTGAACTTGTCATCGTCGGACTTGGTGACAGCCGTCCGGCCGACATCTTCCGTGTTTGGGTAAGGATTCACCGCCCCCATCTTCTGATACGAATTGGCTCCGAGCAGCGGCCCGTTGTGGCAGGCGATGCAACCTGTCGAAACAAAAGTATTTAATCCATTGAGCTCGTCGGCGCTGAGAGCCGCGTCGCTACCCCTCAGGAAATCGTCGAAACGGTCGTGTGTGATGAGGGTTCTTTCGAATGCAGCGATGGCTTTGGCGATGTTATCGTAGCTGATCGGCTTGGCGTCTCCGGGGAAAGCCTTTGCGAATGCCTTCGGGTATTCAGGGACGGCGCTAAGTTTCTTGATCACCTCCTCCTCGCTGGGCATCGCCATTTCGATCGGGTTGAGGATCGGGCCCTTGGCTTGGGCTGCCAAGTCTGCGGCGCGGCCATCCCAGAACTGAGCCATGTGGAAGCCGGCATTGAGAACGGTCGGAGAGTTGCGTCCGCCGCGCTTTCCGAATGCACCCGGGGAAGTGGGCTCGTTGTCTACACCGCCAAGATTTTTGTCCACCGCATGGCAGGAGTTGCAGGACTGCGAGTTGTTTGCCGAGAGCCGTTTATCGAAATAAAGGTCCTTGCCCAGCGCGATTTGAGCGGGGGAGTCATTCTCCGCGCCCGGCATCTTGTCCGGTAGCGGTTGGAAGAAGGCGCCAATTTTGGAGCGCAGTTCAGCGGGCTTGGGCGCTTCGGCAGCAGACGCCGGAGATGCCGAAAGACACACGGTGGTGACGATGCTTAGTCCGACGATTTGGAATGGGGCGAGCTTCATGGTGTTTGTCTGTTTGACTTGGCTGTTGGGATTTCTAGTGGGCTAAAATGGCGTTGGCAACTTGAAGTACGGAAAGCTTCGATAAAAGCCGCTTTGAAACAGTGTTTTTGCGAAATCCCCCGCAGGCTATCTTGTGGATCCTTATCCTCCCTACGAGGCATGCAAATCTTTTGGGGGTGGGTTTATTGCTGTGTATCGAGTCTGCTGGCCGGAAAAGCAACGGGCCACCCGCTCCGATCCTAGGAGATTCTTCGGCCTAAATCATCCGTAAGGTTGACGCTTAGGGCGTCTTGCCTGTTTAGTTCTCGGCTGATTTCGTATTTCAACCCTAAACCTACAAATAGCATCATGATTAAAATCGGTATCAACGGCTTCGGGCGCATCGGTCGCCTTGTTTTTCGAGCGATCTGCGACCAAGGGCTTCTTGGAAAAGAAGTCGACGTTGTCGCGGTGAACGACTTGGTGCCGGCGGACAATTTGGCTTACTTAGTGAAGTACGACTCCACCCAGGGTAAGTTTAGTGGGGAAGTTTACAGCACCAAGAGCTCGCCGAGCGTCGCCGAAGATGATGTGTTGGTTGTGGATGGCCACCACATTAAATGCCTCGCGGTCAAGGAGGGCCCTGCAGCATTGCCATGGAAGGAACTGGGCGTTGATTATGTGATTGAGTCGACCGGTCTTTTCACTGAAGCAGACAAGGCTAAGGGGCACATCCAGGCGGGAGCCAAGAAGGTGATCATTTCCGCCCCAGCCAAGGGTGAAGACATCACCGTGGTGATGGGTGTCAACCACGAGAAATACGATGCGGCAAACCACCACATCATTTCCAACGCCAGCTGCACCACCAACTGCCTGGCCCCAGTCGTGCACGTTCTGCTCAAGGAAGGATTCGGCGTCGCTGAAGGGCTGATGACAACGGTTCACTCCTACACTGCGACCCAGAAAACTGTGGACGGGCCGTCCAAGAAGGACTGGAAGGGCGGGCGTTCGGCCGCCATCAACATCATCCCAAGCGCGACCGGCGCCGCGAAGGCCGTGGGGCTCGCCATTCCTGAGGTCAAAGGCAAGCTGACAGGCATGTCCTTCCGCGTTCCGACTCCAACGGTTTCCGTGGTGGATCTCACCGTGAAGACGGAGAAGGCCACCAGCTACGCTGAGATTTGTGCCGCAATGAAGCGGGCCTCCGAGACCTATATGAAGGACATCCTTGGCTACACCGGCGACGAGGTTGTTTCCTCTGACTTCATCCACGACCGGCGCTCGTCGATATTCGACGCGGGATCTGGGATCGAGCTCAATAGCAATTTCTTCAAGCTTGTCAGCTGGTACGACAACGAATGGGGCTACTCCAACCGTTGCGTGGATCTGGTCCGCTACATAGCCGGAAAGTAAACGCATACTGAGTTTTCGCCTTTATTGAATCGGCGGCGTCGTGATCGGCGCCGCCTTTTCATGGGGGCCGTTGCGGAAGGGCCGGCGCACAGCGGTCTTTCGCTGCAGAAATAGCCCTGTGCTCCGCCAACAGCCTTTTTATCGATGTCAAAATTATCAGTTCGTGATTTGTTCCTTGCAGGCAAACGTGTGTTGCTTCGGGTAGATTTCAATGTTCCAACCGAAGTCAAAGACGGGGTTACCCGCATTACCGATGACACCCGGATTCAGGAGAGCTTGCCCACGCTCAACCACCTCCGCAATGCGGGGGCGAAGGTAATTGTGATGGCGCATTTCGGACGTCCGAAGGGCGAGGTGAATCTTAAGTACACACTGCGGCCCGTCGCAGAACACCTCAGCAAGCTTATCGGAAAGTCGGTTCTGTTTTCGCCCGAATCCACCGGCTCAGTTCCCGCCACGATGGTGTCGTCGATGCAGAACGGAGATGTGTTGCTTCTGGAGAACGTCCGTTTCCACGCGGGCGAGGAGGCGAACGACCCGGTTTTCGCAAAGGCGCTCGCCGAGTTGGGAGACGTGTATGTGAATGACGCGTTCGGTGCTGCTCACCGCGCACACGCATCAACGGCGGGAATCGCCGCTCACCTCCCGCAAGCCGCCATGGGTCTGCTCATGGAGCGGGAGTTGCAGTACTTGCAGGGTGAATTAGCGAGCCCAGCGCGTCCCTTTGTCGTTATTCTTGGCGGTTCCAAGGTCTCCGATAAAATCGGTGTAATCAAAGCACTGATGGAAAAGGCCAACACATTTCTCATTGGCGGCGCGATGGCTTACACTTTTTTCCGCGTGCTCGGAATCCCGACCGGCAACAGCCGGGTGGAGGCGGACAAGCTCAGCCTCGCGCAGGAAATTCTCGATCTCGCCAAGGCGAAGGGTGTGCGCTTCCTGTTGCCTTTGGATAACATGGAGACCCAGGAAATCAGCGCGACTGCCCAGCCCCGTTCCACGGGCTTGGTGTCGCCGCAGAAGGGCGTATCCGAAGGCTGGGAAGCCGTGGACATCGGACCCGCGACCATCGAGCTTTACAGCAGCGAAGTGGCCAAGGCGAAGACCGTCCTGTGGAATGGTCCTCTTGGGATTTTTGAATTGCCGCCTTTTGCAAATGGAACCCATTCAATTGCCAAGGCGTTGGCTGCCTCCGACGCAGTGTCCATTATTGGAGGAGGCGATTCGGTCACCGCGGTGAAGCAATTTGGATTTGGCGACCAGGTATCCTTCTGTTCGACGGGCGGCGGTGCCTCCCTTGAATTGCTAGAGGGTAAAGTGCTCCCCGGCGTTGCCGCTCTCTCCGAAAAATAGTCCCGCTCAGCTCCGGCCCTTCGCCAAAAAGCAACGCAGAATCAAGCATCATCTCAACTCAGCGCAAGTATTGCACCACCCCGTATGCGTAAAAAAATCGTAGCCGCAAATTGGAAAATGAACATGACCGTGGGCGAATCCACGGCTTTCATGGACACCTTCCTCCACGAATTGGGTACTGAAAATAGCGTTGAGGTGGTGATTGTTCCGCCCTTCACGGCGCTTTCGAAAGTGTCCGAGATTTTAAGCGTCGGCCAGCAGGCGAAGCTCGGTGCGCAAAATATGCACTGGGAGAAGCCGGGCGCCTTCACCGGTGAGATCAGCGCGCCGATGCTTCGCGAATTGTATGTCCGGTACGTCGTGCTCGGGCACAGCGAACGCCGCACGCTCTTCGGTGAATCCGACGAGATTGTGAACAAGAAAACGCGCGCTGCGATTGATGCTGCGTTGCGGCCGATTGTTTGTATTGGTGAGACGCTTTCTGAGCGCGACGCGGGCAAAGTGGAGGAAGTTCTGGATCGCCAGATCAAGGGCAGCTTGGCGGGGGTAAGTGCGCGCGAATTGGCGGATGTGGTGATCGCTTACGAGCCCGTGTGGGCGATCGGCACCGGTCGCACCGCAACGCCGCAGCAGGCGCAGGACGCTCATGCTTTCATCCGCGCAAAACTCTCCGAATTGTGGGATTCCGCATCCGCTGAAAAGGTCCGCATCCAGTACGGTGGAAGCGTCAAACCACAGAATGCGGCGGAATTGATGGGGCAGGCGGATATTGATGGCGCACTGGTCGGGGGGGCGAGCTTGGACCCGCGAGGGTTCGCCGAAATCGTGAAGGCGGCAGCGCGCGGCTAAGCTCTTGAGTCGGGGTGGCGGGATTTCACGCGCACGCTCTTGAATCAAGAAATCCACCCGACGTCAGATCCCGTTCCCGAAACCAGGAGCGAAGTTTCGAGTGCAAACGTTTCCGCGATCCGGAATACGTTTGTACCGGATTGTGTTCGGTCGGTCTTCGCCGGGGCGCTAGAGCCCGCTTTCGGTACGTTCCTGCTTTTGATAGCAGTGCGTCGCTTTGATGCGAGCGCGTTTGAGAAAGCGTGGCTGGTGGCTGGGCCGAGTCTTGGGTTGATGTGCGGTCCGCTGGTTGTGTCGGCCGTTGAAGAACTGCGTGTTCCGGCGGCTCGCGCGATTTGTTGGATCAGCTCCGTTTCAGCGGCGTTTCTGGCGGTGGGTGCGTTCGTGCAGCACAGCTCGGCTTATGTGGCGTTCTCGATGATTGGTGGCATGGGGCTTACCTGTACCGTGCCGCTGATGACGCAGGTTTATCAGAACAACTATCCTGCGGCGCGGCGTGGAAGGTTGTTCTCGGGGGCGTTTGTGATCCGCATCGCGGTGGCAGCCCTTGCGAGCCAGCTGATCGGTTGGTGGCTCACGCGTTCGCCGTCGAAGTATCCGTCGGTGCTGCTTGTTTTTTCCGCCTGCGCGCTGGCCTCCGCGTTGTGCTGGATTTGGGTGCCCTCTGTACCTCTAGCGAAAAATCCGCTCGCGCGCCATCCGCTGCGCGGGTTGCAGTTCGTGCGTGAGGACGCCGCGTTCAGGCGCACTCTCTTTTCCTGGATGCTGATGGGGGTCGGCAATCTCGTCATGCTGCCGCTGCGGGTCGAGTATCTGGCGCGCCCAACGCCGTCGGGCTTACGCACCGCCGCGGAGATCGCGGTGCTCACCGCGGTGGTTCCAAACATTGCCCGCCTGCTGACCAGCTCGCTTTGGGGACGCGCCTTTGACCGGCTCAGCTTTTTCACGCTGAGGTCTGTCCTGAACTTCGGATTCGCCCTCGCAATCCTCTCGTTTTTCACCGGGGACTCGATGGGATGGATGCTTGTTGGAGCGGTGCTGTATGGAGTTTCCGGAGCGGGGGGTGACGTGGCCTGGTCCCTATGGGTGACCAAGATGGCGCCCCCGGAGCGTGTTGCGGACTACATGGCTGTGCACACGTTTTTCACCGGTCTGCGCGGAATCGTTGCCCCGACACTCGCATTCTATGCGGCGGAGCGTTTTTCCATCGAGGGAATCGGCTGGGCATGCGCCTTCTTGATTGTGCTGGCGAATATGGTGCTATGGCCAGAAATCAGGGCGCGCCGAAGCTGAGGCGGCAGTTCAATTACGCGTCTTAGGTACCGCTTATTTGTTTTGCCGGCGTGACGCCAAAAATTTCTTCGCCTCTTCAATGCTCACTTTTTCGCCGGCCACTGGAAAGTCCAGCATATCGCCGTTCGGCTGAAATCCGTTGCCATCGATGTCGACGAAGATCGGATTGTGATATGCAAGCGGGTGGATGGAAGACTGGGGGCTGGATCCGTAGCCAACCTCCAGAGTGTGTGAATCGCTGCATGCAACCACGATGACATGGGCGTCTTCTTTAATCGGCACCTCGATTATGCGCTCGAATTTAACGACGCCGTTCTTGAAATCGGCTGGATGCGAGCTGCGCTTGAATGTCAGGCTCTCGGAAGCGCGCCCGTTTACGAGGACTTGAACGCGGTCGATATCGATCCAGTCGGTGCATTGGACCTTCACTTTCAAAGTGACTTTCCCGTTTTTGGCGCGTGCTGTTCCTCCGGGAAGGATATTGTCGCTCGTCTGGACTTGGAGGAACGGCCCGCTTGTGAGGTAGGAGCAGCCCTTCTTCGCCGCAACTGCATTTTCGCGCCAGTTGATCTTTGCAGGTTCGTCCGAGGAAGAAGGCATGTACATGCGCCAGCCTCCGACGCCGTTACCAAACACGGAATGAGCGTCGCAAACAGCCACTGCCGCCGTGATGCGCCCTTGATTGAGCATCTGCAGCCATTGAAACTCGCGATGCCACACAAGGCTTTCCGCACCGGTTGCGGTGCGGCCGATATGGAATGGAGTTAGCTCCAGCAGCCGTGAGTTCTCGTAGTTTTGAGTCTCATAACCATCGATCATTCGTACGAGTCCAGCATAGCCTGCCTCCTTGTCGCCCGTAGTCCGCTTTTCAAAGAAGTTGGAGAAAAGGTCGGGGTGGTTGATCTGCACCCAGCGGTCTGGCTCCGGCTTTTGCCATTCCCTGAGCGTCAGCGCGGTAATTCGCGGGTCGGCGTTCCAAACCGGTGCGCCATTGTCCTGGGTGAAAGGCACGGGCTCGAATGGAAACGCGTTGAAATGCGCTTTGCTGCCCGTGTTTTCGAGGCCCACAGCGGTCTGTAGAAATGCGCCAAGCCCCAGACGCTCGATTTCGGGGCGCCAATCGTAGATCCGGTTGTGTTCGGTGGTCGGCGCAAACTCGATGTGCTCGGCGGCGAGGTTGATGAGCCGGTCTGCCGTGCCGCAGACATTGTCGCCGCTGGGAGTCGAATGGTTGTGATAGTCGGCGCTGACCCATCCGCTGGTATCCACCAAGCGTTTGAGCACTCCAGTGAAGCGCACGGTTTCGCCCGCTCTCAACTCGATTTCTTTTGAAATATGGCTGTACTCGATCCCGCGCGTAACAATCACCCGGTACTTTCCTGGCGCAATAGGGACCTCAAATTTACCCCGCTCGGAATGGTATTGGTCGCGGCAACCGTGAGCCCTTTGGTCGGGCCCGAGGTTGACGGCTTCCGTTCCTGGCATCGCCAGAAACTGCGCTTTACACGGGATCGATACGCCCGACTCGTCCGTGATTTCTATCGCCACATTTCCTCCGTCTGCCAGCTGGTAATCGAGGTGACTTGGATTTGTTGAGCTGATTTCAACCTCCTTCTCCTGATCAGGGCGTCCATCGGATGAAACCGTGACGCGATACCTTCCATCCGGAAGAATGCACTCGAAACGCCCGCCTTCATTCGGGTAAGCAATTCCCGAAAGCCGTCCGTTGCTGTCGGGCTGATTGGCGCCGGGTTTGCCCGGGGCAGCCACCGGCACCGACACCGAGTACATCGGGCGGATCCACACCGACGCTTTGACGGGCTTGCCCTTCGCATCTAAAACAGATCCGGTCAGCCTCGATTTTATTCCTTTCTGCGAGAGCACTTCACTCACCGCCAGCGCCGGAGAACGACCAACCGCAAGGAAGCGCGAAAAGGTGACGCTCTCGCCCGGCTTTAACTCTGTGGGCACTCGGTTGAGCACCCCCGAGGTGTCTTCCAGCGGGCCGACTGCATAGCCGCAGTGGTCGGCGGGATCGACGGCGTTAGCCCAGAGGATGTCGCCCTGGGCATAACCCGTTTTCAAAAAGTTCGTCCACCTGTCAGTGAAAGGGGCCGCAATTGGTTTACTCGTTTCGTTGCGGAGGGTGGTGGTGATCTTCACTCCCGCCCATCCGTCTTGGATGCTGTAAACATGCTTGCGATAAACGCCACGGCCCGTTTCCGCGCTTACGACGCATTCGATGGAGGGTTCATTGCCGGATCCGTTCTCGGGTTGGATGCGCACCCATGACACCGGGCCTTGCTGCTGCGCGGGGCTGAAGATGGTGATCTGGTCGTTGTTCGTTCCTCGCAGCGTTAGATCATAGAGACATCCGGGCGTGATTCCATCCGCCCCGTAGAAGGTGGACATGTTGGCGCGACGCAAAGGAAGGTTGCCGCTGATAACTGCCTCCACCGTGTCGTTGCGAAGAATGAAATCCCCGGTGATGCCATCCGCCTCCTTGCCTCTGGGGAGCTCTGCTTGTGTGGCGGTCGTGACTTCGAGCGCTTCCGGTCTTGCTAAGGCGTCCGAGACAAAAAGGACTGCGGCTGACAGGACAACGAGGGGACGGTTGATGCAGGGGTGGGGGGCGAATCGCATCCGCTACTTCAAGCGGGTCCCATCTCGGCGTGCAAGGCGGGATGCTCGAAATGCGAATGGCGACCCCCTCTAATCGAGCGGTTTGCGCGCCTACTTTGCCCACGAAGCTTTTCGAGCCCGGTGGCCCTGCAGTCCCTCAGAGCAGGCGGGGCTTCTGATCTGCTTTTGCGTATGCGTAGCGGCCCAGCAATTGCGTCGAGTGATACGCGTCAAGCCCGTTGGTGGTTAGAATCCCGGCGCTGCCCAAATCTACGTATCCATCGGCGTGCGTGATTTCTGTGGGCACCTCAGCCCACAAAAGCCTGCAAATAACCAGTATGGTCCCGTTGATGCTCAGAGAATGCTCCTCTGCGAGCGAAAGTGCGGCCCGCACGGGCGATTCCTGCACAAATGGAGCTTCAAATTCATTGAGGTATACTGGAGTCAACCCCGCGCCTTTAAACTCGCTCAAGTCCTCGGAGTAGCGAGCCGACGTTTGGTGAGCCGCAGCCGCGTGTTCGGACGGGATCAGGTTCAGCGTCGCCTTCCCCGTGTCCCGCAGGTTTGAAAGCGTGTGCCGTTCAACCGAATCCGGCCTGAATACGATCCCTAAGAGAGCAGGAGCTGCCCCGAGGTGCAGAATTTGAGAGAAGATGGAGACGTTCTCCAATCCACCCGTAGAGCGCGTGCCCAAAAGAGCGGCGCTCTTAAATCCGGAAAGACTGTTTACAAAGGTTGCTCGCCACCGGCGGTCCCGCTGCTCCCATTCTGGAGAGCTGAAGTCAAAATGTTGCATGGTGAGGTGGCTACTTGATCAAGCGGAGGATTAGAGGAAATCGGAAGGCAAATCCGCCGCTTGCTCGGATCGCCCCAGTCACGACCCCGACAATGTTCAGCACATAGAGAAAACCAAGAAAAAATGGAATCACGAGAATGCCAATGACTGTGATCGCCAGAAGCAAACACCCAATGGCGGAATACAGGGCCATTGAAATCTGGAAGTTCAACGCCTCCTTTCCGTGCGCATCAATCGCCGGATGTTCGTTGCGCTTCACGAGCCAAACCAGAAGCGGGCCTGCGAGGTGAGCGATCCACGGCAGAAAGCAACCAGCCAGCCCGCTCAGGTGACAGAGCATGCTCCAAGTCCTCGCCTTTTTCTCAATTTCATCCAGCGGGCGGTGGGTTGGTAGAGGAGGAGGTTCTGCGCCGTCTGTAGGTTCCATAACGCGAGGGAATAGAAATGCTCTTGGGCAATAAGCCAGTCGTAAAAGGGTTCATTGATCAATTCGTTTGCCGATCCATTTCTATTCGCGAGTGAAGCAAGATTCTTGCAGCTTTCCTACACTTTG
>JBILUQ010000352.1:0-3662 GCA_044370935.1 Chthoniobacteraceae bacterium
GGTGCCCGCCTCCGCGGTTTCTCCAGTGGCGCGCCGCGTCGATGAACGCTCCGCGCCATGCAAGAGCGAGGTTCATTGTCTCGGCGCTCCATGCCACGTTGAATCCACCGGGAAAGCCTACGCCGATGCTGCGATTGCCCGCGCCGGCGATGAAGTTCCGGTAGATGATCGGGGCGTTGGTTGGCGTGAGAGGCAGCCCAAAATATTCCTCGCCGTTCTGACTGTTGGGCGTCTTCCACGTCTTCGGTTTCCACGAGGAAAAAGCGGTGATGTCGAAGTTGCTGCCCTTCCATCCCGCAAAGAGCTCAGCCTGCGATTCTGCTTGAAAATATTCGAGCTGAAATGCGTGAGGTCCTTTCTTGAGCCGCTTTCTCCCGCTTTTCAACGAGGCCGGGTGAATGCCGTCATGCTCCACCACCTTTGCGCCGTCGATGGACAGACGTCCGCCGTCATCGGAGGCGAGGAAGAAGGTGTACTCCCCGTCCTCGGGCGCCTCGAGGGACGCCGTGAAAACAATTGCGTAGTGGTTTTTGTAATCGTCGAAATTCAGGTTGATGACGTTCTTCGGAACATCGCCCGAGCGGTGTGGTGTAAGAGTTGAAAAAGCGGGAAGTTTGTCCCACGATCCGAGGTAAAGCGCATACTTGAGTTGCGTGAGTGTTGGTCCCTGCCCGAGCACTTTCAGCGAGCCCTTCATCGTCGCCGCGTGTCCAGGAAAACTGCAGACAAACGGGTAGTCGCCGGTTTCCTGCGGCGCAGTGAACTCAAGAATCTGGGATTCGTGCGGAGCCAGCAGCCGGGATTTCAGCCACACCCGCGGATCGTCCGGAAGGAAGTCGCGTTTCATGGCCTCCTCGGGTTTCTCCAGCATTTTGAGCACCATCTGGTCGAGGTCCGTGCCTGGCTTGCAGAAGACGACGTTGTGCGGCATGTCGTCCGGATTTTCAAACTTGATCACCACGCGTTCGCCCGGAGGGACCACGATTTCGGTCTGATCGAACTTCATCTGGGCGGTCAGCGTCTTGAGAGTGACCTGCAGCGGGTCCTTACTCGCTGCGAAGCAAGGGGTGGCTAGCACGAACGCAGCCAGCAAAAGGGAGTGAGTGGTGTTCATTTGGAGGCGGAATGGGTCAGGGGCAAGCCAGTACCCTACCCTCTAGTTGACCCCGCCAGAACCCAATATTCCTACTTTTTTCTCTCAAAAGCTGCCACTATTGACTCAAATTGCGCTCCTGATGCCAATCCACTCCAACGCGCCGCCCCGCGAAGACGTACGCCTTACCGAGGGCCAATCCTTCCGCCTGCTCCGCTGGAGGGGCGGGCCCGAGACTATCGAACTGCTGCAGTCCGGCTCGAGGGCCGAGCCGTGGCAGGGATTCGGCAACCGCTGGCATTACCATCCAGAGTACGAACTCGCGGCGGTCTGGGGTGCGCGTGGGACTCGCTTCGTTGCCGACTCGGTTGAGGCGGTGGACGGAGAGGATGTCGTTCTGATCGGTTCCAACGTGCCGCACTATTGGGATCTGCGCGGCAGTTCGGAGGGGCTGGTTTTGCAGTGGAATTTTCCACGACATCACGGCGTTTGGTCGCTGCAAGAATCCGCAGCGCTGCTGCCTTTGCTGGACCAATCTAATCGCGGCCTGCGTATCGCCGGCGGCCTTGCGGCGCGCGTCACCGAGTTGATGCGCGAGATGGTGCACAGCGAGGGGCTCGATCGACTGGCGATATTCTTCAAAGTGCTCGCGAGCCTTGTGGCCGGGCGCGAATCAGAGCGCATTACGATTTCAAAGCAGGCGTTTTCTTTGGAGGGCTCCGCACAACAGCAGGAAGCGATTTCCCGCGCAGTGTCGCATGTGCTTGGCAATTACAGAACGGGCGTTCGTTTGGATGATCTGCTTCGTCTTAGCAGCATGAGCCGTGCGACGTTCGCACGCCAGTTTCAGAAGCATGCGGGCAAGTCCTTCTCGAGTTTTTTGAACGAGGTCCGCATCCAAGCCGTGTGCCGCGCACTGCGCGAAACTAATATCCCGGTCGCGGTGATTGCGCTAGAAGAGGGGTTCAACCAGCTCTCTTTCTTCAACCGAATCTTCCGCAGGATCGTCGGATGCACGCCGCGCCAGTACCGCGCTCAGCTCAGGTCTTCCTCAGAAGGTGGTTTTCAAAAGCCCTCAGTTCTCAGCGCTTCTTTGACTTGAAGCTCTTCCCTTTTGAGCGGCCCCACGATTTTCCTCGTGATTGCTCGACGATGCCGGGATCGATCTTTGAAAGGCCGGCGCCCTCCTTCAACTCGCGGATTTGATCACGCAGCAGCGCAGCCTTCTCGTACTCCAAAGAAGCCGCTGCCTCTACCATCTCGCCCTCGAGCTCCCGAAGAGTCTCGCTCAGCGAGAAGCTGCCTCCGGCTTCAGCCACGACGCTGGACTCAACTTCTCGGCCCCGAAGAATAGTGTGCAGGCTCTCCTGCACCGCACGGCGCACGCTTTGAGGAGTGATACCGTGTTTTTCGTTATAAGCTATCTGACGCGAGCGGCGGTACTCCGTGATGTTGATGAGTTGCTGCATGCTATGGGTGACCGTGTCAGCAAAGAGATAGACCTCGCCGTTGGAATGGCGCGCCGCGCGGCCTGCCGTCTGGATCAGCGAAGTCTGTGAACGCAGGTAGCCCTCTTTGTCGGCATCTAAAATCACCACGAGCGACACCTCGGGCAAGTCTAGGCCTTCGCGCAGAAGATTGATTCCAACCAGCACGTGAAAATCGCCCGCGCGCAGCCCGCGCAAAATCTCGACGCGTTCGATCGTATCAATGTCGCTGTGCAGATACCGCACCTTTAGTCCAACGTCCTTCAGGTATTCCGAAAGATCCTCCGCGGTCCGTTTGGTGAGGGTCGTGATGAGCACCCGTTCCTCCTTCTCGACCCGCTGCCTGCAGAGCTCGATGGTCTCGTCGATTTGCGCTTTGAGAGGACGCAGCGTGATCTTTGGGTCAAGCAAACCAGTCGGCCGAATGATTTGCTCCACAATCAGTGCCGCGCCGGGCGTGGTGACGTCGAACTGTTCGGGCGCGGAGTCTGCCCTTGAGAGGCGCGGCTCTGGTTTTTGCGCGGCCTCGGGCGTGCCCGCCTTTGGATTCGGGATGAAGCCGGTGTTGCCGACGATCGAATTGCGGATTTCAAACGGCGCGGGAGTCGCGCTGATGTAGATCGACTGCCCGGTTTTCTCCATGAACTCCGCAAAATTCATCGGCCTGTTGTCGAGCGCGCTCGGGAGTCGGAAGCCGTGCTCAATCAATGTGGTTTTGCGCACGCGATCCCCCTCATACATCCCGCCGATCTGCGGAATGCTCGCGTGCGACTCGTCCACCACCAGCAGGAAATCTTCCGGGAAAAAGTCCAGCAGCGTGTACGGGCACGAACCGGGCGGCCGGCCTGTGAGGTGGCGCGAATAGTTTTCGATGCCGCTGCAGAAGCCCATTTCCTGCATCATTTCCAAATCGTATTCGGTGCGCATCTTCAGGCGCTGAGCTTCTAGGAGCTTCCCGTTTTGCTCGAACCACGCCACGCGCTCGTCGAGTTCGACGCGGATCGAACGCATCGCGAGTTGCAGCTTGTCGGCCGGAGTAACGAACTGTTTCGCGGGAAACAGCGTCGCAACTGAAAGCTGCT
>JBILUQ010000353.1:0-3660 GCA_044370935.1 Chthoniobacteraceae bacterium
AAAGCGCAGAATTTTCTACGACTTCACAATCTCCCCGCCAAAATCCGTTTCAATCGCCTGCCTCGCGGGAAACGACCCCGAAATCGCGGTCGCGCACGGTCAGGCGATCAAGGAAGCGGTTTTGGAGATGGAACAGTTCGCAGCCACGCGGGTGCGACGCGCCGGCGCACCGGATATTGTTTCTTTGATAGATATTTGTCTGAGTTGCTTGCTGATGGTTCAGCCTAGTGTGATGGCGGAAGTTCTTACGAGTAAAGAGGCCAGAGAGCGCGGGCTGATCACACGAATTCTCCCAGTGCGACTCGACGTTCCTCCTACTCTAGACGATGGCGTCATACTCCAATTAAAGGAAGGCGTGGAAGAACGCTGGCATGGCTTAGGCATTGGGATCCTTAGACTTCGATTCAGTAAAGAGCCCCCCGCCGGGTCTCTTGTTCTGAAGAAGCCAGAGAATTGCTAATGATGCACCACAACGAAGCGCAGGGATGGGTTATGGGAGACTTGGCGGACTGTCGGGTCGATCTCTCTCGCTGGAGGGAGAATGCTCTACGGATAGCGCTCATTTTAGCCGTCGCCGAGGACCCTGAAACCACCGTTCTCACGCGCAACATTGCAGAGAGAGCGATACGATTGCATCGCTGGATTGCCCTTGGCGCCCTTCAGGAAACTGCCTTGGATCGCGACGATCAGCTCAACGCTCGGGCTGATAAGCTAGCTGAAGTCCTCTCGCAGTCTGGAGGAAGTCGCCTGGTGTCAGAGTTATGGAACCTTAACAAGTTTCCGCTGAATGAGTTAATTCAACTGAAAACATATTTCCCTCATCGGTTTGAAATGGAAACCATCACAAACGGTGGGAGGCCAGGTCAGTGGGTTCGCCTCCTTGATTAGTAGGACGGAACCGATCTAAAAGCTGTGAAAGCTACGAAAGCCCCCCACTTTCCAAGCTTTCGCAGCTTTCCGGTGGGGTTGCATGCGTGCAACCAAGACCGATATCGCCTCGCCAATCTTCGATATGATCTCCTGGCCTGCGGAATAAATGAGTAACACCAAGACGTCAAAAAACTGTGAGCCGTGAGTAGCGGCATTGTTGATGAGCAGCGCATCTCGAATCTTGGACAAAACCACCACGGAATTTTTTGAGGTTCTCCCCACGCGGGATAGCAAACAACTGCCAGACTGGCTAAGATTGAAATGCGTCAGCGTGCTGGCGATAGGTGTCGTGATGAAAGAGTACCCGCTCCCTCTGTCGACGTGCAGTTTCACACGCACCCGTCACTTTCTTCTGCGACGCGCAAATCGACCTGCGGGTATTCACTGTATTCGGGCGACTGATCCACAGCATCCGAACGGGCTCTTTCGGGAAAGACGCTCCAACCCTCACCGGCGAATTCGAATCTCACCGTAAAGTTTGTACCCGGTAGCCCAGCGCTGGAACCGAACCAATCCCGAAGCAATTTGAATAGCTGATTTTCGTCACTCCCCTCCGCATGCGCGACGTTGACCGCTACCTTCACAAACTTGAATGCCCAACGCCTCCCATCAGGAACCATGACTGAGGTTGGGCCAGTTGGAATTCCCGGAAATTTTGAGCGGTCCAGCCGCAAAATAGGAACGTGATTCGAGTGCGATACCTTGCACCTGAAAGCCTCTCCGGAAACGGCTGCGCTGGATGACATCCCGTCAATGCGGCGACTGCGCGCGTAATGGGCCAATCGATAGTCCACGATCTCCGCACTCAAATCTTCAAACTTCCGACGCAAAGGAACCGGGACAGTTCCTTTAAACCTGAAACGGTCGTCTTCGAGAGTAAACCAGCGCACTCCTTCGCTGGGTTGCTGCCAGCGATCAAGTGGCCACTGACGCCACCATTCACCCCACTCGGCGTCTGATGCGGCCAGATGGTCGAGCGCGTGGTTGTCACCCTCAAGATCTCGACTCAGAACGGGGTGGTTGCGAAGAAAGCGTCTGCAGGCGGCTGCAAGCTCGGAAACCAACACTCCCTCCCATAGCACGTTGAGGTCAAGAAGCACGCGCACTACCACCATCTTGTACGACTTGTTCAAAGATGTTTTTTCCAACGTGGCAAACCAGCCGGACAAATGTTCGAAGGCCGAGATCTCATCTTCCTCAAGGTCTCCCTCCGCCCGAAGAAAGAAGTGCCAGCCGCCATGCGCCGCCCCCAGAATTCGAGGGAGAAAGCCGCTGTTGAAAACCTCCACCATGTGTGGGCGCCGGCCCAATTCATCACGCAGTGCGCGGTATCCTTCGAGTGCGGCGGCCGGGCCGGAGGGAAGCAGACGTCGGAGCAAATCCTTCGCTTCAAGCTCAACATCCAGAAAGCAGCCTTCCGGCAAGTCCGCCACGCCTTGTTCAATCCAACGACGCAAAGGCTCAAATCCCGCCGGGGCGTTGCCGAGTGAGAGCAAATGTATCATCCGCCGCGCAAAAATCCGGTGGTTCCCAACAAAATCAATGATCAGCAACCGCTCCTTGCCCTTCGCTTCGCGCAAGCCTCGCCCCAATTGCTGTAGAAAAACCACTTTTGATTCGGTCGGGCGCAGCATCACAACGCGATCCACAGCCGGAATGTCGAGTCCCTCATTGAACATGTCCACAACGCACAGGGAATCGAGGCAACCCGATTGGAAGCCCGCCAATGAGAGCGCGTAGGAATCACTTCCCCCACCGGAGAAAACAGCCGCCGCCTTGCTTCCCCTTGCAAGCAACCAGTCGCGAGTGAACAGAGCATGCTTCTTTGACACGCAGAAAAACAGTGTTCTGTTTGCCGGATGCGCTTCAAGCGCGTTTCCAAGACGTATCCAACGAGGGCTATGAAGAAGCTCCTGTTCCAGTCTTACGACATCAAACCGTCCGTTTCGCCACGGAATCTGCTCAAAATCTACCGTGTCCTTGATGCCGACGTAGTAAAACGGAACGAGGACGCGTTCGGCGATTCCTTCGCCAATCCCTGCGGAGTACGCGATATGATCGTCAAAAACGGAGGCTATATCGACACCATCGGAGCGTTCGGGCGTTGCAGTGAGCCCGAGGACAAAGCCGGATTTTAACTGCGCGAGGACCTGCCTATAACTGGGTGCCTCCGCGTGGTGCACCTCATCAATGAGAGTGTAGTCGAAGAACTCATTTTTTAGCTGCGCAAGGCCATCGGGACGGGAGAGCTTTTGCACGGACGCGAGCACAAGGTCCCCCGACAAGTCGTTTTCTGCGGCCAAGAACCAAGAGGTGCTGCCGTTCGGGAACTCAGCTTCCAGCACACGACTCAGACAGCCCTCCGCCTGGGCCAGAATGTGGGACCGGTGCGCGATCACCAACACGCGCGGACGCCGTCCGAGGTAGCGTCCGTAAGCACGAATATCAAAAGCCGCCAGCCAGGTTTTTCCCATGCCGGTGGCGACCGTCACCAAGGCGCGCTCGCACTGGTGGGCGCGCAGATCGGTGAGTGCCGCGAGAGCCTTTATCTGCCACGGACGGGGAAGCGGCAGCGGTTCACCCGACTCCTGCGGAGTCGGATGAAACTGGGTGCGGAGGAAGGCGCTGTAGGCTTTTTGATAGGAATCCAGTAGCTGAGGGGACAGTTCCGAAGCGCAATCCCAAAGCTGGTTAAATGCGGCGAGCGCATCCCGTCTGGCTTTGCGGGAC
>JBILUQ010000092.1:0-13163 GCA_044370935.1 Chthoniobacteraceae bacterium
CGAAGTCGAAAGATTGTTTCCACTGCGTTGCTTCGTTTAATTGCACTGAGGCGCTAAAGAGTCTGCCTAGTTTGGAGCGGAAGCCCTCAAGATTCGATGTCTTGCCCGAGGTGAGAAGGGTCTCCACTTCCTCTCGCTCCAGTTCACGTCCTGCCATGGTCTTCCAAACGGAGAGTTTGCAGCCCTGGCACTCGTAGCAGCGGAAGCTCTCGTTGAGCCCCTGGTGGCCGCATCTCGGACAGCGCGAGCCAAGGGGGCGGAATTGTCCCGAAACCTCCTTGCCCATGCCTCCGCGCACTTTTTCCACCAGATCCTTGGTGAGGGTGCCGATCTGCTGCATGAAATCCGCGCGAGAAAGTTGTCCGCGTTCCATTTGACGGAGCCGGAACTCCCACTCGCCGGTCAGCTCCGGCTTGGTGAGGGCCTCAGCGCGTAGATCTTTCAGCAGCGTGATCAGGGACATCCCCTTGGCGGTTACCAGCAGGTCCCGGCCCTGACGCAGGATGTAGCCTTCGGTCAGCAGACCCTCAATGACTTGGGCGCGCGTTGCTGGGGTTCCTAGGCCGCGCTCGCTCATCGCCTCGCGCAGTTCTTCGTCGTCCACGAGTTTACCCGCGCCTTCCATTGCGGAGAGCAGCGTGCCTTCGTTAAAGCGGGCTGGCGGCTTGGTCTGGCACTCTTTGATTTCAATGTGCCGCGTGTCGGCGCTCTCGCCTGCTCGAATCGCGACGATGGATTTTTCGGATTCCTCATCCGCCTCGGCCTGTTTGCCGTACACCGCAAGCCAGCCGGGATCCACAATGATTTTGCCGTCCGTCTTGAAGGCCTCGCCCTCGACTCGCGTGATGCGGGTGGTGATCTCAAACTGGGCGGACGGGAAGAAAACGGCCACGAACCGCTTGGAAACGAGGTCGAAGATGCGCTGCTCCTTGTCGTCCAACGTTTTTGGGATGGTTCCCGTGGGAACGATCGCAAAGTGATCGCTGACTTTGGCGTTATTGAAAATTCGTTTGTTTGGGCGAACCCAGCCTTTTTGAAGAGCCATCTGGGCATGTGCCGCCAGGGCCGGATCTGGGATGGAATCGAGGACGGATTTCGCTGTCGCGAGATGGTCTTCCGGGAGGAAGCGGGAGTCGGTACGGGGGTAGGTGAGGGCCTTATGTTTTTCGTAAAGCGCCTGGGCAATCTGCAATGTCATCCGGGCGGGGAAGCCGAAGCGCTGGTTGGCTTCGCGCTGAAGCGTCGTGAGGTCGTAGAGTAGGGGGGGCGCCTGAGTAGTGGGCTTCTTCTCTTCTTGGATTTGTCCCCGCTTTCCGAGGCATTTGGCGAGGATGGCTTCGGCTTTGGCCTTGTCCCAGATTCTCTCGGGCTTGGAGTCCTCGTCCGCTCCCTTTTTCTGGAAACCTTCGTCCAGCCAGCGGCCGCGATAGGAGCCCGCCGAGACTTGAAAGTCGGCGAAGACTTCGAAGTAGGTTTTCGAGGTGAACGAGCGGATTTTTTCCTCCCGCTCCGCAAGAATGGCGAGGGTCGGTGTTTGAACGCGTCCCGCGGTGGTTTTGTGAAAGCCGCCGTCGGTCGAGTTGAAAGCGGTGAGCGCGCGGGTGGAGTTGATTCCAACCAGCCAGTCGGCCTCGGAGCGGCTGATGGCGGCATCTGCCAATGGGAGCATTTCCTCGTCGGATCTGAGCTTGCCGAAGGCGGTGCGGATCGATTCGGGGGTCATCGATTGCAGCCAGAGGCGTTTGACAGGCTTTTTCACGCCCGATGCCCGCATCACGTTCCTAAAGATGAGCTCGCCTTCGCGGCCGGCGTCGCAGGCGTTGACGACATTGTCCACGTCCTTGCGCTTCAGAAGGCGCTTGAGCACAGCAAGGCGGCCTGCGTTTTTCTCAATCGGCACCAGATCAAAATGGGGAGGAAGAGTCGGGAGATTTTCGATCTTCCATTTACCTCGGGCGGGCTCGAATCCGTCGGGTGGCGCTATTTCGAGCAGATGGCCGACCGCTGATGAAATCACGAGCGAGTCGCTCTCGAAGAAGTCACCGTTGCGTTCGCACTTTCCGAGCACTCGCGCGAGATCCTGGGCGACGCTTGGTTTTTCCGCGATGACGAGGGTTTTTGACATAGGAAAGGGGAGCGGCCAACGGAGGCCGGATCGGGAAGCAGGCCATGAAACGTGCGGGTACGCAACCGTTGAATTTTTTTGGGCCTGATTTTAACCGTGCCTTTGGAGGCGCAGGTCGGGATTCTTATTGGTTGTCTTGCAGGTGTTTGATTTTTTTTGTGACCTCCTGCATGGCTGGGTCGAGTTCCGCGGCGGCTTTCCATGCGGCGATGGCTTCTTCGGGTTGGGCAAGCTTTTCAAGGATGTCTCCGAGGTGATCATACACCTCTGAAGCATCTTCGCGCTTTATCCGATCGAGGGCTCTGCGGATTTCCCTCAGTGCGTCTTCGTACTGTCCTTTCCTAAAGTGCCACCATCCGAGGCTGTCCAGATACGCTGGATGGTTCGGCCTTAGGGCCAGTGCTCTCTTGATGTAGGTGCCTGCCTCGTCAAGGTTCTGGTTTCTGTCCACCCACATGTAGCCAAGGTAGTTCAGCGCCTCGGCTGAGTTTTCCGGGTCGAGTTCGATGCTCCGTAAAAGGAGCCTTGAAGCTTGTTCCGGCAGGCCGGCCCGCTCGGCAGCGGCCCCGTAGGTGAAGTAGAACCCAGCGTCGAGGGAGGCGCTCTGTGAGTTCAGAAACTGGCGTTCCGCCAAAGCAAAGCACTTGAGCGCTTCCTGATGCTGCTTTGCCTCCGCGAAAGCCACGGCTGTTAGCATCGTTAGTTGTGGGATTTCTGGGAAAAGCGTCCGAGCATGCTGTGCGGTTGCCGCTGCATCCTCAGCGCGCTTGAGACGCAGTTGCAGCTGGATGACCCGGATATGGTCTTCGACACGGTCCGGTTCAATATCGAGGGCGATCTTGAAATGGCCGAGCGCTGAGGTTGCTTTGCCATGTTGCAAGTAAAGTTCGCCCAGCATCTCACGGGCTGGAGCCACCGTGGGCTGTTCGGAGACGAGTTCTTCGAGCACTCCCATCGCTTCGGGGAGTTGCTCGCTCATCAGGAGCACTCTCGCGAGTTTGAGGCAAATGCCTGCCGAGAGTGAGCCCTTTCTCTGGCGGTATTCCACCAAGGCTCGCTGATAAAAGCTTAAGGCCTCTGGGAATTGTTTGGTGAGTGAGTAGTGGTCTGAAGCTGCTTCCAGAACCGAGGGCTCGATGGGGGCAAGATTGAGCGCGTTTTTGAAGAACTCGTTGATGCGCGCTAGGGAAGCTTTGGAGATGGAGCCGCGGTTGATGAGTGCGTTGCGATAGAGCGTGCCGGATTGGATCCAAAAATCAGCTTCTTGCCTGCTGGATTGCAGGCTCTTTCTGAGGGCATCCTCAATGCGCTGGCTGAGCGACGCGGCCGAGCAGGTTTCCAAGTAGGTGGACAAGACGGGGAGGTCGTCCGGAGCCAGCTTGTAGGCTTTTTCCGCGTAGGTGAGCGCGCTGTCAGGACGCCGGAGCACGCTCAGGTAAGTGCGGGCAATCTGGACAAGAGTGCCGATGTGTCTGGGGGATGCAGCGTTGGCGTCCTTGAGCAAGCGGAGTGCCTCTGCTGACTGGTCCCGTGCGATTAGCTCCGTCGAGAGTCGCACAGCGAGAGCCGCGTTGCTCGGATCAAGCGACAGGGCTTTTTGGTAGAGCGCAAAGGCGGTCTCCGCCTCCCCCTGTTCTTCGCTGATTGCCGCAAGCGTGTAGAAGGCAAGCGCTTCTGACTGGATCTCGCTCTTGGGTTCGATGAGGAGGTCCTTGGCAGGCGGCGACGCAGGCGAAGGAAACGGGTCGGCGAAAATAAACCGCGCCGGATTCTGGGAATCTGGCGCGGTTGTTAAATGGTCTGGTCCTTCTCGGAGGACCGATGCGGGCTTTTCCGCGAATGCTGTATGGGAGGCCAGTGCAGTTATCGAGAGCAACCCCGGTAACAGCGGTTTGGCCCAATGAAACCCAGTCAGGACTGTTGGCGGTAGCAAACGGTCCATAAGCAAGTACGGAGGCTAGCTCTTGTAGCGCAAACGCTTCTTGTGGCGGTTCTCTTTCATCCGCTTCTTGCGTTTATGCTTCGCGATTTTCGTTTTACGTCTCTTTTTAAGTGATCCCATGTGGTTTCAGTTAGCTAGCGTTTGGGGGGCGGTGAGGGAAACAGGAAATTTTCTCTGCCGCAACTTCAATTTGAGTTTAATTTTCAGTCACACTGCGGTCCCCGCCTCCGGAAAAAGGCCGGGAGTGGTTTAATAAACCAGTTTGTTGAGCGGGTATTCGATGATCCCTTCCGCTCCCAACTCCTTAAGCTGAGGGATGATCTCACGTACGATTTTCTCCGAGATCACCGTCTCCACAGCGATCCATCCCTCCAGGGCGAGGTGCGATACCGTCGGCTGTCGCAAGGCGGGCAGGGAGGAGAGCAGCTGCTTGAGGTTCGCTTCCGGGAGGTTCATCTTAAGGCCTACCTTGTCTCGGGCCGCGTAGGCACCCTGAAGAAGCATCACCAGCTTCTGGATTTTTGCCCGTTTCCAGGCGTCCTGATAGGCCGCACGGTTCGCGATGAATTGAGGCGAGGACTGAAGGATGGTTTCAAGAATGCGCAATTTGTTCGCCCGCAGCGAAGAGCCCGTCTCTGTGACGTCCACAATTGCGTCCACCAGGTCGGGAACCTTCACCTCGGTGGCGCCCCAGGAAAATTCGATGGTCGCCTCTACTCCGCGTTCTGCGAGGAAGCGGCGGGTTAGTTCCACGGCCTCGGTGGCAATCACCTTGCCATTGAGGTCTTCAACCTTTTGGATTGGAGAATCTTCCGGCACGGCAATTACCCAGCGGGTGGGCTGGTCGCTGGCTTTGGAGAAAGTCATCTCGCACAACGTTTCCACGTCGGATCCGTTGTTGTAAATCCAGTCGCGCCCGGTCAATCCGCAGTCCAAAAAACCGTGTTCTACGTACCGGCTAATCTCCTGCGCCCGAAGGAGGCGGATGACTAGTTCGGGGTCGTCCACGTTGGGCTTGTAGGAGCGGCCTGCGCCGGAGATGACAAATCCGGCTTTTGCGAAAAGGGCGAAGGTGGGTTCCTGCAGGGATCCTGACGGCAGGCCTATGCGGAGTACGGGAGTTTGGCTCATAACGAATACGGAGGGGGCGGAGGTTCTAGCGAAGTGCCCCCGTGCATCCAGTAAAAAGAGGAAGGCGGTCGGCGGATTCTCTGAAAAAACCGAGGACGATGGTTTTGCGGGGTTAGGTGCTTTTGCGTAAGTCGCTTTCCAAAATAGGAGTGCGGCCCTCTTGCTCGTAGGAGAGAAGGTCGGGGCGGAGCCGGCGGGTTTTTTGAAGCGCCTGTTCCCTGCGCCACTCCGCGATGAGGGCGTGGTTGCCTGAGAGCAGGATTTCGGGAACCCGCTTTCCGCGGAATTCCACCGGCCGAGTGTACTGCGGGAACTCGAGAATCCCGGTTGCGAAGGAATCGTCGGAGGCGGACGCCTCGTCGCCCAGCACGCCCGGAAGAAGCCTTACGACCGCATCCACAATCACGCATGCGGCCAGAGCGCCGTTGGTGAGGACGTAGTCGCCGATGGAGATTTCCTCGTCAACGAGCAGGTCGATCGCGCGCTGGTCGATGCCTTCGTAATGCCCGCACAAGAAGATGAGATGGGAGGTGTCTCGTGCGAGCCGCTGCGCGGTGGCGTGCGTGAACACCCCGCCCGCTGGGGAAAGGTGGATCACTCGCGACTGGGCGGTTTTGAGCGATTCTATCGCCTCAATAATCGGTTCGCACTTGAGCACCATTCCCTGGCCGCCCCCGTAGGGCGCGTCATCGGTCACGCGGTGCTTGTCATGGGCCCAGTTCCTTAAATTGTGGGAATGGATGGACGCGAATCCGCGGCTCTGAGCACGTCCGAGTATGCTTTCCGAAAGGGCGCCCTCGGCGATTTTCGGGAAGAGCGAGAGGATGTCGATGCGCATGGTGCGCATGTCCGGGGAGGAGGATTCTGTTTCCATGGGGTTCGGGCTCGGAGACGTCGGCTTTGAGAACGGTATTGCAGGAAGCGCCTTGAGCCGGTTTTCGGAGGCCGACGTGGAGTCGGTCAAGGCTGGGGTTGCGTGCGGTTTTCGATCAGTGAGCTGAGGGCCTCGTGGAAGTTGTGCAGGTCTTGCACAACGGCCGGGCAGCGCTCCAGCACGGCCTTGGCCAGTCGCTCGTAGTTGGCGGGGTTTCGCTCCGAGAGTTCGGCCATGGCGAGGAGGATGGCAAACACGTTGTTGATGTTGTGCTTTGTATCCCGGAAATGATCCGCCAAGGCTTTCAGATCGGCTGCTGATGCGGGTGCGCCCTCAGTTTTCATAGGAGCTGAGGCTGTGGTCTGTGCCGGATTTGACGTGAAACATGATTTGATGCTGGAGGACCGGTGCTTTCAGTGCTTGGCTGATCGGGTCTAGTGTTCTAGCTGCGATCATGGCGAGAGACAGTATACGGATCTTAGGGGCGCGACAGCATAACCTCAAAAACCTTTCGTTGGAAATCCCACGCGAGAAGCTGGTGGTTGTCACGGGGCTGAGTGGGTCCGGCAAGAGTTCTCTGGCGTTCGACACGCTCTACGCGGAGGGCCAGAGAAGGTACGTTGAAAGTCTTTCCGCGTACGCGAGGCAGTTTTTAGATCAACTTCAGAAACCTGACGTGGATTTCATCGAGGGACTGTCCCCGGCCATCGCGATTGAGCAGAGGCATTCCTCGGGAAACCCGCGTTCAACCATCTCCACGACGACCGAAATCTATGATTACTTGCGGCTGTTGTATTCTTCCATCGGGCAGCCTCACGATCCGAGCACGGGGCAGCCGGTGAACCGACTGTCACCGGAACAGATCGTCGATCGGATTTTAGCCTTTCCTGAGGACGCTCGGATCATGTTGCTTGCGCCTCTGGTCTTGGATGAGCGTGGCGAGTTTCGGGACGTACTGGAGAGGCTCAAGAGGGAGGGGTTTCTTCGGGCGCGCATTGACGGGGTCGTGGTGGAAATCGGTGGGCAGAATCCGGTGACGCGGCTGGCCTCGGGTGCCGCGCATCGCATCGAAGTGGTGATTGACCGGTTGGTGTTGAAGGAGGGTGTGCGGCAGCGTCTCGCGGAGTCGGTTGACATGGCGCTCAAGTGGGGGCGCAACCGGCTTGTTGTGCTGCTTCAAGGCGGTAGCGAGGGCCCCTGGGTTGAGCATGTGTTTTCGACCGCCTACGTGAACCTTGAGACGGGCTTTCAGATGCCGGTGCTCACGCCAAAGCATTTTTCCTTCAATAGCCACCTGGGGGCGTGCCCCGAGTGTCAGGGCCTTGGCACTCGCCAGGAGATTGACCCTGAATTGCTGGTGCCAGATCCGGACAAGACGCTTGCGGAGGGGGCGATCGCGGCCTGGACAAAGGTGGGCAAACGCTTGGAGGCGTTTTACCGTAGCCTGCTCGGGCATTTATCTGCTCACTACAAGGTCTCTCTGGACGTTCCATGGAACATGCTGCCCGAGTCGTTTTGCGAGGTGGTTTTGCACGGGTCGGGGGAAGAGGTGCTGCCCCTGCCCTCGCTGGACGCTGCGGGATCCGGTTTGCAAACTTTTGAGGGGGCTGTCCGCCAGTTGCAGAACATATTTGCTGTGACTGAAAGCGAGTCATCGCGCCAGCGGCTCCGTCACTTCATGGGGACTCGTCCCTGTCCGCAGTGCCATGGCGCCAGATTGCGGCCCGAGCTGCTTGCCGTAACGGTGAGCAGCCGCATCGCGGAGCAGACCGTGAACACCGGGATCGCGGACTTTTGTCGTCTGACTGTTGAGCGCGCGAGGGATTTCGTGGACGGGCTTGTGCTCACGGAGCAGCAGGAATTCATCACGGCGGAAATTCGAAGGGAGCTTGGCAACCGGCTCCGGTTTCTGAACGAGGTCGGGTTGGGATACCTCAACCTCGACCGTCAGAGCGGCACGCTTTCCGGCGGTGAGGCGCAGCGCATCCGGTTGGCGACGCAGATCGGTTCGGGGTTGGCCGGATGTTTATATGTTCTGGACGAGCCGAGCATCGGGCTGCATCAGCGGGACAACGACCGGTTGATCGAAACCCTCCGCAAGCTCAGGGATCTGGGCAATTCCGTGGTGGTTGTTGAGCATGACGAGGACACCATCCGGGCGGCTGATTACGTTCTGGATTTGGGCCCAGGGGCTGGGATCCGCGGAGGATACCTCGTTGCGGCCGGAACGCCGCTTGAGGTTGAGCAGACGGAGGCGTCGCTGACGGGCCAGTATTTGTCCGGTGCGATGAGGATTCCGACCCCCAAACATAGGGTTCGCCCGGAGACTCCGCATGAGAGGCTTGAGCGCGGGCATATTCCGCCCGGTTGGTTGAGCGTGATTGGCGCAGCGGAGAACAATCTCAAGCAGGTTGACGCACACTTTCCGCTGGGGCTTTTCACCTGCGTTACAGGTGTGTCAGGTTCCGGCAAGTCCACCTTGGTCGACGATGTGCTCAGGCGCGTGCTGTCGCGAAAATTACACCGGTCCAAGGAGCGGCCGGGGTTGCATCAGGCGGTTGTCGGAATCGAGCAAATCGACAAGGTCATCGTGATCGACCAGTCGCCGATCGGCCGTACGCCGCGCTCAAATCCGGTGACGTACGCGGGTGCATTCGGAGCCATCCGAGAGTTGTTCGCCGGGCTGCCCGCATCGCGTGTCAGGGGATACGATGCGGGGCGATTTTCTTTCAATGTCAAAGGGGGGCGATGCGAGTCGTGCGAGGGGGACGGGGTGAAGCGAATTGAAATGCATTTTCTGGCGGACGTGTTTGTGGAGTGCGAGGTTTGTCACGGGCGCCGCTACAACCGCGAGACTCTTGAGATCACTTACAAGGGAAGAAACATCGCGGACGTTTTGGATATGAACGTGGATGAGGCCTGCCGTTTTTTCCGTAACATCCCGCAGGCTTTCGACAAGCTTGTCGCGCTCGAGGATGTGGGGTTGGGGTATGTGCGGCTTGGGCAATCGGGCGCCACCTTGTCGGGAGGCGAGGCGCAGCGGGTGAAACTTGCGACCGAGTTGGCGCGCAAGAGCACCGGGCGCACCGTCTACATCATGGACGAGCCCACCACAGGACTGCATTTTGCGGATATCCACAAACTGCTGGAGGTTCTGCTTAAGCTGCGAGATGCGGGCAACACGCTGATCATCATCGAGCACAACTTGGAGGTGATCAAAACTGCGGATTGGATTTTGGACCTAGGCCCGGAGGGCGGGTCGGCGGGAGGGCAGATTGTGGTGGAGGGACCTCCTGAGTTGGTGGCGAAATGCTCGGTCTCGCACACGGGGCGGTATTTGAGTAGGATGTTGTGATGAGTTTACGGACAGCCAGAGGTTGGATTGGTATGTTTCGCGGTGTTCTAGTGGGCACGGCGGCTGGATCGTCTTTTGTCGTGGCGCTGAACGAGCCTGAAAAGGTGGGCTTGGGCCAGCCAGATCACGTGGCTCGAGAGATGGTTCAGGCGCGCAATTCGTTGGAGAAGGGCACCAGCCAGATTGCGGTGAACCGGTTGGAGTCGCTTCTGCAGGATCCTAGTTTATCCGCGGCACAGCTTGCGGAGGTGCGTTCTTTGTTGGCGCGCGCTTTCCTTCAACTTGGGTTGCCTGAGAAGGCATGCAGTTTGTGCGCGCAGTTGCCGCAGGCGGCTGCTCCCGGTGGTGAAGGTGGTGAACTCTCTCCCACGGTTTTTGCGGATGGGTGCATGGCTTTTGCTCAAGCTCACATGGAGGTGGGGCGTTATCATGAGGCCGGTGGATGGTATTTGAAAGCGCGTGAAGCTGGCGGCGACCCGCTTGGGGCTGTGATGGGATACGGCTCCGCTCTGGCTCTGGGTGGGCGGCCTGCGGAGGCTCAGGTCGCGCTCCAAAACGGGCTGGAGCTCGCCGGTTCGGGTGAGGGTGCGAATGCCTTCCGGTTGGCTCTCGCGAGTCTGGCGGTCGATATGGGGCGTCTTGCGGATGCGCGGCAATTTCTGCGTGAAGCAGTTCTACGGTCTGATGCCGACAAGCAGGCGGCGGCCGTTCTAGATGCTAGACTGATGCTGGCCGAAGGCCGCGCTTCAGAGGCGGAGGCTGGTTTTTCGGCGGTCATTCATTGTGGTCAGGTTATTCCTGAGCAGTTGTTTTTGGGCGCAGCGCTCGGGTGCGTTGACGCTCTTGTGGCGCAGGGCAGGACGGATGATGCGGGAAAATTCATCTTCCAGTTTCTGTCCCAGAACTCGACTGCGCCGCGGATCGGCCGGGAGGGGCTGTTTCGGAAGTGGGTGAAAATTTTGAGCGAGCAACCCAACGCGCCTGATGAGGCTTTGCGCAAAATAGCCAACTCCGGAGGTGGGCTTGACCGACCCTTGGGGGCTTGTTTTCTGGGGGAGTTTTACGCGAGCATCGGAAAGAGGGCGCGGGCAGACGAGGAGCGGGAGCGGTTTTGCGTGGATTATCCGGGGCATGCACTGGTGGCGCAGGCTTGCCTGGCGCGCGCTGAGACGTCTTTGGCCAGTGGAGATTTCGATCAGGCGCTTCGCTGCATCACTCAGGGGATCGCGGTCTGCGGTGACCCTGGGCTTCGATCGGTTTTGCAGTTTCGGGATGCATCGGTGCGGTACACGAAGGGACGGTTCTCTGAGGCGCTTGAACGGTTTGAAGCGCTGATGAACGGGGAATCCCCGATGGTCGCTGAGGTGGTGTTTAATGGAGGCCTTGCTGCGCTCAAGCTTGGGAATTACCGGAAGGCGGCCCAATTCGGTGAAACGCTTCGAAAGAGCGCTGCTTCAAACCATCTGGCGGTGGAACTGGAGTTGGAGACCGTTTTGCAGCGGTGCCGGGACGGGCACTCCCAAGCGGAAGAGGCCTTGAAAAATTTTCTGAAGTTGCATCCGGGTCACCCCCGTGAGGCGGATGTGAAGCTGGCTTTTGTGGAGCTCACCCATCAGCAGTTGATAAGCCTTCCGGCGGGCTCTGCAGTTTCGGCGGGGCAACCTCTGAGGGCGCGCGCCACTTCTTACTTCCAGCAGGTCATGGCAACGCCGCTTGCCCCGTCCACGGCTGAGCAGGCGGCGTATTTGGAGGTGTTTTTGGCGGACTCTGAGCAACCGCGCGACGACGCCCGCGTGATCGAGTTGGCCGAGGCTTTCGTGCGAGTGTTTGCCGATTCGCCATTGATCCCTGAGATGCGGATGAAGTTGGGCGAGGTTTATTTTCGAAGAAAAGATTTTGCGAATGCCGAAACGCAATTCGCAACGTTGCTGGCGCAGCAACCGGAGGGAGCGTTGGCGGAGACCTCGGGTTATTTGGCAGGGCAATGCGCCGCGAATCTCCTGAACCCGGGATCGGTCGACCGGGCTCTCACCTACTGGGACGAGGTGGCCCGCAGGACTGGGCCGTTGCGCTGGAAAGCGCGCTACCAACAGGCGTCGGTAAAGTGCCGCCTCGAGCAGGAGTCTGAGGGAGTGGTTTTGTTTGATTTGATTTTAAAGGCGTCGTCCGGAGTTGATCAGGACTTGCGCTTTGCCGCGTTGTGCGGAAAGGCCGACGCTCTTTTGGCGATCGCAAAGCGGGAGGCGCTGCCGATTGAGCAGGCGGTCTCGCAGTACCAGCTTTTGGCGAAAGAGGCGGATGCTTTTCCTCACTGGCGCAACCAGGCCCTTTATAAAATCGCGAAGGCTTATGAGACAAGCCGGCCGTTGGAATCGTTGGAGGGTTTCGTCCAGTTGCTGGACTCGACCGGGTCCATGGATGCGGGGGAGTATTTCTGGGTATTCAAGGCGGGGTTCGACGCAGCGCGTTTTCTGGAGCGCCAAGCCGCGTGGAAGGATGCAGTGAACGTTTATGAACGGATGGCGAAAATGCCCGCGCCTCGGGCCCAGGAGGCGGGTGCGCGTGCACGGCAGATCCGTCTGGAGCGCTTTTTGTGGGAGTAGGTTATGGAAGAGGGTGTGGGCCCCGCGTAAAACGGGTTGGCTAAAGCGGGCGACTCTGTTTCCATCTGCGGCGATTATGAAAATCGTACTTGCTTACTCGGGCGGCCTCGACACTTCCGTTCTCCTTGCATGGCTGAAGGAGACTTATCAGGCGGAGATCATCGCCTTCTGCGCTGACGTCGGCCAGGAGGAGGAACTTCACGGGCTCGAAGACAAGGCCGCGAAGACAGGAGCGAGCAAGATTTACATCGACAATCTTTGCGAGGAGTTCGCTCGCGACTTTATCTTCCCGATGATTCAGGCGAACGCGATTTACGAGGGGCAGTATCTGCTTGGAACGTCAATAGCACGTCCGCTGATTGCGAAGCGCATGGTGGAGATTGCACGGGCTGAAGGCGCCGACGCTGTGGCACATGGTGCCACCGGGAAGGGCAACGATCAGGTCCGGTTCGAGCTTACTGCAGCCGCGCTAGCGCCCGAACTCGAGGTGATCGCTCCATGGCGGCAGGATCGCTTCCGTGAGCAGTTTCCCGGCCGCGCCGAGATGATCGCGTACTGCGAACAACGCGGCATACCAGTTCAGGCAACTGCGAAGAAGCCGTATTCCATGGATAGAAACCTGCTGCACATTTCCTTTGAGGCCGGCATTCTTGAAGACCCTTGGTTTGATGCGTCCGCGCCGGAGGCCAAGGAAATGTATGTGCTTTCGGTTTCGCCGGAGGATGCTCCCGACCGCGCGGAATACGTGGAGTTGAGTTTTGAGAATGGGATTTGCACTGCGATTGGACACGACGGCATCGAGGAGCTTCTCGGGCAGTTGGGATTCACGGGAGAGATTTCAAAAAACGCTGCCGGCCATGTTTCGCTTTCCGCCTACTGGGTGATGAAAGCGCTCAACAGGCTCGGAGGCAGGAACGGAATCGGTCGCGTGGACATGGTGGAAAACCGGTTTGTGGGAATGAAGTCGCGCGGAGTTTATGAGACGCCCGGCGGATCCATCCTGCTTTACGGACATCGTCAGCTTGAGTCGCTGACAATGGATCGTGAAGTGATGCATCTTCGCGACGGATTGATCCCGAAATACGCAGCTCTGGTTTACAATGGGTTTTGGTTTAGGCCGGAGCGGTTGGCAT